>JAKIWD010000007.1 GCA_022750205.1 Thermoplasmata archaeon
CGCGCTGACGGACCAGATGTCGTTGTAGATGTCGGAAATGTCCTTGGAGCCGCCGAACATCAGCGTGCTCTCGGTGTCCGGGTCGTACGCGAGCCCCTCGCCAGAACGCGGGTTGGGGTAGACCGCGGGGTACGGGTTCGGTGTCAGGTTCAGCCACGACGAGGGCCCGGACGCCGCGGGCACCGCCGGCCGCATCGCCGAGCCCGAGGGTCGCGAGCAGTCGAAAAGTGCGAACGCGAGGCACACAGAAGGGGACGGAGACCGGGTCACAGTGGGGGGAGCGATCGTCGGGCCCGCGAGCGGTTGCACTGGAGTGCTGCCCGCGATGGGGGAGTGAACTTGGGCTACCACCGGCGGGCGAACCAGCTGAGGCGGGGAGGCCGCGCGGGCCGAGGCCGGGAACGCGACCAGATTGGACAGGAGCATCAGGACAACGGCCCCGAGCACCCAGGCGGTGGCTCGCCCCGATCGTACGCTCGCGCGCGTCCCGGGTCGCCACTGCCTCAACTTCAGCGACCGCCCAATGGCCGGCTGCCGTGCGGGGACTTGGAACGCGCCCACCGTATCTCGTCCTGTGAGGGGGTCTCGGGAGGTGCGCCCATTGGACTCCTTGGGTATAGACGTTGTTAGACGGTGTGGAGCAGTACGCAGGGGTTGACACCGCACGCCTACGCGAGGGGTGGTGGTCGCTCGGGGGACGGCGCGGTGCACCCATGCGCCCGCGGCCCCTCCGTTTAGCCCAGCGGAACTGTCGAGGCCCATGGAGCCGCGGAGCCGTCGCTGGGCCCGATTCGGTCCGTCGGACCGTCGGCTGAACATCCACGTCCCGAACGGTGGCGTCTGCCTGTCCGCGTTCGTCAAAGTCCGGAATAGGGACGGAGACGTTCTGCTCGGGCGCCCCCGCTCGAACCCGATCTGGACCGAACGAGGCTGCCTCCCTCCGTGGCGCGTCCGCGAGATCCAACGGGCCGGCGAGTGGATCCTCCCCGCGTCCCATCTGATGATGGGCGAGCACCCGGACCGGGCGGCCGAGAGGATCGCACGAGATTTCCTCGGACTGCCGCATGCCTCCCTGCGGTTCCTCGGGATCGATTCCGGAAAGATGCTCCCGCGCCGGCAGCGTGGGCGGTCGTCTCCCCGTCCGGGCCGGTTCCATTGGACGCTCGGTTTCGTCTACGAGACCACGCCCGCCGAGCTTCCCCCACCTCTTCCGAGCTGGACGGAACTGAAGTTCCTGCCGACCTCCCGACGCGGCGCAGTCCGCATCGGTCGCGCCCATCGGGACATCATCGCCGCGGCGGGCAGCTTTGGGTGAGCCCGCCTCCCGCCACCCGCGCGACGAGGCAGGGGGCCCAGCCGTTTGACTCATTTTTTCACTTTTTTTGAGACGACTCGCAATACGAGGAGACGCCCGCGCCGGACCGGAACTCGGGGCGGTGGTCCCGGTCCGGGCGGGGAGCGTACCGAACGAGCCTAGGATCGTTCGGGGCCGTTTTTCACCTAGCGGGGGAATGGGTCTAAGAACCCCTTTCTCGCATGGAAACCGCATGCCTTCACGCCCGGGAAAAGCGGAAGAGACGGCGACGTGGACGACCCTCCCCGACAGTGCAGAGCGGTTCTCGACCGGCACCGCGGAATTCGACCGGATCGTGGGCGGAGGTTTCCCCCGGGGTAGCATGGCCCTCTTCGACCTCGACGAGACCGTCGGACCGGCCGACTGGAAGATGCTGTTGGCTCCTACGTTCATCAATTTCCTCAGTAACTCGAACGGTGTCCTCGCCGTGCTGCCCGCCCGCGAGTCGCCGCACGAGTTCCGCGCCGGGCTCACCCGTTCCGTGAGCCGACGTCTATTCGATACCCGGGTACGGGTCGTCGACTATGTGGGCGAGGACGATGAGGCGCCGTACGTCGTCAGCCTCAGTCACGCCGGCGGTCGCAATGATTCGCCCAAGCAGAAACGCGCCACCGCCCTGCGGGACATGGCCAAGATGCAGGTCGCCGAGAGCGCGATACGCGGAGCCCGCGGACGGATGTTCCTCGAGCTCGTCGCGTTCGAGATCATGGAGATGGTGGTCGGGCCCGAGGTGGCCGCGCGGATGTTCTTTCACGGGATCAAACGTGTGCGGACCGTCGGGAACCTGTGTCTGGGCCTGCTGCGCCCGGGTCTGGGATGCACGGACGCCGTCCGCGGGATGGCCGACATCGAACTCGCCCTTCATCGCAACGAGCTCGGATTGACGCTGCGGGGCGTCCGGCCGGTGTTCCCGGCCCATCTCGTGGTCCCCGACACGCTCCTCGGGGCGCCCCACATCTCCTTCGTGCCGGCCCCGTAGCGGTTCGGTAACGCGCGCCCCCCACTGGGGCAGGGCGTCGAAGTCACCGACGGGATAATCTCTCGGCCAGGCGTCGGTGCGCCGTGGGTGCCGCACCGTCGCCGCCAGGGTCGCCTCCCCGGATCCAGGGCATTCCCCCGGGGATGGTCGATGCGGTCCTGGCCATCCTCGCAAGCTCGGCCGGCCCCACGAAGCGGCGCAGCCTTCTCCAGGAGCTGGAGCGCCGGGGTCGTCGTATCTCCCTGGCGGGGCTCAACCGTGTGCTGCAGTACTGCGCGGAAGCGGGCCTCACGACCGATGGCCCGGACGGGGTTCGGCTCGCGCACCGGACGGTCCGAGGCCGCGCCGACGCAACGGAGTAATACCCCCTCCGCCGCTATCCGGACAGGACGACCGTGGAACTCGAAACGCTCAAGGGAATGGTGCCCGCGGTCCTCGCGACGCTGGCGCCCCAGGAGTCGATCTACTGCGAGCACGGCATCATGCTCTACAAGGACCCGAGCATCGGTGTCGGTCGCAAGACGATCCAGAGCGGCGGGCTCCTCTCGACCATGAAACGGACCGCCGTCGGAGGGGTCCCGTTCTTCATGGCCGAGTTCACCGGCCCCGGCAGCGTCGCCTTCTCCCGCGACGGGATCGGGGAGATCCGGGACATCGAGCTCGCCCCGAACGAGGTCCTCGACGTCGCCGAAGGGTCGCTGTTGTGCGCCGAGAACCGGATCCCCTACGACATGATCTATGTCAAGGGGACCAACCGGATCGGCCGGATGATGGGGTTCTGGATGGACCGGCTCACCGGCCCGGGCAAGATCGCGCTCCACGGTTACGGGAACATCATCTCGATGACGCTCGCCGCGCACGAGCTCGTCACGTGCGACTACGGCGCGGTCCTGTTCAAGAGCGCGAGCGTCGAGGCCAGGGCCAAGAACCTGCCCTTTGGCAGCGGCTTGATCGGCAAGCTCGAGTCGTACGAGGTGCTCGAGCTCGTCGGCCCGGGCAAGGTCGCGCTCCAGAGCATCGACCCCAAGCAGCAACACAGTTAGGAGGCCCAGGCAATGTCACCAGTACCCGAAGAGTTCGTCAAGAAGCGGACCGAGGTCACGATCAGCCGGGCGAGCCTCAAGGAGCTCAGCTGCAAGGGTTGTGGTGCGCGCATCGGGGCCCAGAATATTTCCGGCGGATTTGCCAAGTGCGAGTACTGCGGGGGCGTCTACGCCCTCGACGCCCCGGGCGGAGCGCCCGGATAGATCGTGAAGGCCGATACGGTCGGGGGCATCACCCCCGCGGTGCTGGTCCAACTGCGGCCGGGCGAGAAGATCCTCGCCGCGCACGAGATCATGCTCCACATGGACAACGGCGTCAAGATCGCGCGCAAGACGATGAAGCAGCTCGGCGTCAGCCGCGCCCACCTCATGGGGATGCACTCGCGCGGTGATGCCGAGGAGAACTACTTCTTCGCCGAGTTCGAAGGCCCGGGGAGCGTCACGTTCTCCCGCGACAAGGCCGGCGAGGTCCGCGTCATGGAGCTCGCTCCGGGGCAGACGGTGCGCTTGCGGGCCGGCCACCTGATCTGCTTTGACCCCACCGTCCGCTACTACCCGATGGTCCTCGCCCGGTGGGTCGTCCGGTCCGGCAACGACCAGACCACCGAGTACCTCTTCGTCGACGAGCTGACCGGGCCGGGAACGATCGTGCTCCAATCGTACGGGAACATCCTGTCGTTCACGCTGCAACCCGGTGAATCCCTTCGCACCTCGACGGAGGGACTGTTATTGGCCAGCCCGACGAACCCGGTCCAGGTCAACTGGCTCGCCGGCGGTCTCGGCACCGCCGTTCGGCAGCCACCCGCGTTGAGCGCCATGAACCTCCTCAGCCAGGGTCTCAATGTCAACCTCAACCTCGGCGGCGGGTCGGCGGGGGGCTCCTCGGGCGGCGGCCCGCGGCCGGTCCTCGATGTCTTCGGACCCGGGCTGGTCATGGTCCACAGCGGGGTCTGAACGGGATGCAGATCACCGTCCAGGGCGAGTTCGTCCCCGTCGCGCTCGTCCAGCTCCTCCCCTCCGAGGAGATCTATTGCGAAGGGGGGCTCATGGTCTACTGCGACCCGACGATCCGCGTCGGGATCCGGGCGATGACCCAGGGGGGGTTGGGCCAGGTCATGCGCCGCTCGCTCGTCGCCGGTATCCCGTTCTTTCAGCACGCCTACATGGGACCGGGGTACGTCGCCTTCAGTCGGTCCCGGCCGGGCGAGGTGCGCACGCTCGAGCTCCAACCCGGCCAGACCGTCGACATCGCCGAGCACTCGCTCCTGGTCGCCACGACGAGCGTCCAGTTCTCCACCTTCTACGTCCAAGGCACCGGCCGCATCGGTCGGATGCTGGGATTCTGGATGGACCGGCTCACCGGCCCGGGGACCGTCGCCTACCACGGCTACGGCAACATCCTCGGATTCGACCTGAAACCCGGGGAGGCGATGGACATCGACCACGGTGCGCTGCTGCGCAAGGACGCGACGGTCAACCTCAAGGCGTTCAACCAGCCGCTCGGCGGCGGGATGGTCGGGCACGCGCTCAGCTTCGAAGCGCTCCACGTGGAGGGCCCCGGACGCCTCGAGATGCAGACCGTGGACCCGACCCGCGGCGCGAGCTCCAGCTGATCTCGCGAGCACGCCCGGATGCCGGGCCGGCGCGCCCCCGTAGCGGAGTGCGGACCGGCGGGGATCGGGATCAGCCGCGCGACATGCGCGCGAGGATGTACGGCAGCAGGCCGCCCGCCCGGAAGTACTCGATCTCCGCGGCGTTGTCGATCCGGGAGCGCACGCGGAACGACGTGGTCGCGGAGCCCTCTCCGGTCGCCGTCACAGCGATCTCCGTCCCGGGACCCCACGTCTGGCCGGGCGCGAGGTGGAGCGAATAGCTCTCTCGGCCCGTGAGCCCGAGCTTCGTCGCGTTCTCTCCGCGGGCGAACTCGAGCGGGAGCACGCCCATCCCGACGAGGTTCGACCGGTGGATCCGTTCGAAGCTCTCCACGAGGACGGCACGGACCCCGAGGAGGCGGGGCCCTTTCGCGGCCCAGTCGCGCGAACTCCCCTGACCGTAGCTGGCGCCGGCAAGGACGATCGTCGGGACGCCCTCGGCCCGGTAGCGGTTCGCGGCGTCGAAGATCGTGAGGGAGGTCCCGCTCGGCACGTGGACGGTCCACCCGCCCTCCGTCGGCGTCGCGAGGCGATTCTTGAGCCGGACGTTGGCGAACGTCCCTCGGATCATGACCTCGTGATTGCCTCGGCGGGTTCCGTAGGTGTTGAAATCGTGGGGCGCGACCCCCTGCTCGATCAGATACCGCCCCGCCGGCGTCGATTCGGGGATCTCTCCCGCCGGGGAGATGTGGTCGGTCGAGACCCGGTCGCCGAGCCACGCGAGGACCCGGGCCCCCTCGATCAGCCGCCCGTTGACGGGCACGGGGGGTGCGGGGAGGTCGAAGTAGGGGGGGTCCCGCGCGTACGTCGAACGGGGGTCCCAGGGATAGACCGCCGACGACGGGACGGTCAGCGCATTCCAGAGGGGCCCCCCGTCGAGGATCGCGGCGTACTCCTTCCGGTACAGGGACGCGTCGAGGCACCGCTCGACGACCTGACGGATCTCCTCCGCGGACGGCCACAGGTCGGCGAGCCGGACCGCGGCTCCGCTCGCGTCGTGGCCGAGCGGGTCGCGGGTGAGGTCCACATCCATCCGGCCGGCCAACGCATACGCGACGACGAGCATCGGCGACATGAGGTAGTTCGCCCGCACGAGGTTGTGGATGCGGGCCTCGAAGTTGCGGTTGCCGCTCAACACCGCCGCGACGAACAGGTCGTCGGAATTCACCGCCTCCTCGACGGCGGTCGGGAGCGGGCCACTGTTGCCGATGCACGTGGTGCACCCGTAGCCCACGATATCGAACCCGAGCGCCTCCAACGGCTCGATCAATCCCGCCCGGCCGAGGTAGTCGGTCACGACCTTGGAACCCGGTGCGAGGGAGGTTTTCACGTAGGTTGGCGGCTTGAGGCCCCGCGCGAGCGCCCGTTGGGCGAGCAGCCCGGCACCGACCATCACCGAGGGGTTCGAGGTGTTCGTGCAACTGGTGATCGCCGCGAACACCACGGCGCCGTCGTCGACGCGGTGGCGTCCGCCTCGGTGAGCGGGCGGAGTCGACGAACCCGTGGGACCCGGGATCGCCTGCAGCGGGTCGTCGGAGGGGTACGTGTGGCCTCCGTTCGGGGGGCGCGACGGAGGGTGGCTCTTGCGGTACGATTCCAGGGACCGCCGGAAGGACGCGGGCGCGTCGGCGAGCCGGGTGCCTTCCTCCGGGTTGCCCGGGCCCGCGACGGTGGGCGAGATCTCGGCCAGATCGATCGTCACCGATTCGTTGAAGTCCAGCGGCCGATCGTCGTTCCAGAGACCGGTACGGCGCGCGTACGCCTCGACGAGCGCGATCTGCGTTTCGTCGCGTCCCGTCCCCCGCAGGTAGGCGATCGTCGCCTCATCGATGGGAAACAACGCCGAGGTCGCGCCGTACTCCGGGCACATGTTGGAGAGCGTCGCGCGGTCCGGCGCCGATAGGGACGCGAGGCCCGGGCCGTGGAACTCGACGAACTTGTCGACGACGCCATGCTGCCGAAGTCGCCGGGTCGTCGTCAGCACCAGATCGGTCGCCGTGACCCCTTCCGGTAGCCGACCGCTCAGTCGGACGCCGACGACCGTCGGGGTGGAAAGGAAGTACGGCTCGCCGAGCATCGATGCCTCGGCCTCGATGCCTCCGACGCCCCAACCCAGCACGCCGAGCCCGTTGATCATCGTCGTGTGGGAGTCCGTCCCTACCAGCGTGTCCGGGAACGCCACGGTCTCCCCCCGGTCGGGACGCACGGCCACGACCGGGGCGATGTACTCGAGGTTGACCTGGTGGACGATCCCGTTCCCCGGGGGGATCACCCGCACCTGCTGGAAGGCGCTCTGGGCCCACCGCAAGAGCGTGTAGCGCTCGCCGTTACGCTCGTACTCGCGTTGGAGGTTGATCGCCAGCGACTGCCGCGTCCCGAAACTGTCGACCTGCACGGAGTGGTCGACGACGAGGTCGACCGGCACCCGCGGGTTGATCCGTTGCACGTCGAGCTTCTCGCGCTCGGCCTGGGATCGGAGCGCGGCGAGGTCGACGAGGGTCGGGACCCCGGTGAAGTCCTGGAGCAGGATCCGCTCGGGGTGGAACGGGAGCTCGGCGCCGGCCGGCGCGTCCCCGTGGCAGAGCTGGCGGATCAGGTCGACGGCGACGTGGTCCGCCGCCCCGTGGCGCAGGAGGTTCTCGATGAGTATCCGCGTGGTGCGCGGTCGGCGGGCGAGGCGAGCCGCGTCCACGCCGGCGAGGCGTTCCGGAGTGTAGATCGAGTACTTCCGGTCGCCGACGGTGAGGGACTCTTTCACCCCATACGCGTCGTTCTCGTCCATCGCGTCCGGTCCCCTCCGACGGGAGGGCGGTGCGAGAACCCACCGCTTTATGGCGCTTGGCTACTGCCGTTCGATAGGCTCGCCGGGGCGGCCACGCCCCCGACCGAGCAACCGCAGGAAAGATGACCGCGTCCCCGAAGAAACGGACCGTCCGACCCGCCCAACGCCCGTCCGCCGACCCCAAGCCGGGCTCCGCCTCGTCCCGGCGGAACGCGTTGACCGACGCGACCGAGGACATCGGCGACCTCTTCGAAGAAACGCTGCTCGAGGTCCTCGCCCCCCAGGACGGATTGGGGTGGAAGGCC
The DNA here is from genome assembly GCA_022750205.1 of Thermoplasmata archaeon. Lineage (GTDB taxonomy): Archaea > Thermoplasmatota > Thermoplasmata > Lutacidiplasmatales > UBA184 > Lutacidiplasma. The sequence goes on from JAKIWD010000007.1 coordinate 8,116, forward strand.
GGCCCGGTGGTCGCGATCCCGATGAGCCGACTGGCCGCGGGCCATCTCGGATGGACCGCGACGCTCTCGGCCCCCGGAGCCACGACGGCGGGCACGATCCAGCTCCTCGTCGTGCCGGGGAGCTCGTCCCGGCCGCCCAAGGATCTCCCGCTGAGCGACGCGACCTGGTCCGAGTTCGACTCCGTCGACCACTTCCCGGGCCCGCCGCGGCTGCTGCTATTGGCCCGCGCACGGACCCCGGCGACGCGGTCGGGGATCCGGCAACTTACGCACACGCTGTTCGCCCACCTGCGCACGGAGCTCGGCTCGTCGCGTTCGTGACGCCCCCGCGGTCGCAGGGTTGATTTCCCCCGCCCCTGTGCGTTCGACCGTGCAAGGCGGTTCACCCGCGGCCGCCGATCCCATCGCGCCCGTCCTGGAGGCGCTGGCGGAAACGGGAGCGATCGGGTCGACCATCCGACAGCTCGCCGGGCGCATCGACCGGCCGGTGGACGCGGTCTCGCGCAGTCTGGCGGGCCTCTCCCGAGATGGGCGCGTGCTCCGGATCGGACGTGGCCTGTGGATCCTGTCGGATTTCGAACAACTCGATACCCGCGACGATTTCGTGCATCCCGGCGAGTACGTCGAACGCTTCGCCCGGGAAGGCGGGGTTCCGCTCACGCAATACCAGGGTCCCATCACGTTCACCGCCAACGAATCGCTCCCGGTCCACCGCTGGTGGCCGTACGTCCAGGGCTTCTCGGCGGAATTCGTGTCGGGGCTGCTCTCCCGGAACCCGCTCCCGGAGGGCGCAAGCGTGCTCGACCCGTTCGCCGGCAGCGGAACGACGCTGGTCGAGGCCCGCCGCGCGGGATATCGCGCCATCGGAACCGAGCTGCTCGAACCCGCCGCCCTCGCGGCCCGGGTGAAGACGGATTTCGAACTCGACCCGGACGCGCTGCGGGTCGTGGCCCGGCGCACGGCGGCCGCGGCACGTCGACGGTCGCCCGGCACTCCCCCCTTCCTTCGTGAGACACCCCGCCATTTCGCCGTGAGCACCCTCGCCGACCTGACCCGCTTACGCGACGCGCTGCCGACCCGGGCGTCGTCGACCACCGAGGCGCTCCGGGTGGCGTTCGGCCGGATCCTCGTGCCGGTCAGCAACCTGCGGCGCTCGCCCTGCCTCGGATATGACATCACGCCCAAGTCCGGGACGATCGACGTGTTCGACGCCTTCCTCGCCGCCACCGATGCGATGGTCGAGGATCTCCGGACCCTGAAGGCGGAACAAGCGGGCTGGGGCCCGCGGGCCAGCGTCCGCGTCGCGGACGCTCGGCACCTCGACCTACCGGCCAGCTCGATCGCCCGAGCGATCACGAGCCCGCCGTACGTCAACGGGATGGACTACGTGATGAACTACAAACTCGACCTGGCGTGGTTGGGCTACGCGCACTCGTACGCCGACCTCGCCCGCTTGAGGAGTGCGCTCGTGGCCTGCGACAACCTCCCGCGAGAGGCGGTCGGGGCCTACCTCGGGACCGAGCATACCCCGGACGGTTGGCTTCCCCCGATCCTCCGCGAGATCCGGGGCAACGTTCGCCGGAAGGGTTCGTACCGGCGCAACGACATGCACGGCGTCGTCCACCGCTACTTCACGGATCTGGTCCCCGTGCTGCAGGGGGTGTTGAGGGCCCTGGTCCCCGGCGGTCAGTTCGTGGTCGTGGTCGGGGATTCGCTCCTCGCGGGTACGTACGTACCGGGCGATCTGATCCTCGCACGACTCGGGGTGTCGGCCGGTTTCTCGGTGAAGTCGGTCGAGGTGGCCCGCATACGCCGCTCCGGACAACGGCGAAGCTTCCGATTGCGCGAGACGATCGTCACGCTCGAAAAACCGGGGCGTGCGCGCCGGTCGAAGGCTCGCCCTCACGACGCATAGCTTCAAGCTCGCGACCGCCGCTTCCCCCGGACCATGTTCTGTCCGGCGTGCGGGAGGGGCTTGACCTCTCCGTCGCGGACCCCGGTTCCCTATCCGATGCACGTGTGCGCCACCGACGGGATCGTGTACGATCAGCAGCGGGGCCAGTGGTACGGGCTGCCGGAGATCAAGGAGCGGCTCTGCTGCCCGGCCTGCGGCAGCGCCATGGAGTTCGAGCCCAAGGGCGGCACCCCGCGCGTGTTCTTCTGTTACCAGTGCGGCACGACGTACGACAAGAATCGCGGGTCGTGGTACGGCATCGCGTTCCACGTGCCGGGTTCCGCGCCGTAGCGCGCGTGCCCTTGGACGCAAACGCTTACGTGCCGGAGGTGGCGTCATTGACTTTCCCGAGGCGTATTCATGCCGGACGCAGACGTTTCGCCCTTCCCCGAACCGCTCGTCGCCATCGTCTTTGACCTTGACGGCACGCTGGTGCTGAGCCACCACGACTTCGGTCGTATGTGGGGCGAGGCGATCCGGGTCGCCGAGAAGCATGGGGTCTTTCCCGGACGACTTTCCGCCACGCAGCCGATCGCGCGCATCATGGACCAGGCCCGCACGGAGCTCGAGGCACAGAACGTGCCCGAGGGGACCATCTTCCGCATGGAGGCCGAGGTCCACGCGCTCGTCGATCGGATCGAGCTCGAGGCGCTTCCGGGGACGATCTCCCGCCCGCATGCGGCGCGCCTGCTGGCCGCGCTCGCGGGGCGAGGGTACCGGCTCGCCATCCTGACCCGCAGTTGCGAGGCGTTCTGTCGCGGCGCGCTGTTCCAGACCGGCCTGCTCGACTACTTCCCGAACCTTAGGTCCCGGAGCGCGCCGGGTCCGGCCAAGCCCTCCCCCGAGGCCCTGCTGCTCCTCCTCACCGAGATGGAAGTGCCCGCGGCGCGGGCGCTGTTCGTGGGGGACCACGCGCTCGATGCCGAATGTGCTACGCGCGCACGGGTGACGTTTGCCGGGGTTCTCCCGGACCCGACCGAACCCTCGGACATGACCGCCGAAAAGTTCCGCGCTGCCGGCGCCGTCGCCACCGCGACCGACCTGGCGGATCTGGGTCGCCTGCTCCGGGTCCTGCCCGAGCCGGCGATGGCCCGACCCGCGTAGGAACGCTCAGAGGAAATCCGCGTACGCGTGGATCACCGCGCGCTCGGCCGAGGCCCACGCTTCGGGGATCTGGTTCCAGCCGCTCTTGAGGTCCCCGACGACGTAGAGGTGCGGGATCGACGTGCCGGTCTCGGCCGACAGGGCCTGCGAGTCGTCGTCCACGGCGACGTAGCCTTCGGGGTCGAGCCGGGCGCCCAAGGCGAGGGGGAGCCGGGTGTTCCGCTCGTACCAGCCGAGGCCCGAGAATCCGCGATCGTACTGCCGCGACGACCCGTCGGCGAAGCGGACGACGAACGTTCTCTCCTTGATCCCGTCGTAGGCGGTGATCGCCGGTTCGAACGACGAGATGTGATGCGTCGCGAGTTCCGCGGTCAGGGCGGTCCGCCGGTCCGGGTCCGAGCCTGCGAGCAGCGGGTGACCGGAGGTGAGGATCTCGACGGATTTCGGTTCGTAGTGCAGGATCTCGAGGGCGAGCTCCGCGGCGTACGCGTCGTGCCCGAGGACCGCGACCGACTTTCCGGTCAGGTCGTGGCCGTCGCACAGGATGCAGAAATCGACAAGGGCGAAGTTCGCCCAGGGGAAGATCGCGTCGATGGCCCCGCCGATCTCCGGCATTCGGTCCACGACCCCCATCGCGAGGATCAGCGCGCGGCCGCGGACCGACTTCGGCTGCTTGAGCCAATCAAAGTCGATACGGAACCCTCCGTCGACGCGCTCGGCCTTCGTGACCTCCGAGGGGGTGACGTAGGTGATCCGGTCGTCGTGCGCCCGCACCTGCGTGATCTGGAGATCGAGCAGCTTGTGGCCCGAGATCCCGTCGGGAAAGCCCGGGATGTTGTCCATGCGCGGCGAGTAATACGAACGGCTGAACTTCGGTCCGCGATCGACCAGAAGGGCGGTGTGGTGGAGCAGGGCGGCCTTCAGGGCCGCCTGCAATCCGGCGTGACCGCCCCCGACGATCACGAAGTCGTACTGCTCGGCGATCCGCGGAAAGCCGACCACACCGCCCCTAGTACCCTCGGGATTTGAGGCCTCGGCCGTCGAGGAGTCGGCGTCGAAAGGTCCGATTTCCGACACGCCGCGCGCCAATCGACTCCGCGCTGTCGTAAAGGTTAAGGGCCTCGCGCTGGGTCCTTGACCTTGGGTTCTTAGCCAGGTGCCGCGCGACCCAGTTCGGCCCGAACTGGCAGGGACGCTGCTGCTCGAGGACGGCACCCGTTTCGACGGCGCGGGGTTCGGCGCGCCCAGTTCCAAAGTGGGGGAGGTCGTCTTCACCACGGGGATGGTCGGCTACCCCGAATCGCTCACCGATCCGTCGTACCGGGGTCAGGTGCTGACCTTCACGTACCCGCTGCTGGGCAACTACGGCATCCCGCCCCAGAAGGCGCGCGACGAATTCGGCCTGCCGGCGTTCCTGGAGTCGGACGAGGTGCAAGTGCGCGGCGTCGTGGTACGGGGATTGACCCGCCCCAACCACTGGCACTCCGAGCGGACGCTCGACCGATGGCTCGCGGACGCCGGGGTGCCGGGGATCGTCGGGATCGACACGCGACGGCTGACCGAGCATCTCCGAAGCCGGGGCGTGGTGCGCGGGGTCCTCGAGGTGGGTCCGACCGACGATCGGCCGTCGACCGAAGAGCTCGCGGCCCGGATGCGTCGCGCCCCGCAGTACGGGGGCGAGAACTTCATGCCGGAGGTCGCGCCGCGTACGCCCACGCTCTACCCGGCCGGCCGCGGCCCCCTCGTCGCCGTGCTGGACTGCGGGATCAAGGCGAGCATCCTGCGGGCACTGCTGTCCCGGCAGCTCTCGGTCCTTCGCCTCCCGTTCGACCACGAGGTCCCCGATCGGTGGGAGGGACGCAAGGTCGCCGGATTGCTCGTGGGCAACGGACCCGGCGACCCGGAGATCCTCCAACCGACGGTCGAGGAACTGCGTCGGCCCTCGACGCGCGCCCTCCCCACCCTGGGGATCTGTCTCGGCCACCAGCTCGTGAGTCTGGCACGGGGCGCGACGACGTTCAAGCTGAAGTACGGCCACCGCGGACAGAACAAGACCGTCTGCTTCCCCGACGGGCGGGCCCTCATCGTCAGCGAGAACCACGGCTACGCGGTGGACCCGACGTCGCTCAAGTCGACCGGCCTCAAGCCGTGGGCGACGAACCCGGACGACGGGACGCTCGAAGGCGTGCGCGATACGCGCGGTCGGCTGCTCGCCCTCCAAGGCCACCCCGAGGGCCACCCCGGTCCCCAGGAGGCCGGGTTCGTCTTCGACCTGTTCGCCCGCAAGGTGAGGAAGGCCTAGGATGGTGGCCGACCACTTCGACAAGATCGTCGTCCTCGGTTCCGGGGCGCTGAAGATCGGCGAGGCCGGCGAGTTCGACTACTCCGGCAGCCAGTGCCTCAAGGCGCTCGCCGAGGAGGGCATCTACGCCGTCGTCGTCAATCCCAACATCGCGACGCTCCAGACCGACCCGCTGGCGCACGGCCGGGTGTACTTCCAGCCCCTGACCCCGGAGTTCGTCCTCCCGATCCTCGAGGCGGAGCGTCCGGACGGAGTGCTGCTCTCCTTCGGCGGCCAGACCGCGCTCAACTGCGGCATCGGGCTCGCCGACCGGGGCGCGTTCCGAAAAGTGGGGGCCAAGGTGCTCGGCACCCCGCTGTGGGGGATCCGCGCGACCGAGGACCGGGCGAAGTTCGTCGCGGCGATGGCCCGGGCCAAGGTGCCGACGCTACCGAGCCACGCCGTCTATTCGATCGACGAAGCCCAAGAGGCCGCCCAGGAGCTCGGCTTCCCGGTGATGGTGCGGGTGGCGTTCACCCTCGGGGGCAAGGGCGGCGGCGTCGCCCACTGCGCCGCCCAGTTGAACGAGGTCGCCGCCCACGGGCTGCGCCAGAGTCCGGTCGGCCAGATCCTGCTGGAACGGTACGTCGGATCGTTCAAGCAGCTGGAGTACGAGGTCGTCCGCGACCGCAAGGCGAACGCGCTGACCGTCTGCAACATGGAGAACGTGCTCTCGATGCGCGTCCACACCGGCGACAACATCGTCATCGCGCCGAGCCAAACGCTCACCGACGCCGAGTACCAGATGCTCCGCCAGGCCGCGCTGCGCGCGGTCGACGCCGTCGGCGTCGTCGGGGAGTGCAACATCCAGTTCTGCCTCAACCCGGAGAACGACGAGTACTACGCGATCGAGATCAACGCACGGCTGTCCCGTTCGAGCGCCCTCGCGAGCAAGGCGACGGGCTACCCGCTCGCGTACGTGGCGACGAAGCTCGCGCTGGGCTATACGCTTCCCGAGCTCAAGAATCGGATCACGGGCGTCACCACCGCCTGCTTCGAGCCGGCGATGGACTACGTCGTCGTCAAGCTCCCCCGCTGGGACCTCGACAAGTTCGAACACGCCGACCGGCGGCTGGGCCCGTCGATGAAGAGCGTCGGCGAGGTCATGGGGGTCGGCGCGTCGTTCCCCGAGGCGCTGCTCAAGGCCGTGCGGATGAGCGACCCGCGTGCGGAGCTCGTCCCCCCGACCGACTGCCGTCCGCTCTCCGAGCTGCTGCCGCTGCTCGCCCGCCCGGAACCCGACATCCTCTACCGGGTCCTCGAGGCGTTGCGCTCGGGCGGGGACCCGGCCGAGATCGCCCGGATCACGTACATCGACCGGTGGTTCGTCGACGCCCTCGGGGAGGTCGAAGCCCTCCACCGCGCGCTGGGGGCGGTGACCGGCGGGACCCTGCCCCTGCCCCTCCTGCGTCAGGCCAAGGAGGTCGGTCTCTCCGACCGCGCGATCGCGCGGGCCGTTCGGCTCGACGAGGAGGAGGTCCGCCGCACGCGCATCGAGGCGGACATCCGCCCGCGGATCCGGATGATCGACACGCTGGCCGGCGAATGGCCCTCCACGACGAACTACCTCTACCTCACCTACCGCGCCGACGCCGACGACGTCCAGCCCTGCCCGCCGGGGAGCGTCCTGGTGCTCGGGGCCGGACCGTACCGCATCGGCTCGAGCGTCGAGTTCGACTGGTCAACGATGAACCTGGTCGACGGACTGCGTGCCGAGGGGATTCCCACCGTCGCGCTGCTCAACTCCAACCCCGAGACGGTCTCGACGGACTATGACCGGTCCGACCGGCTCTACTTCGAGGAGATCACGCTCGAGCGGGTCCGGGACCTCTTCGAGTTCGAACAGTTCCGCGGCGTGGTCACCTGCGTCGGGAGCCAGCTCGCGCAGAACCTGACCCCGCTGCTCGCGATGTGCGGGATCCCCGTCCTCGGGACGGCCCCGGAGTCGATCCAGACCGCGGAGGACCGCGCCCGCTTCGCCCGCCTGCTGGAGAAGCTGTCGATCCCCCAACCGGCCTGGCGAGCCTTCACGACCGTCGAGGAGGCCGGCTCCTTCGCCGACGAGGTCGGTTATCCCGTGCTCGTCCGACCCTCGTTCGTCCTGAGCGGGCAGGCGATGCGGGTGATCCACGGGCAGCACGACCTCGCCCGGTTCCTCACCAACGCCGCCCGACTCTCCCCGGAGTACCCCGTCGTCCTCACCAAGTTCATCGAAGGGGCCGACGAGGTCGAGCTCGATGCGATCTCCGATGGCCAGCAGGTGCTCGTCGGGGGCATCCTCGAGCACGTCGAGCGGGCCGGCGTCCACTCCGGCGACGCGATCTTCTGCCTGCCGCCCCGTCACACGTCGCTGGCGGTCCAGGCGCAGCTGATCGCCGCCGCCGAGAAATTGGCGCGGTCGCTCCAGATCCGCGGCCCGTTCAACGTCCAGTTCCTGGTCAAGGACCAGGCGTACCAGATCATCGAGCTCAACCTGCGCGCCAGCCGTTCGCTGCCGTTCCTGACCAAGGCGACGGGCGTCCCGCTCCTGCGGGAGGCCGCCCGGGCGATGGTGGGCCGACCGCTGACCCGCTCGGGTCTGGCGCCGCTGCCCCCGCACCGCTGGGGCGTCAAGGTACCGCAGTTCTCCTTCCTCCAGCTCACCGGTGCGGACCCCATGCTCGGGGTCGAGATGCAATCGACCGGGGAGGTCGCCTGCTTCGGGCCGACGTTCTCCGACGCGTTCATCAAGGCCCTCGTCGCCACCGGAGTGCGTCTCGCGCCCGAGGGGGGCGTCGCCTTCCTTTCCGTGGGCGGGAGCGCCAACAAGGAAGCGCTGTTGCCGGTCGCGCAACGGCTCGCCGAGCTCGGTTACGGGCTCGCCGCCACGGAGGACACGGCCGCCTTCCTGGGCGCGCGGGGACTTCGGGGCGTGCAGGTCCTCCACAAGGTCAGCGAGCCGGACCGCCACCCGAACGTGCTCGAGACGCTGGATCGGGGCGGGATCGACCTGATGCTGAACATCCCGTCGTCCCTGACCCAAGAGAAGCTCGAACGCATGCTCGAGGACGAGTACATCCTGCGGCGGCGAGCGATCGAGCTCGGGTTGCCCCTGTTCACCAGCCTGGAGACGTTCCAAGCCTACCTGGAAGGGCTCGCGTGGCTGCGCGACCATCCGCTCACCGTCGATGCCCTCTACGGAAGTCCGGAGACGGCGTCGACCGATCCGGGGGCACCGGTCGCTCGCCCCGCTTCCGTGGTCCCCCGCCCCGCGCGACGTGGCCGTCGCCGCCGGTAAGCCCGCAGCGTTCCCCCGGCGCCGCCCGGCCCCGCTGCCCACGAGATGAGGGGCTCGACGAGGGCGGTGGTCGTCCACCCTATCACGGGTCGGTCCGAGAGGTTCTCGGCCCCACGTTGTCGAGTCGGGGGCCTCGCCGCCCGGGTGCCGTGGCGGGCACCGTCGGGCTCAGAAGGGGAACTTGGTGGCCGAGTACTCCGGCACGAGCGTGCTGGTGTCGAGGACCTCGGGAACCCCGCGGATCCGCCCGGTGACGAAGTCGAGTATCTGGCGCTTGCCTCCCGACTTCTCGGAGAATTCGAGCACGACGAACACATCCCAGTCGCCGGTCAGCAGGTGAAGCTCCTTGACCTCGGGCAGCCCGAGGAGCACGTCGCGGATCCGGTCCAGGTCGCCGCCGCGGACCTTGATGTACGTGAAGGCGCGCTGGCCGACCATGTCGGCCGGCATCATCTCGCACAACCGCTCGTCGGTGAACGCCTCGGGTCCTTCCAGGCGGCGCTCAGCGGCGCCGACGAGCACGGGGAAGGCGGTCACGTTCCGCAGCCGTTCGGAGACGATCCGCTCGATCCGGCCGATCTTCGCGACGTCCACGACGCGTAGGGTGTAACCTCGCCGGGAGGCGCACTCCTCGGCCATCGCGACGCAACGGGCCTGGTCGTCGGAGAGAAAATGGGCCTCCTCGCCGGCCCGCGAGGCGTCCGGGTCGGCGTGCGGCGGGTTCCCGACGTCGGCCGCGGGGTTGCCGCTGGAAGCGGTGGGGGCGGCGGGGCGATAGAAGCTGGTGACGACCTTCTTGCTCTGGACGAAGAGCGTGAGCTCTTTGGCAGCGGTGTCGGACATGAACGAGGCTCCGAAACGGGGGCCTTTATTTAAACCGTGACCGGCGAACCGATCGGAAGCCGCCCCGGCCGCCCTATCGGGGGCCGGGGAGGCGGGAAGGAGTTGTACCTCGTGGAGCGGACGAGCCGCTCGCGCAACGGGGCCTAGTAGCGCTTGTAGGTGTCGGAGCGCTCGCGCCCTCCGCCGCCACCACCGCCACCGCCGCCGCCACCGCCGCCACCGCCGCCGCCACCGCCGTAGGAACGGCCGCCGCCGCCGTAGCCGCCGCCCTGGCGGTCACGGTAGCCGCCGCCGCCAAACGAGCGGCGCTCGGACTCGAACTCTTGCTGGCTCATGTCGAGCGTCGAGTTGACCTCGCCGATCGGCTGGTCGGACTTCGTCAGGTTGCCGTACCGGCCCACGTTCAAGCGCATGTGGCCGCGAACGAGGGAGACGTATCCGTTGTCGACCAGGATCACGTCGTCCTTGGCGATCGAACCGATCTGCTCGTTCCAGAGCGAAAGGGTGATCGTCGCCGTGTCATCGCCGATGACGGCCTCCGCTACCTTGCGGGGGTCGCCATACTTGCCCATGACCTCCTTGGCGTCGCCCACGCTGGTTACCTTCGCGTGGACGTTCACTTGCTTCGAGCTCGGTGTCAGGTCTCTCACTTTTGTCAGGGTCTTCTCCATGGGGTTTCCTCTCTCGCGTTTCGCGTTGTCGTTTCTGAATTGACCCGTGACCCAAGTCGGATGTAAGCTGCCGTCAAAAACGAGTCTGACGCCGGGCGCACACCGCGATGGGGTCTTGGTCTCTTCGAGGGGAGCGAATTAGGCCCGGTATTTAAGGGCTCGGAACGCCGCGTCGCGCCGTCCCTCGGCGCGGGGTGTGCGGACTTTCCGGTCGGGCGGCAGCCTTTTGGCGCACACGGCGTTGGCCGGTCGATTCCGGGGTCCGTGAGCCAGCGTTTCGACATCGGTGTACACTACTTCCTGAAAGGGGAGTACGACCGCGCGGCGCGCGCGTTCCAGGACGTGCTCCTGGACGAGCCGCAGCACCCACGGGCCTGGTCGTACCTGGGCATCTGCACCGCGCACCTCGGTCGCGCGGCCGAGGCCGAACGGGCTCTAAGCAAGGCCCTGGAGCTCGCCCCCCAGAACGGCGAAGCGTGGTTCCACCTGGGCGTCGCCCGCTCCCTCCGATCCGAGTGGCCGGAGGCTGCGTCGGCCTACCGGCACGCGGTCGCCCTCGCTCCCGAGGACATGGTCGCCTGGCACCGCCTGGGCGTGGCGCTGGCCGAGTCCGGCGACGCGGACGCCGCCGGCGCGGCGTTCGAACGGGCGCTGGTCCTGTCGCGCGAGACGAGCACGGCGCCCCTGGAGGAGCCCGCGCGCTCGGGGCCGGACCGGGACCACTTGAGCGAGGTCGGCGAGAAGGAAGGCGCGCGGGAGGCCCAGAGCTGGATCGACCTCGCCCTCTCCCTCCTCAGCCTTGGGGAGGAGGAAGAAGCCATGGCCGCCTACGATCGCGCCTTCACGCTCGACCCGGACCGGGCCGGACGATCGCTGTTCCGCCCGATGCTCCGGCTCGTGACCGCGGCCGCGGGCAACCCGCTCGAGGACGAAGGGCCGGGGGATGAAGGCCCGACCCCTCCCCGGCGGCCCCCGCGTCGCACCCCCGAGCCGCCGCAAGAGCGGCCGCCGCGGCCCGAGGTCGGTTAGCTCGGCGGGGCCGGGGTCGCCCCGGCGGTGGCCGGCGGCCGGTCGATGATGACCGACTCGGCCCACTCCTTGGCCTTCTCCCGTCGTTCCTGGTGCTCGCCGAGGAACGTGTGCACCCGTCCGATCAGGTTCTCCTTGCAGTCGCCGCACAGCAGCGCGCCGGAGCGGCAGTCATCGGTGATCTGGCCAAACTCCTTGGCGTCGGGGGCGAACTTGGAGCGCCACGCGGCCCAGATCGAGCAGATCTCGGGCGTCGCACCGAGTCGACGCTGCTCTTCGACGGTGGCCCGGCCGCCGGTGAACGCCTTGCGGATCTTCCGCTCGACCTCCTTCGGTGGGTCGTTGAGGAAGAGCGCATTGTCCGCGACGTCGCCCGTCGTGGACATGACCCGGTCGACACCGAGCAACCCCGGTAACATCTGACTGTGGAGGAGCCCGGGCTTGGGGTACCCCAGGCCCTCGGCGATGTCGCGGGTGACCCGGAAGTGCGGGTCCTGATCGATCCCGCACGGGATCAGGCATGGCACGGGGCGGCCCGTGACCCAGCTCGGGTAGAAGCTCGGCGCCGTCTGCAATGCGGTGTAGAAGATCAGCCCGATGTTGGTGCTCGGGGGAAAGCCGAATACCGCCTTGGCCGTCGAGTAGGTGATCTTCTTGGCCGCGTCGGCGGCGAGCGGGTACAGGGCGGCGATCGAGCGGGTATCGAAGAAGACGTGGGTCTTGTTCGGGTCGAACCCAACGGCCAAAAGGTCGTAGAGGTTCTCCATCCCCCACCGGCGGGTCTCGGCCCGCGTGAGGTTCGGGCGGAACCAGAACTTCTCGTCGTCCGTGATCTGGATGTACATCGGTACGTCGAAGACGCGCTGGAGCCACGCGCACAGGTCGAACGGCACGAGGTGGGAGGTGTGGAGCGGCCCCGAGGGGCCCCGGCCCGAGTACAGGAAGAACGGGTTCCCCTGGGCGTACTGGTCGAGTATCCCGCCGAGGTCGCGATGGGAGTAGTAGATCCCCCGCTCGAGCAACGGGTGGAGCGCGCCCTCCGCTTTGGCGCGGACGCGGTCGAGAAGCTCCGGGGTGAGCTCCTGGGTGCCGAACAGCTCGCGCAGGCGCGCGTAGTCGATCCGTCCCTTGACCTCGTAGGGCGTGACCACGAAGTCGGGGGGATCGGGCATGTCCGCGCCCTAGCCTTCGGGGAAGGTGATCTTCGCCAGGATCTGCTCTCGTTCGGAGAGCGGGACCCCCGCCTCCGCCAGCGCCTCGGCCACGCACGACCGGCTGTGGTTGTGGAAGACGGTATTGCCGCACCCCGGGCAGGCCGCGTATCCCTGGATCAGGCGCCGCAGACCGTCCCGGCTCGCGGAAGAGTCCCTCCGGGCGAACCGGTCCACGAGGATCGCCGCCCCGCTCGCGCTTTCCAGGTTCGTCAGCGGGACCCGGACCGGTGTATTACACACCGGACACCGCGCGGGGGCCCGGCAGGAGCATCGCATGAACGCGGCCGGACGGGTGTCCGCGATAAAAGCCCTCGCGGAAGCTCGGATTTAAGCCCCGCCGCCCCTCTCGCCGAATGTGAACTCCCCGACGCCGGAAGACCAGGCGTTCAACCTCCATGAGACGTTCCTGGAGATCCTGCGCCGCCTCAACCAGGCCGAGGAGGAGGGGATCGAGCTCTCCGGGATGGAGGAGCGCGAGATCCAGCGGACGATGTCCCGGCACTGGACGAGCTACGCCCGGGGGATCCCGTTGGACCGGGCCGTCGCGTTGCTGATGGAGAACGGGCTGGTCGGCAGCGTCGATGATCCGGCGTACTCCTGGGTCCGTTCGCGGACGATCGGCACGCGGTTCGTCATCACCGCGCTGGGCAAGGCCTACCTGCTCCGCCAGCTCGAAGAGACGGGGCGCATCCGGTAAAACCCGGCGACGAGGCCGTGCGCCGTTCGACTCCATTTAAGTACCGGAGGCTTCCGTGTACTCGCCGCAATGGCCACGCCGAGCGGCCCCCCGGCCAACGACCCGATCCGCGCGACCCTTTTGGCCATCCTCAAGCAGCTCAACCACGTCGAATCGATGCACGAGGGGAAGGCCAGCGACCAGGCGCTCGAGCTCACCGAGATCGAGCGGCAGCTGAGCGACTTCTGGGCCGTGGAGGAAGGCAAGGTCAAGATCGCCCTGGCGGTGGGCCTCCTGCTGCGCAACGGGCTGGTCGCCGCGCGCGCTCCCGGCGACTTTTCCTGGCAGCGGCAGCGCTCGGCCCGCCAGCTCTACCAGATCACGGCCGACGGCAAGAAGTTCCTCGTCGAAGTGCTCCGCACGAGCGACCGGATCAGCTGATTCCTCCGCGCGCTCCCCCGAGAATCCACCGCCGCGCCAAGCGTTAAGTACCGAACCGAGGTGGTCGCGCCGTGTCCCGCATCCACTCCGGTCGCAAGGGCCGTTCCGGCTCGCACCGGCCCTACCCCGCGACGGCGCCGCCGTGGGCGACGCTGAGCCGCGAGGAGGTCGTGGAGGAGGCGGTCAAGCTCGCCAAGAGCGGGCTGAGCGCCGCCCAGGTCGGGATCACGCTCCGCGACACCCAGGGCATCCCTTCCGTTCGGCTCGCCACGGGCCGGCGCCTGACGCCGCTCCTCGCCGATCACGGGATCAAGCCCGAGCTGCCCGAGGACATCCAAGCGCTGTTGAAGCGCGTCGTGCACCTCCAGCGCCATCTGGGGACCCACCCCCGCGACCTTTCGAATCAGCGCGGTCTATCGCTCATGGAGTCCCGGATCCGCCGCCTGGCCCGTTACTACCGCCAGCAGAAGCTCCTTCCCGAGAACTGGAGCTACACCTCGGCGACGGCGGTGCTCCAGGTGGAGTGATGCCTTCGGGCCCCGAACGCTTCGTCTCCGATCCGTCGTACACCACCGAATTCGCCAAGGCGCGCGAGCTCCTGCTCGGTCACCCCGGGCGCTGGCGCATCATCTACCATTACGACGGGGACGGGATCGCGTCGGCCTCGTGCCTGGTCCGGGCGCTCCTCCGGTTGGGCTACAAGGTCCAGGCGACCCCCCTCGTCGGCGTGGAGCGCAGCCGCATGGTCGAGCTGCTGAGCACCCATCGGGGCCCCACGCTGGTGGTCGACACGGGGGCGAGCTGGCTCGATCTCTACCCGCCCCACCCGGCACCGGTGATCGTGCTGGACCATCACAAGTACCCCGGCGCCCCGACCCCCCCGTCGCTTCCGGCGCACGTCGCCCTCGTCAACCCGCTGGACTGGGGGGTCGACGGGATGGTCGACCTGTGTGCGGCGACGCTGAGCTGGCTCTACACCATCTTCCTCGACCCGAGGAACTGGGACAACGCCCCGTGGGGGCTGTCGGGCGCGATCTCGGACCGCCAGCACCAGGAGGGGTTCAAAGGGCTCAACGCGACGCTCGTCAAGGAAGCGGTGGAGCGTTCGCTGCTCGTCGCGGCACCCGGTCCGCCCCTCTTCGGGCGGAACCTGGGGGAGGCGGTCACGCAGAGCGTCGACCCGTACCTGCGGGGCCTTTCGGGCCGGCCGGACGCGACGCGCGGGTTCCTCTCGATGATGGGCCTCGACGCCGCCCGGCCGCTGAAGGACCTGACGAGCGGCGACATCCAGCGGCTCACGGCGGCGTTGCACGCGCGCCTGACGGCGCAGGGCACCCGGCCGGAGTTCTGTGACATCCTGACGCACACCAGCTACACCGCCCCGTCCCTCGGCGTTTCCACGCTCGAACTGTCGACGCTGCAGAACGCCACCGGCCGCATCGGAGAGCCGGGCGTCGGGATCGCGCTGGCCCTCGGCGACCGCCGCGCGAGCGCGCGGGCGCACGAGGCCGAGGATCAGTGGCGGACGGGCGTGATGGCCGGTCTCCGTCGCATCGAGGACGGCGGCGTCCAGTCTCTCAGCGCGATCCAATGGTTCGATAGTCCCGACACGACGCTCGCGGGTACCCAGGCCGGGCTCGCGATGAACTACCTCCTGGACCCACTGCGGCCGGTGTTCGCCGGCTCGCATCTGGAGCACGCAACGAAGGTCTCCGGTCGGGGCACCCTTCACCTCGTCGGCCAGGGCCTGGACCTGGCCATCGCCTGCCGCTCCGCCGCGGAGCGGGTCGGCGGCGAGGGCGGCGGTCACCGCGTGGCCGCCGGCGCGACGTTGCCGGCCGGAAAGTGGGACGACTTTCTCGCCGAGGCGAACCGACTTATCAGCGCACAGTTACCCGGGTCGGAGGCTCCCGGCGCATGAGCGAAAAGACCCCCCCGCCGCCGCTACGGCCCGAGGCGGACCGGGTGCACGATCAGCCGCTCGAGCGCGAGATGCACCGCGCCTACATCGACTACGCGATGAGCGTCATCGTCGGGCGCGCGCTCCCCGAGGGACGCGACGGGCTCAAACCGGTCCACCGGCGCATCCTCTGGGCGATGTGGGACGGGGGTGCCACCCACGACAAGGCGTACCGAAAGTCCGCCCGTACCGTCGGGGACGTGCTGGGCAAGTTCCACCCGCACGGCGAGCTTTCCGTCTACGACGCGCTGGTCCGTATGGCCCAGCCGTTCAGCCTCCGCTACCCGCTGATCGACGGCCAGGGCAACTTCGGGTCGATCGACGGCGATTCGCCGGCGGCGATGCGCTACACCGAGGCCCGGCTGAGCCCGCTCGCCGAGGAGATGCTGCTCGACATCGACAAGGACACCGTCGATTGGGGCGACAACTTCGATGGATCGCTCAAGGAGCCGCTCCTGCTGCCGGGGAAGGTCCCGAACCTGCTGGTCAACGGATCTTCCGGGATCGCGGTCGGCATGGCGACGAACATGCCGCCGCACAACCTGCGCGAGATCATCGACGCGCTGCTGTTGCTGATCAAGAAGCCGGATGCGTCCCTCGATGAGCTCATGGCGATCATCCCCGGCCCGGACTTCCCGACCGGGGGACTTCTCGCGGCCGGCGAAGGGATCCGCGAGGCCTATGCGACGGGCCGCGGCACGCTCCGGATGCGGGGGAAGGCCGCCGCCCGCGAGCGCGACGGCAGGGACGAGATCGTCATCACCGAGATCCCCTACGAGGTCAACAAGACCACGTTGCTCGAGCTGATCGCTGACCTGGTCAAGACCAAGCGGCTGGACGGCATCACCGACCTGCGCGACGAGTCCGACCGGGACGGCACCTCCATCGTGCTCGAGCTGCGCCGCGACGCCGCGGCCGAGATCGTGCTCAACCGCCTCTACGAGCATACGCCGCTGGAGTCGTCGTTCGGCGTGATCAACCTCTGCCTCGTGCAGGGCCGGCCCCAGGTGCTTTCGCTCCACGCGCTGTTGACCCAGCAGATCAAGCACCGCCAGCACACCCTCGTCCGGCGAACCAAGTTCGACCTGCGGCGCACCGAGGAGCGGCTCCACCTGCTCGAGGGGTTCCTCACCGCGATCGACCACATCGACGAGGTGATCCGGATCATCCGCCGCTCCAAGGACGCCCCGGCCGCCGAAGCGTCGCTGATGGGCAAGTTCCTGCTCTCGTCGGAGCAGGCCAAGGCGATCCTCGACATGCGACTGGCGCGCCTGACTGCCCTCGAGCGCGAGGCGGTCCTCCAGGAGAAGGAGGAGAAGGAGGCGCTCGTGCGGCGGCTGCGCTCGATCCTCGAACACCCGCTCGAGCTCGATCAGCTGATCGTCGACGAGCTCACGGACCTGCGCGAGCGGTTCGGCGACGACCGGCGCACCCAGATCGTCCCGGCGTTCACCGAACGGACGCTGGAAGACCTGATCCCGGACACCGACGTCGTCGTCCTCGTCACGCGGGACGGGTACGTCAAGCGCCTCCCGCTCGACCAGTACCGGCGCCAGCGCCGAGGCGGCCGCGGCCTGATCCAGATGGAGACCAAGGAGGAGGATTTCGTCACGCGGACGTTCCTCACCCGGACCCACGACGATCTCCTGTTCTTCACGACGCTCGGGCGGGTCTACATGCTCAAGGCGTACGAGCTGCCCGAGGGGAGCCGGCACTCCAAGGGTAAGGCCGTGATCAACCTCCTGCCCAAGCTCAAGGAGGGCGAGAAGGTCCACACCTTGCTCGCGCTGCGCGACGTCGCGACGGAAGGCGCGCTGGTCTTCGCGACGCGCAAGGGCTACGTCAAGCGCACGACGCTCGACCAGTTCCAGAACATCCGCACCAACGGCATCCAGGCCGTACTGCTGGAGGAGGACGACTCGCTCGTCCACGTCGCGCTCGTCACCGACGAGCGCACCCAGATCCTCCTCGCTACGCGCGCCGGTCAGCTGGTGATGTTCCCGCTCAAGGAGGTCCGCACGATGGGGCGGGCCACGTACGGCGTGATCGGGGTCCACCTCTCCCACGAGAAGGACGACCAGGTGGTGACGATGGCCGTCGCCACGGTCGAGTTCCCCGACCTGTTGACGCTCACCTCGACCGGTTTTGGCAAGCGCAGCCCGATCAAGGAGTACCGCGAGACGCGCCGCGGCGCCAAGGGCGTGCGGACGATCCGCACCGGCGGGCGCAACGGCTCGGTCGTCGCCGTGCTCCCGACGCGCGACGACTCCGAGGTCCTGGTCACGACGCAGGGCGGGATCACGATCCGCATCGGCGTCAAGGGGATCCGCTCCCAGGGTCGCAACACGATGGGCGTGCGGATCATCCGACTGGACGAGGGCGACCAGGTCCGTGACGCGGTCGTGTTGAGCGGCGGGATCGAGGGCAACGAGGAGGAGCCCGAGGACGGGTCCGGGCCGGGCGCGGAGCTCCCGTCGCCACCTCCCGGCCCCTCCCCGCCCGCGCCGGACGACGACGAGCCGGACGAGATGGCGGGGGCGGACAACGCCCCGGACGAGGACGGCGATGTTCCGCCGACGAGCGCACCGTAAGCGCGTCCTGCGCTGCCCGCAGTGCGAGTCCACGCACCTGATCTTCGAGACGGCCGGGATCGTCGGCCAGGTCTACCATTGTCTGGACTGCGACTACGTCGGGTCGCTGGTCCTGGAGACCGAGGAGCCGTCGACCTCGAAGCCGTCGGAGTGACCGTCCGGACCTTCCCCGGAGCGGTGCGCGCCGACGTGCCCGGCCTCCCGGCGGACCGCGTCCACGACGGCGAGGGCGCGCACCGTCGGGCGGACATCGTGCGTCCGGACGATGCTGGCGCCCTGCTGCGCGGCGATCACCGCCGCGGCGAGGCCGGCCTCGACGCGATCGTCGGCCGCGGTACCACCCGTCAGCCGGCCGAGGAACGATTTGCGGGAAGCCCCGACCACGACCGGGTGACCGAGCGAGCGGAACTCGCCGAGATGCGCGAGCAGCTCCAGGCTCTGTTCGGCGGACTTACCGAACCCAAGGCCGGGGTCGACCAGGAGTTGTCCCGGGGTGGCCCCGTCCCGAACGGCCTGTACGAGCGATCCGGAGAGCGCGGCGTAGACGTCGCCGCGCAGGTCGGCGTACGTCGTGTCGACCTGCATGGTCGGCGGTTCCCCGCGCATGTGCAGGACGATCACCGGCGCGCCGGTCCGGGCGACGAGCCCCCGCATGGCCGCCAAGCGTAGCCCCCCGACGTCGTTGATCAGGTCGGCTCCGCTCTCGAGCGCGCGTCCGGCGACCTCGGGAGACCGGGTGTCGATCGAGATCGGAACCGGAAAGTTGGCACCCAGCCGCTCGAGGACCGGGCCGATCCGGGACCACTCGGTCTCGGACGAGATCGGCGTGGCGCCGGGGCGGGTCGACTCGCCGCCGAGGTCGATCAGGTCCGCCCCCTCGGCGACCAGCTCCCGGGCGCGGTCCGCGGCGACGGCGGGATCGAGGAAGCGGCCCCCGTCGCTGAACGAATCCGGCGTCACGTTGAGCACGCCCATCACCAAGGTCTTCTCCCCCGTCCGAAAGCTGCGATGGAGCCCGCGGACCGTCCGCGGGGCGCGGGAAGTGTACCGGTGCAAGGCGAGGTCGATCGCGCGCCCGATCGGGGCGAGCTGGAACGGCTGACGGGTCAGTTTGGGGATGAGACGCCGGTATTGCGTCCAGGTACCCAACAGCACGACCGTGGACGATTCGACCGACAGATCCGCCACCCCTCGGGCGTGGGCCGAGTCGGCCCCCACCGCGAGCATCTCCTGCTTGAGCAGCGGGGCCGCTTTCAACGGGACGGAGTCGAGCCGCACGGGATAGATCCGGGCCTTACCCGTCATGATGCCGGAGCCTTCGGGGTCGCTGTCGGTGCGTGCGATCTCCCGGAGCAGCTCGGCCGGCGTGGACGCCTCGAGCACGCGGGCGTGGAACCGCTCGGGGTCGGTGCGGCGGGGGGCCGTCGGCACCTCGCTCACGCGGGGACCAAGGGAGCAATTCGGAAAAGCGTCACCCTCAGTCCGGCCGGCATGCCCGCATCCTCAGCGGGCCTGGGCGTGTGCCCGAGCGCCTCGATCTTCCCCGTCGCGACGACCTCGCGGCTGCGATACCACGCGACCACGCCCCCCTGCGTCGAGGCCCCCGAAAGCTCTGGGCACGGGCGGGGCCCACCGGCAGCACTGGTGAACGAGCCGCCGACGGCTTCGGAGAGTTCGGCCGAAGGCTAGCCGGGCGGTGCCGAGGGAGCTGGATTCCGACCTAGCTTCCAGCGATTCCAACTCACGGCACCGACCAGGGCACCGAGCGGGACCGCGAGCAGGTACACCCAGAGATCGGTGTACGTGCCCGAAAACACGGCCGGAGCGATCGTCCGCGCCGGGTTGAGCGAGCTCCCGCTCACGGGGCCGATCAAGTAAGTTGCCAGGCCGACGACCGTCGGCGGGAGGAGGAGGCGCCAGCGACGGGCGCCCGCTCCATGGTCTGCGATCGCGAACACGGCGATTACGAGCGCCACCGTCCCGACCACCTCCACGCCGAACGCCGCGATGACGCCACCCTGGCCCGGGAGGGTAGCGCCAAGGTGCGCCCGGTCCCCGAACGCGGCCCAGACGATGGCGCTCGCGAGGAACGCGCCTCCGAGCTGGCCGAGGACGTACGCGGGCACGTCGCGCCAGCCCATCCGTCCGCTGGCGGCCAGCGCGAGCGTCACGGCCGGGTTCAGGTGGGCGCCCGAGAGCTCGAAGAAAAGTAGCATGGGGACCAGGACGGCGGCGAACCAGGCGATTGCGAGCGCCCATTGGGCCACGCCACCTAGCCGAGCGCCTTCGACAATGGCGGCGGTCCCGATGCCGACGAGCAGGGCCGTCCCGGCCGCTTCGGCCAAGAGCGTGCGGAGGACCGGGGACCTCACCGGGACGAGGGCTCCTGCGGGCCGGTGAGGTTGGCCCGGGAGACCAGCTCCGCGCGCAATGCATCCACGCGGTCTCGTAGGGTGTCACGAACCCGCCTCGCCCCGGCGTCGTCGAGCCGGGAGGGGTCGGGCAAGGCCCAATCAACGGGCTGCAGCTGCTTGAGGTTCGCCGGACAGCTCGCGTCGTCGAGACAGCCCATCGTGATCCGTAGCTCGGCCCCGTCGATCGATTCCTGCGTGAGGAGGCGGGGCGGGTGGGGCGGGAGCGTGAGCCCGAGCTCTTCCAACATGCGAGTCGTCCTCGGGTTCGCCTCGGTCGCCGGTCTCGTCCCCGCGGACTCCGCGCGCCAGCCCGGTGGCGGGTCGGCGTTGAACATCGCTTCCGCCATCAGGGAGCGGCCGGCGTTCTCGACGCAGATGAAGAGGACCCGGCGTTCGCGCGTTAGCAGCACGCGTCGCAGCAGCCCGGTGCGCAGGCCGACGGGTCGCAGCAACACCAACCGCGGCAGCAGCAGTTGCGCGAGGCGTTCCGCGTATCGCAGCACGGCATGGGGCCACTATTTTCGGGCATGGGGACCTCGTTCACTTCAATAGCTGAAGTGCTCTTAAGGCGCCGCTACGTACGGACAGAGTGTCGCAGTGCTGTGAGGGCGAGCTCGAGTGCCCCTGCCCGCCCATCGGGCTGATCGACGTCGTCGGGAAGAAGTGGGCGGTGTGCGTCGTCGCGCTGCTCGGCCGCTACGAGATCGTGCGCTTCGGCCCGATCCAGCGCTGCCTGTCCGGAGTGAGTCCGGCCACGCTGACCTCGACCCTGCGCTCCTTGGAGCGCGCCAAGCTCATCCGGCGCGTGACCGCGGACGGGCCGCGCGGACCGGTCAAGGCCTACGGCCTGACGGCTACCGGTAGCGCACTGTACCGAAGCCTCCTCCCGCTGGCCAGCTTTCTCCGATCCAAGGGTTAGCGCCGGTGCTCCGAGCCGCCGTCGTGGATTCAGGCGCCTACCGCTCCGGCGACGGTTGGCCCCGCCGTGCGGGCCGCCCCCACCCCTGCCAGCTCGGACGGTGCAACTCACGCTGAAGGGCGCGGGCCGCACGACGGTGTTCGCCCGGGAACGAGATAGCGGACGGCGACCTGCGCGGCGTCGATGCGGGCGGGCCCGAACCACCGGGGGCGGATCATCTCGCTCGAAGGTCCGTCGGGCGTCGGAAAGACGAGCGTCGGACGCGAGCTGGCCGCTCGACTGGATGCGGCGTTCCTGCCCGAAGCCGTGGACGCGATGGCGCCCACCCTCTCCCTGGACTTTCGTACGCTGCCGCAACTGCGACGACTCGAGCGGGCGCTCATCGACGAGGAAGCCCGGAGATACCGGGTCGCACGGCGAACGATCGCGCGGGGCCGCGATGTCGTGGCGGATACCGGCTTCTTCGGACCGTTGACGTACAGTGTCGCCCTCGCCCAGTGGGACCGGCGCTGGGACGTCGTCCGGTCGGTCCTGCTCCGTACCGTCGGCCACATTTCGACGGGATCCCTCGGACTTCCGCAGCTCTGCCTCTACCTGGATGCCGACGGACGGACCCTCCAGCGGCGCACCGCGGCCGATCCGATCGGGCACCCTGCAGCCCTGACCCTCCGGCACCAGATCCTTGCGCCACTGGAACGACGGTACTGGGAGACCTCGGGAACGCGGCGATGGTCGCGCGTGGACGCACGCGGGCCGCGAGCCCGGGTCTTGGACGTGGTGGAGAGTCGTTGCCGGAACTTTCGCGAGCCGACCCCCGTCGGTCGGGAGGTCCGGTTCACCGAAGCCCTCTCATTCGTCTCGGGCGCGCTCGCGATCGATCGGCACCCGCGGCGCGCCCTCCAACGCCCGCGGAGGTAGTCCATTCGAGTCCGTGCCGGACCTCGGGCCGATGCGGGGGCGCACGGCGCCTTCCCCTCCATCCGGCCGGTCCCCACGTGAGCCGGGCCCGGTCGCAACCTCCCCGTCGGTAACCGTTAAAAGGTGCACCCGGCGTGCCCGACGCCCACCCATGAAGCCGATGGACCTCCTCCAGCAGAGCCTGCACAAGCGGGTCCTGGTCGAGATGAAGGGCGGGCGGTCCTACCGCGGCGTCCTGGACGGCTTCGACCAGCATCTGAACCTGATCCTGTCGGCGGCCGAGGAGGTCGTTCAGGACGAAGTGACCCCCCACACCGGGCTCACTCTCTTGCGCGGGGACAGCATCGTCTACATCTCGCCGTAGTCAGAGGTCGATCTCCATGAGTAAGGGCACACCATCTCGCCGCGGCGGCAAGATCGTCCACATCCGCTGCCGCCGGTGCGGTCGCCACTCCTACCACCGCCAGAAGAAGGTCTGTTCCTCGTGCGGGTTCGGGGACACGGCCCGTCGGCGTGGCTACGACTGGGCCAAGCTCAAGTAGGTCGGCTTCCCCCGCGGACCCCGCCAACGGGGCGGGCGGGGCCGGGAGACCCACGGGCTGTCGCCGGACGCAAATCTCCACGGGACGGCCACGGCGCGACGGATGCCGATGCGCGGCCCCCGAACGCGTTTTCCGTTCCACGGGGAAGCCACGACCCGAACCTCGCCCTGGACGAGGTCGGTCCCGTCCTGCGCGCGCGTGAGGGCGAGATCGCGGCACAGCCGGCCCGGCCCGCTGGGGTTGACCCACGGGCCTGCCAGAGGTTCGACCGCCCGCAGGAGCACCGCCTCCCCGGGCCGGGTCACGGCGTTGGCACAATGGACCTGGTGGATGCGGTAGACGTACAGCGTGCCGGGCCCGGCGAACATCGAGCGGTTGCGCGCGGTCGGGCCGCCGCGGGAGTGGCTCGCCGGGTCGTGGGCGCCGTACGCCTCGGTCTCGACGATCCGTCCCGCCCGCCACCCGGCCAACGTGCGGCGCACGATTACCTGACCGAGGAGTTCGAGGGCCACTCGCGCGACCGGCCGATCGTAGAACGACCGAGGGAGCGGGGCCCGGAAACGGGCCGACCAATCCGGATCCGGCGGATCAGAGGAGCTTGCCACGATCGACGAGGGGCTTGCCGTCGATCGCGACCGTCGCTTCACCGAGCACGATCCAGGAGACGAACGGGCACCGGTTCGACCCTCCGTAGTACTGATTGCCGCCGATCCCGAGCGCGACGGCGCCGCCCTCCTGGTCCTCCACTTGCGCCACTCCCGGCGCAAGCGCCGCGTTCAGGCCGAGGGAGAAGAACGAGAGCACGTCCTTGCCCTTCGGAGCCTGCTGGTACGTGGTCTCGAACGACGATTGACCCTCGGTGTACCACGCGTTGGCGAGATGGCCGGCCTTGACCTCCCATTGACCTCCCTCCAGGCGTCCATCGGGGACGAAGCTGGGTCGGTTGGCGACGGCGAGCCCTTCGGCGCTGCGCTCGTCCACGGCGACGACGACGGACCCCGGTGGTGCGTTGGTCATGTTGCGCCCGGCCTTGAGATCGTCCGGCCCGACGACGCCGTCGTCGCTCCAGGGTTCCCGTCCGCGCAACTTCATCGTGAGATCGCTTCCGTTGGCGCCGGTGACGCGGAGCTGCTTGCCGGCGCGGAGCTTTCCCGAGATGCGGGCGGCGTCGTGCTGGATCTGCTTGAGGTCCGCTTCGGCCGTGGCGGTGACCAGTTGCTCTCGCCACGTCGTGCCCGGCACTCCCCATAGCGCGGCCTGGGCGTCGGAGGCATACCCGACGATGCTCCGCACGCCGCGCAGTCCGCTCGCCCGGGCGCGGCGGTACCACTCGTCGTTGTACCCGACGAGCGCGCCGCGCGTCGAGTTCGGCAGGCTCCGGAAGCGGCCGCGATCCGCGGGCCCCGGGAAAAAGACGTAGCCGTCGGTCTCGGCCAGGGCCTTCCACTCGTGCCGCCCCACGCCGCCCCATTTGGAGACCGACGGAGCGACGTCCAGGCTACGCCAGTACGCGGCCTCGTCTTCGACCCAGAGGATCGGGTGGGCACCGATCCGCCGGGCCTCCACGACGCAGGCGGTCGCGTACGGAAGCGTGTGATTCCACGTCTCGATGATGACGTCCTCGCCCCGCTTCAGGCGGAGCGCGCCCCCGAGCAAGGCTCCGGCGAACTGCGCGCCGGTCGCCTCGTCGGGGCTCACGGGGGCGGGATGGTCTGCCGGTCCATAAACCTTCGAGCCGCCCCGAGCAGCGCTGCGCCGGGTCACCGCTCCGTCGATCGGTAGAACGCGACGAGGGCCGGCCCCGGCGCGGACGACGCGGCGAACTTCCGGGCGAATTCTACGAGCACCGTTCCGGCATCGCGCGGCGTAGCTCGCCGGATCGCTCCCGCACGGGGAAAGCCCCGACGCCAGGCGTCATCCGTCATCGCGCGCGCCGCGATCTCCGCGACGCGCTGGCCGCGGGAGAAGGCATCGAGGTCGCGCACGATGGTCGGGGAAACCCGCAGCCGGCGGAACAGACGCAGCAAGGCGGCGATCTTCTCCGGGCGATGACGACGTAGACGACGACCGCTCCCCACCACCCCGTTGAAGTACAGGAACGGCCCGCCCACCTCGATCGCCTCGAGGAGCGTGCGACTGCCGGTCGCGATCCGCAGGTCGGCGCGCTCCCACGTTCGCTGCCACCGCCGGGGGGGGAGCGGCGGCGCCTCGCGAACGGTGACGTTCGGAGAGCCGCCCAGGGCAAGGTGACGCGCCGAACGAACGATGAGGGTGACACCTTGTTCCACGTTCTCCAGACCCCGGAGCACTGCCTGGCCGATCCGCACGCTACTGGCGGGACTGGCGTACCAGACGACCGACGCGCGGCGGGAACTTCGGGGCCGGGGGCGACCCCCGGGCGATCCGGACCAGAGCGGTCCCACCTGCACCGCCTCCGGGAACTCGCGGCGGAACCGGGGGGACGGCGCGAAGGTCGCGAACAGGTGGAGGACGTTGGGGCGATCGAACGCACGGAAGCGCCGAAAGGCCGTCCGCCAGACCTCGGTGTCCCGTCGGCCGCTGGCTCCCCGTAGACGCGAGTCGGCGGTGGCGCGGGGAACGCCGCCCTCTCGGTACCGTTCGGCATTCTCCCGGCGCGCGGGATAGGTGCGGGCGAACTCTTCGAGGCTGATGTGGACCGTGTTGTCGGCGCCGTATGCCGACTCGATCGCCCCCGCCTCTTCTGACCACGCGCCGCCACGACCGAACGGCTCGTCCCGCGACGGCGCCGCCGAAACCCCCCAGCACGGGCTGACGGTGAGCGCACGACGCTGACGGTTCCGTAAGGACCGGCGCGGACGATGGGGGGGCCACGCCCAGGGTCCGTGGACCCCCGGGGGCAGGGCGCGGGAGACCGGCCGGTAGAGGAAGAGGCGGGCCCCGGCGCGCGCCAGATGCCGACCGGCGGCGAGCACCTCCTCGATGTCGCCCAATCCGCCGCCGACGACGGCAGGGAAGAGGTAGACGTCGAGGCCGGCGAGGGCCCCGCGCCCGGGTCCCGACCTAGAGCTTGCGGACGAGCGTGTCCAACGCGAACGCGACATGGAACCCGGCACGGGTCAGCACCTCCCGCGCGCGCAGGTTGTCCACCGCCACCTCGGTCAGGATGCGGCGCGGTCCCTGGTTCGAGACCCACGCGATCGCCGCGGCGACGAGCTGGTCGGCCGCCGCGTCCGCCAGGCGTGGGGCGAGGAGGGGGCACGTCAGGTGGGCCGACTCCATGGCCTCACTGATGGTTGCCCGCACGAAGCCGCCCGCGAGGCCGTCCCGGGGGGCGACCCACGTCTCGGAGGCGGAGCCGAGGCCGGCCACGATCGATCGCGAGACGAACATCTCGGAAGGATCGATGGGCAGCACCTCGCGCACGGGCTCGGGGACGATCCGCTCCGCGAGCGCTACCAACACGCCCTGATCCGACCGGCGGAGCGGCCGGACTTCTGAGGGGCTCGCGGGAACGGTCCGACCGACGACGGCGTTCGGCTCGCGGACCCAGAACTCGTGTCGGGCGAGCGGCTCGAATCCGGTTTCGTCGTAGAGGTGGCGCGCGGGCGTGTTCGTCACCAGCACGTCCAGCGCCAGGTACGGGCGATGCCGGCGACGGGTCTCCCTCGCGGCGGCTTCCAGGAGGGCGCGGGCGTAGCCGCGTCGTCGGAAGGGCGTGTCGACCATGACCGCGGAGACGAACCCCGCGCGGCGACGGTAGGTGAGCAGGGTCGTGGCCGCGAGCCGTCCGTCCACTTCCATCACGAAGCAGCGGTACACCGGCTTTCCCACGAGGGCAAGGAACCCGATCACGAACCGGACAGGCCATCGATAGAGCCCGCCTACGACACGATCGAACACCTCGGGGCGCCAACCAAGCAGACGCTGCTCGTCCGGAAAGTGCTGCTCGAGCAGCGGGAGCAGCTGCGGGATGTCGCGCGCTTGGAAGTCCCTCAGCATCCGAGCTCGTCGTCGTCGACCGCGGCGAGCGCCACGTCGAAAAGGCCCCGCAGCGTCGGACAGCGGACGCCGTCCGTCGCCTCCGTCGGGGGCAGGCGGGCCGGACGGTCGAGCTCGTCGTCCTCCACCCGGCCGCGCGCCTCGGTGAGCGCGCGCCGGACGAACAGGTCGCCGTCCCCTTGCGCCAGACGACCCAATGCTTGGATCGCGGTGTCGAACAGGCGGGCCTCGGCATCGCTGATCAACCGCACGGCACCATCCCCGGTCGCCATCGGCGGTTCTCCGGAAGCGCTCCCCAGTCGGGCCGGGGCGAGCTGGCGGAGCAATGCGACCATCGGCTCCCGGGCCCCGTCGTCCCGCAGCCGTCCGAGCGCCCAGAGGGCCGCCAGGCGAACCTCGGGAGCGGGATTGCGGAGTTCTTCCCGGATCCGCGGGCCGGCTTCGCTCAGACCGAGGGCACCGAGCGCGAGGATCGCCCCCCGGCGGGGCCAAGGATGGGCGTCCTCGAGCACTCCCAGCAGCGCGGCCAGGTCCTCGGGCGTACCGACGGCCCCGAGCGCCTCGGCCGCCGCCCCTCGGACGGACCACAACGGATCTAGGATCGCCGCACGCGCGACCGCGCGCGCGGCGGGAGCGCGCATCTCGGCGAGGGCGTGGACCGCGCAAACACGGATCCACCCGGCGCGGTCGGAGGCCGCCCCGACGAGGGCGTCGACGGCCCGGGCATCGCCGATGCGTCCGAGTGCGACCAGGACGGCTGGCTTGACCCAGCTCTCGTCGCGCTCCAATCGATCGAGGAGCAGCGTGAAGGCCTCCGTGTCGCGGTACCGACCGAGGACGACGGCCGCCGCCACGCGCACCCGTCGTGCCGGGTCCTCGAGCATGGGCCGGATCGTGGCCGGGACCGACGAATCATGGCTCTCGCCGAGGCCGTAGATCGCCTGGCGGCGCACTCGATCGTTCGGGTCACGCAGCATCCCGGAGAGGATGGGCACGGTCTCCAGTCGCCCCGGTCGCCCGATCGCGGCCGTGGCGCTCCAGCGGACGTTCGGTTCGGTGTCGCCGAGAAGCGGAAGCAGGGCGGGGATCGCAGCCCCGTCGCCGATCGCCCACAACGCCCAGGCCGCCTGTTCCCGGACGCGGGGGACGGGATCGGTCAGCGCGCTTTCGAGGGACGGCCGGCTTTCCGCACGACCGATGGCCCCGAGCGCCTCGGCGGCGGAGGCGCGCACGCCCGGGTGCGGGTCCGTCAACGACGCTTCGAGCGCGGTCCGCCCGCGGCCGTCTCGGCGCTGCCCGAGCCCCCAGGCCGCGGCGCGCCGTAGGACCGGTTCGGTCTCGGCGAGCGCGCGCAGCAGGGGTTCGGGGTCGATGGGGTCCGTGGACTCGGCCAGCGCGCGGATCTCCTCCAGTCGACCGGCGAGATCGCGGTCCTCCCGAGCCGGTCGGCCCACCGGTTCCTTCGGGCGGCGCACCCGGCTCGCCACGGGGGCCCTACGCGGCGAACGCGATAAAGGGGTTGCCGACCGGCGTCGTGACGCCCCGTGCTCTGCCGGCAGCCGTCCCGTTCGGGCGGATCGGTTCCCGCCCGGAACTCCCGGCGAGGGACGGGTGGCGGAAACTATATCGCACCTCGGGACGAATGGAGCGTGTCTGGTGATTTTTTTCCGTGCCGAACTGCCCGACGTGTTCCAAGCCGATGTCGCCGGGGTTCCTCGGGTCCGAGAGCTTCATCGGCGGGTCGAAGTGGTTCTTGGAGCGCACGCGCCTGGCGTTCGGCGGCGAGGAGATCGCCAAACCGAACACCTTCGGGATGGTCTACATCGCCGGCTTCCGCTGCCGGGAGTGTAAGGCCCTCGTCCTGCAGTACTAGGCGAGCGCCCTACGCGTCGATGCGACGCGACCAGGACGGGGCCGACATCCCGGCGGATTCCCGCAAGCGTTCGCAGTTGACCGCGGCGTCGCCGCGGAAATGGTTGTTGAAGAACCCGTAGACCGTGTCGACCTGGGCCGACAACTGGGCGAGGCGAGGCACCCACGAGGCCAGCTCGGCGGTCGAGTACGTGTAGTCGTACCAGGTCGGGTGGCCGTGCCCGTGCCAGCGAACGTACGCGAAGGGGGCCGTCACCTCCACGCGGACCGGCAGGACCGGTTCGTCGATGATCACGTAGGCGAGGTGGAACTCCCGCAGCAGATCGAACGATGCGGGATCGAGCCAGCTCTCCTCCCGGAACTCCACCGCGACGGGGAGGTCCACGGGAAGGCTCTCGTAGAACGCGCGGGTGCGCCGCGGCTCGAACGTCAGCGACGGCGGCAGTTGGACCAACGCCGCCGCGAACTTCCCGGCGTCCCGCAGCGGTTGAATCGCGGCGAGGAAGCGCGCCAGCTCCTCCCCGGTGCGCTCGAGCCGGCGCTCGTGGGTGATCGTCTGGGGAAACTTCGCCGCGAATCGGAACCCCTTCGGCGTCCTCCGCGCCCACGAGGCCACGACATCGACCCGGGGCAGGCGGTAGAACGAGGAGTTGACCTCCACGATGGCGAATCGCTGGGCGTAGAACCCCAGACGGTCGGACACGTCCCGCGGCGGGTAGACGCGCCCGACCCACTCCGGGTAGTCCCACCCGCTGGTGCCGAGCCAGATGGTCCCCACGCTGGGGTGAGAGGCTCCGCCGCTACAAATCCGCTCGTCACGTCGGACCGGCGCTTCGCGGATATCTCCGAGGAAAGCGAGTCCGCGCGCCCGCCTCTCAGTCGCCGCGACCGAAACCCTAAATACAAATCCTCGGTCGAAACTCCCGTTTCAGGATCGGACGATGGTTCAGGTCGATATTGATCTCGGGAAATGCACCGGCTGCGCCCACTGCCGCGATGTGTGCCCGGTCAATGTCTTCGAGCTCAAACCGCGCGATCAGTTCCCCGAAGTGCTGGACGACGCGGCGGTCGGGGCGAAGTTCCAGTTCCGCGGCGAAAAGTCCATCGCGGTCAACGGCCCCGAGTGCATCGTCTGCGAGGCGTGCCTGTTCGAGTGCGAAGGCGAATGCATCCTCATCACCGACGATGAGGGCCACGTGCACCACTCGACGTACAAGTAGGCCGAAGTGCGCGACCGTTTCGGTCGCTTTCGTAGCCACCGGTCCTGCGGTCGGATCGCCCGGTTCGGGCTGCTCGCCCTCGCGGCGTGCTTGCTGCTCGGTCCGCTCCCTCCCTCGTGGGGACCGTACCACGGGCCGGGCGCACCGGCGGCGTCCGTCGCAGTCCAGATCGCGGCGAGCGGGCTCCCTTCGCTGCGTTCGTCCCCCCCGAGCGGAGCCGGTCCGATCCCCGGGAACTGGACCCGCCTGGTCAACTCGACGCTCTCGCCTCCCAGCCGCGAGGGCGGAGCGATGGTCTACGACCCGCCG
>JAKIWD010000161.1 GCA_022750205.1 Thermoplasmata archaeon
ATCGACGGGAGCACCTCGACGATCGGCTTGGGTCGTTCCTCCGCGCCCTTGACCCGGATCTCGTCCGGGAGCCGGGCGGTCGGTTTCATGATCCAGACGTTGACGCCGATGACACCGGGTTTCAGGCGGGCCTGGTAGAACCCCTTCTGCATGTGCAGATGGACGGCCTCGCCGCAGTACTTGATCGTCCCGGATTTGAACCGCTCGGTGCGGTGTCGCTCACCGGTGAGCTTGCCCGAGAGGATCACCTGGCAACCGCGCGCACCGGATTCCATGATCCGGCGCACGGTCGAGTGGCCGGCGCGCCGGAAATGCCAGCCGCGTTCGAGCGTCGCCGCGAGCTTTTCCGCCATGAGCTGGGCGTTGAGCGCAGGCTGACGCTCCTCCTGGACCTCGATCTGCGGGTTGTCGAGTTGGAACTTCGACTGGATGTCCTGGGTCAGCTGCTTGATCAGCTCTCCGCGGCGCCCGATCAGGATCCCGGGGCGCTCGCAGATCAGCGTGACGCGCGTCCCCATCGGGGTGCGCTGGATGTCGAGCCCGCCGAAGCCGGCCCGGGCGCTCTCCTGGACGAGGTAGTCCTTGAGGAGCACGCGGCGCATCGACTCCTGGATGATGCGGCGTTCGTTGGTCATGCCTTGGCCCCCTCGCGCTCGGCGACGACGATCTCGACGTTCGTTGTCTGCTCGTTCCACGGCGTGGCGCGGCCGTGGGCGCGGGGCATGCTCGCGCGCTGGATCTTCCCGCGCGCGCACGACGCGACCTTGATGTACAATTGGTCGGTGTCCAGGCCCTCGTACTCCGCGTTCGACTCCGCGTTGGCCAGCAGTTGGAGGAGGTGCTTGGCGATCTTCTTCGGAAAGCGGCCGGGTCCGGTACCCTTGTGGTGGGCGGTTTCCTGGTTGTAGCGCCGGAACGGGATCGCACGCTTCTCCGCGAGGACGTCCTCGAGGATCGTGCGGGCGCGCTCGAGGGACATCCCGCGCAGCGCGTTCATCACCTCGTACGTCTTCTTCGGGGAGACGGGCAGCTCGATCGCCCGGGCCCGGGCGACGGAGTCGCCGGCCTTGGCCTGGTACGTGTATCCCCGCATGGTACCGATTTCCTTCCTACTTGAGCGGCATGAACTTCGATGAGCGGGTAGCCCCGACGCCCGGCCCCGAGTGCTTCTCGAAGCGGCGGGTGAGCGCGAACTCCCCGTAGTAGTGGCCGATCATCTCCGGCCGGATTTCGACTTCCTTGAACTCCTTGCCATTGTGGATTGCCACGCGGTGGCCGACGTGGTCGGGCAGCACCATCGCGTCCCGGACGTGGGTGCGCAACGGCTGCTCCTTGGGCTGGGCGCGAATCTTCTCGAGGAACGTCTGCTGCTCGATGTTGAACCCGCGGCGGATCGATCGGCGGGCGCGCGCCGGCAGCAGGAGCGCGAGCTCGGCGAGCGACATCGCCTGGAGTTCGGGCAGCGTGCGGCCCCGGAGCATGAATTCGCGCTTCTTGCGCAGCTCGACCTTGCGGATCTTGCGCCCCTTCGGCATCTATCGTCCGCCTCCCGGGCGTCGACGGCTGCGCTTCTTCTGCGGGGAGAATCGTCCGACCTTGGCGCCCGGCCACGTCCCCGGGGCCACGGTGCTCGGCCGCCCGACGTGCTGGTGCGCCCCCCCGCCATGCGGGTGGTTGACCGGGTTCATCGCGACCCCCCGGACCTTGAACGGAGCGCGGGCCAGCGCATGGGAGGCGTGGACCTTCTTGCCCGCCTTGATGAACGGTCGCTCGCCGCGCCCGCCCCCGGCCACGGAACCGATCTGGGCCCGACACGTGGCGAGCAGCTGCTTGAACGCCCCCGAGGGGAGCTGGATCGTGACCTCACGCTCGGTGTGGGCGATGACGGTGGCGCTCGCGCCGGCCGCGCGGACGAGCCGACCGCCGTCGAACGGATTGACCTCGATGTTGGAGATCAGCGTCCCATCGGGAACCTGGCCCAGGGAGAGCACGCTCCCGCGCTCGACGCGGGTACCGTGCAGCGAGACCTTGTCGCCGGTGGCGATCCCCTCCGCCGCGATGAGCCGAAGGGACTGGCCGTCGTCCGTCTTGAGGTCCACGACCGGAGCTGAGCGACCGGGCGCCTGGGCGATGGCCACGATCGTGGCGTCGCCCGTGATCGAAGGGGACGGAAGGTAGACCGCGCCGTGGTGCCGGTGGCTCGGCGAGGTCCAGGCGCCGGTGCCCGCGCCCCGGCGGCGTGAGCCGACGCGCTTGCCCATTAGAACACCCCGGCCCGGGTGCCGATGTCCTCGGCCGAGTACTCGGGCCGGAACTTGATCGTGGCGATCTTGCCCATCCGGACGATCTTGGTGTTGACCTTGGCGACGCGGCAGTGGTAGAGGTCCTCGATGGCGCGCCGGATCTCCGCCCGCGTGGCACGGTGGTCGACGACGAACTCGAGCTTGTTCTGCCGCTCCATCTCGTCCATCGACTTCTCCGTCACGTAAGCGTGCAGGATGATGCGGTGGCGGAGCTGCGTCATGCGTCCGGACCTCCGACGCGCTCGCTCAGGGCCCCGACCGCGGCGTGCGAGAAGATCGTGAGACGGCCGGCCGTGCCTCCGGGCGCCAGGTCCTCGGTCCCGAGTCGGCCCACGGAGACGACGTCGACCCCCGCAAGGTTTCGGAAGCCCCGGGCCTTGCCCGGTTGGCTGATGACGATCAGTAGACTCTTCGGAGTGTGCCGCATCCGACCCCGCCGCTTCCCCCGTCCCGCCACGATGTGCGTACCGGAAGCCGCGCGTTCGACATCGGCCCAGAGTTTAACCCCGTCGAGGAACTGCCGGGCCTTGGCGGCCGTCGTGATCCCTTCGAGGGGATCCTCGACCACCAGCGGGAGTGCCATTCCCTCGGGGAGCGCGTGACCGCGTGCCTGGATCAAGTGGGCCTCGCGGGTGGCCGAGAGCGCACTTCGGAAAGCGAGCTGACGTTCCTTGATGTTGACCTTCTTGGTCCAGATCGTCGCGGTGCGGGGTGGATGGGCCGGCCCGCCACCAACGGTGTTCGGGGCCTGGGCACCGCGATTGCTCTCCATGAGCCGGGGCGTTCGGGCGACGCCCTTGCCTTTCCCCGACCATTCGACGGAGTGGCGGCGCCCGGCGGTGGGGGTGGTTCCGTGCGGCTGGCGCCGGGCGGCCTGGGCTCCGATGACCGCCCGGCGGATGAGGTCCGGCCGCAGCGGAGCGGAGAACGCGAGGGGGAGGGTGACGGCGTCGCCGGGTTTCCCGGCAAGAGAGAGCAGATGCACCCGGTGGTGCGGGGTGTGGGTCTCCGAAGGAACGGCCGGGGTCGGACCCGGTGACGTAGGGGGGCTCATGCTCCCTGCTTGGAGGCGGTGCTCAGGAAGCGGACGTCGACCTTCTCGACGGCGACGACCTGGCTGCGGATCGACGCACGGAAACGCAGGAGGCGCTTGGAGGGA
>JAKIWD010000170.1 GCA_022750205.1 Thermoplasmata archaeon
CAAAGCGCTCGACGGACTCGGGATCGACTTCGTCAACCTCAACGAGCTCGAATTCTCGGAGACGAACGAGATCAAGATGCACGACCGCGGCTACGAATTGGACCCTCGCAACGGTTGGGGCGTCCGGGGCAGCCGGGCCGTGGCCGAACGGATCGTTCGGGAAATGCACCTGAAGGTCCCGATCCATTATTGTTCCTCCCGGTTCAAGGACGGCGTGCAACTGAAGCAACGCCTCTTGCGGCGGGCCGAACGCACCGCAGCTGCATTCGCCCGCACCACGTCGGATGGCACCGTCGTCTTCGGTGTCGTCGAGGCCGGACCGACCGCCGACCTCGCCCGACTCGGCGAGCGCGTCGCGCGGATCGCGGGGGTTTCGGGCGATGGCTACCGACTCGATCTCGCCCGCCGCCGGGTCGAGCTGGGTGCGCTTCCGCTACGACGGGTCGCGGACCGGCTCCGATCGCCCGCCTTCGAGGTCGAAGTATATCCCACCTCGGACGCGCTGGAGGTCGAGCGGACGCCGCTCAACACCGCCGCCTTCCCGATGGCCTCGCGCGTCGGCGGAACGTAGCCCTCGTCGCAGGCGTGGCCGCCAAAGGTGAGGTAGCGGTCGTCTCCCCGGCGGTGCTTGATCGAGCACGGCCCCCAGCCATTGTCCTCCGCCCCGTACCACATTGGGCAATCTCGACAGTGCAGCAGAACGGTGGGGGTGGCGGTGGGGGTAGGTGCCGTCATTGCGGAGGCCTCCCGCTCTCCCAGCCATCCACGACGTTGTGCATCAGCTGGGCCACCGTCACTGGACCGACGCCCCCGGGTACCGGTGTGAGAGCGGATGCCCAGCCTTCGAGGGAAGCCGCATCCGCGTCCCCGACGGCGCGCACGCCCGTGGAGCGGGATGGGTCCGGTATCGTGCTGAGTCCGACATCGATGACGGCGGCGTCTTTCGGCACGGTGGCCCGGGTCAAGAGCCCGGGGTGCCCCGCGCAGCTGAATACGACCTCGCTCCCGGAAAGGGCCGCGGATAGGTCCGGCGTCGCCGAGTGGACCACCGTCACGGTCGCATCATTCCCGAGGCCCCGGGCGAGGAGAAGGAGCGCCAAGGGGGTTCCGACGGTGGGTGACCGACCGATGACCGCCACTCTCCGGCCCTTCAGTCCGATCCCATGAAACCGGGCCAAAGCGATCGCGCCCAATGCGACCGCGGGGGCGTGGGCGGGGTGGCCCGAGGCGAGCCGGCCGAGGCTCTCGCTGTTGACGCCATCCACGTCTTTTCGGGCGCTGAGCATCCCGACTGCCCCAGAGAAATCGAGGGGGACTGGGAGCGGGTGCTCCAGCAGGACCCCGTCGACAGATTCGTCACGTTCCAACGTCGCGACGGTTTCCCGTAGCCCACGGGCCCCTCCATCGGGGTTCAGCCCCTCAGACCGGAACGTCACCCCCGCTACCGCGGCGGTCTGTGCTTGCCGTTTCAAGTAAAGGGAGAAAGGAGTAGGTTGAGCCAAGTGGAGGCTAACCAGGCCCGGGGGTCGTTCCCCACGGGAGGTGGAGAGCTCCACCCGTCTGCGGCAATCGGCGAGCAGCATCTCGGCGACCGGTTTGCCGTCGAGAATCGTGGTCATCGAGTCCCCGCTCTAACGACCGGGCCGTACATAACGGGCCATGTCGGGAAGCGGCGTCCCAGCGGCCTCACCTCAGGGCCCTGCGGCTCGGCGCCCCTCCGCAGCTCGAACTTCCGGCCAGAGGCCGCTAGGACTCCGGAGGCCCGGAACTGTGGCCTCACTTGATCGAAGGAGGTCGAAGGGAGCGGCTGACGGGGACTCGCGGTGGCCCGCCCTCGAACGGGTTCAAGCCTGACAGAAAGGGGGGTTCCGTTCTGACGGAGCCAATTCACCGCGCATGCAAGCCCGATCGGTGTTTTTGGGACGGATGCACACCCCCATCGTCCCTCCCTGAGGAGCGCTTCGAGATTTCGAGGAGAAAATCGGCCGGTATTCCTCGACAATCGAGGCCTCATTGCCCCATGGCAGGTGAGTTGGTTGCCTCGGAACCCACGAAATGATTTATATGGCGGACCCCTTAGATTTCATCGGGAGACCGGCCGCGCATCTGCGGTACCCGGTGTACCGCAGGACAATCATGGCCACATCCTCCAGCGACGCCGACCCCACCCCCTCGAACGAGCTCGAGATCTGGGGCCGCTCGCTCCCCTACGCCACCAGCGCTAACGTGGAGGTGCCCCCCCGCCTGCTCGAGCAGGTCATCGGTCAGGACGATGCCGTCGAGGTGGCGAAAAAGGCGGCCACGCAGAAGCGCCACATGATCCTCATCGGCGAACCCGGCACGGGCAAGAGCATGCTCGCGCGGGCGATGGTCGACTTCCTCCCGAAGGAGCAGCTCCAGGACATCCTCGCCTACCCGAACAACGATGACCCGAACGAGCCGAAGATCCGCGTCGTGCCCTCGGGAAAGGGGAAGGAGATCGTCGCCGCCCAGAAGCTGGAAGCGGCCCAGCGGAAGGAGCAACGGATGCTCCTGTTCTTCGTCGCGGCCATTGCCATCATCGGATTCACCTTCTACATTGCCTGGGCCTCGCCGGGCCACCAAGACCTGACCCCGATCCTGCTCGGGGTCCTGATCGTATTCATCCTCTACGCGATCGTCCGATTCTCGGGCGGCCGCAGCGAGGGTGGGATTGGCGTCGCCAAGCTATTGGTCGCCCACACGCCCGACGAGAAGCCGCCGTTCATCGACGCGACAGGCGCCCACGCCGGGGCCCTCCTGGGGGACGTGAAGCAC
>JAKIWD010000108.1 GCA_022750205.1 Thermoplasmata archaeon
CCGGTGGAAGCACCGCATCCGGCGCCAATTCACGCTGCACACCCGTTGTCAGATCCCGCTCCACGATCACACCACGCGCGAGCTCCTTTGGACCCAGGATCAGCGCCCGACGCGCCTTCCTCCGCGCCGCCTCCCTGAGCTGGCGGGAGATCGACCGGTCCATCAGGTCCCCGTCCGCGGCCAGGCCGGCACGTCGCAGGCGCTGGACCCACTCTACCGCGAGCGGGAGCTCGGCGGGCGTCACGGCGATGACGTACGTGTCGAGCGCGATCTCGCCTTCGGGCCAGCGGTCGTGCTGGCGGAGCAGGAGTTCCAGCGTCTGGTCCCCGACGGCGAGCCCGCAGGCGGGCGTGGGAGGGCCCCCGAACAATCCGACGAGGTGATCGTAGCGACCGCCCCCGAAGAGCGAGCGCAGATCTCCCCGCACATCGAACGCCTCGAACACCGTGGTCGTGTAGTACGCCAACCCTCGGACCACCGTCGGGTCGAAACGGAGGCGATCGGCGATCCCCGCCCGCGCGCCGAGCTCGACCAGACGGCGCAGTCGCCCGATCGCCGTCGCGCTGCGCTCGCCCGGGGCCAGCGCGCTCGCCTCGTCGAGCGCCGAGGTCGCGTCGTGCTCGGGGTCATGCGCGTGCACGATGAATTCGAGCAACCGTCCGACCGAGGCCTCGGTCAGTCCCGCGCCCATGAGCTCTTGTCGCAGCTCGTCGGGCTCGGACTTGCGGGAGCGATCCAAGGCCCGGAAGTATCGCGGGAGCTCGGTGGCCCCGAGGGCCCGTCCCAGCTCCTCCGCGAGCTCCCGGTCGTTGTAGCGGAACGCGTAGAGTCCCGCTGCGCCGCACTCGTCCATGAGGAGCGCGGCCGTCGCCAGCAGGTCGACCTCGGCCTGGATACCCGGGACCCCAAGCACGTCGAGGTTGAACTGGCCGAACTCTCGCGTCCGGCCGGCCTGGGGTTCCTCGTAGCGCCAGAGCTTGGAAACCGTGAACCACTTGACCGGCAACGGCTCGGACTTGGCCCGTTCGACGAACACACGCACCAGGGACGGTGTGGTCTCCGCCACGAGCGTCACTTCTCGCCCTCCCTTGTCCGTGAACGCCCAGAGCTGTCGGCGGATCTCCTCGCCGCTCTTGGTCGCGAACAGCTCGACGGCCTCCAGGGCGGGGGTCTCGAGCTCTGAATAGCCGCATCGGCGCGCGACGGCGCGCATCCGTCGCCGGAGTTCCGAGCGCGCGCCGGCGTGGGGGGGCGGGTAGTCCCGGAAGCCCCGGAGCGCGCCGAATTCCGGCATCGGCCGCCGAGCGGGGCCGGTCTATTAGAACTAGCCCCGCGGCGGGGCGGGCCCGGCTCCGGTCGGGGAAGGAACGGCCGTCACGACGCCATCCACCAGATCGCGCAACGTCCGGTACGTCAGGACCGCCGACGCAAAGTTCCGGTGGCGGAGGTCGGCCGCGAGGTGGCGGAGCTGGCCCACGGCCGGCCCGACGTCGGCGCCCTCGGCCCGCCGGACGAGCAACCGTTCCTTCAGCCGGGCGAGCTCCTTTTGGAACAGGGGGTTGAGCAGCAGCCACAACGCCAGTGTGGCGCGAGCGAGCACGGGCTCGGCGCCGGGCCGGTCGCCGGCCCTCGCGCGCCGCTGGCCCTCGGCCAGGGGGCCCAGTGCCGGGCGCGGATCGCCCCCGAGGTCCTGGATCGTCTTGGCGAGCAGGTCGGACTCGGTGACCAGGATCTGGACCGTCGCCCACTGGTCCTCCAGGTCGGAAAGCGCCTGCTCGACGTGACGGAGTCGTCGCTGGGCTCCGGCCACGTCGCCCAGGCCCAGCGCGGAGCGACATCCTTCCAGCTCGACATCGAGCGTGGCGGTGGGGATCAATCCGGCGAGCTCGTGCCGGCGGCCGATGGCGGATTCGTACTCGTCGGTGAGCGAGGCGGCGAGGAAGATGAACAGGTCGCGGCTCAACGATTCGACCGTGGCCCGATCCTGGGAGGCCATCGCCTCGTGCGTCCGCGCGGTGAAGGCGCTCAGGTCGAGGCCCTGCCGGCGGCCTAGTGCGAGGTAGTCGTTGACCTGCCGCAGGAGCACCGGAAGATCACCGGCCGGCGGGAGGGCGGGCAGTCCGCCGAGTGTGGGCGCCGCTGGCTCGCTCGAAGCGGCTCCGGTGCCGGATCCGTCGGCGGCGGAGGGAAAGCGGTGGGCGTGGCTCACCTGGGCGGAAGCGGAGGGCTCCGGCGTCCCCGGGCCGTCTCCCAGCTGCGAAAGGATCTCCCCGATGGTCTCTTCGTACCGGGGATTCGACTCGGGCGATTCGCCCGCCGCCTCGCGGACCACGTCGAACAGCGACGCGCTGAGGTGGCAGCGCGCACAGTCCATCGCCCCGTCGGGGTTCTCGAGAGAACACGCGGGGCAGACGATCACGCCCGTGTGCTCCTATCGGGAGGAGCGCGCGAAGCGCCCGCCCAGGTCGGAATTCCGGGGCGCACTGATCGTGGGTCGATACTGGAAGTCGCGGGTCATCGCCCGCAGACGGCGGATCCGCTCCTGGATCGGGGGATGCGTCGAGAACCAGGAGGCGAACGTGCTGCCGCGGAACGGATTGACGATGTACAGGCTCGCGCTGGCCGGCGAGCCGGTCGCAAGCGGCCGCGCGGCGTTCCCTTGCTCGAGCTTGGCCAGGGCATCGGCGAGGGAGTCCGGGTCCTGGATCGTCCGCGCTCCCACCTCGTCGGCGCGCGACTCGCGGGAGCGCGAGATCGCCAGCTGGATCAGCATCGCCGCGATCGGTGCGGTGATCGCCGCGAGGAGCAGCACGATCGGGTTGACGTTGCTGTTGCGGTTGTTGCCGCCGAAGATCGAGGAGAAGATCACCATCTGGGCCGCGTAGCTGATCGCCCCGGCCAGGGTGGCGGCGAACGTCATCACCAGGATGTCGCGGTCCTTGACGTGCGCCATTTCGTGGGCGAGGACGCCGCGGAGCTCCCGGTCATCGAGCAGGCGAAGGATGCCTTCGGTCGCGGCGACGACGGCGTGCTTCTCGTCCCGTCCGGTGGCGAACGCGTTCGGGGTCTGCGTCGGGATGATCGCGAGGCGCGGCGCGACGATGCCGAACTTCGGCGCAAGCTCGGCCACGATCTTCGCCAGGCGCGGGGCCTGCGCGTCGGAGACGAGCTGGGCGCGGTTCGCCCAGAGGACGAAGCGGTCGCAGAAGAAGTACGAGACCAGATTGAGGACGAGCGAGAGCGACAGCGCGATGATCAGCCCACCGAGGAACGAGCCGAACAGGTACTCGCCGAGGATCCCCCCGATGACGACGAACAGGGCAATGATGCCCACGAACAGCAGCGCGGTGCGAGAACGTGGTCCGAGCATACTTCCTCTAACGGACCGAGGGGAGCGGCGTATAAATCCCTTAGAGGGCAGAACCAGCCACGGCGTGTCAGGTCATGGCGTACAGTTCCGGGCCGAGCGGTGCCAAATGGCGCCGCGCCGACGCCGTCGGGTGGTGGGTACCGAGGGGTGGGGCAAGACCCGGCGTTCGCTCGGCGAGTTCCAGCGGGAACCGGCTATGGCATCCGGGGCATCGGTAACCTCGCGCACGCCCGATCGAATGGGAACGACGCGAACAGACCTCGCACCAAGGTCCTCGCCGCGGCCCGACGCCCGCGGGTCGGGAGAAAACGCGGATGCCTTCCACCCGGAAGGTGGGGTCGTCGCCCCGACCCCCCCACACTTCCACACGGTCCCCGTCCACGAGTTGGGCGACGATCGCCGGCAACGTCTTCGTGGGTTCGAACACGAGGCAACGGAGCAGGCCGCCGTCGGATCCCGTGACGTCCAGTTGCACGTGTCCGCCGGGCAACCGGATCGGGTCACCGCGCACCACGCCGCGTACTCGTCCGGCATCGTACGGCCGCAGCGACAGGACGCTGCGCGGTTGCAGGTGATCTCCCGTTCCCTGGTTGGTCCGGAAGATGATCCAGCGCTCGACCGGTTCGGAACGGACCTCCCGGGCGGCCGCGGCCAACGAGGCCCGGTCCCGGGAACGCAATCCGAAGAGGATCGGGCAGGATGTGTGGGGTGCGACAAGCAGGCGGCGAGTCCGCGGATCGTGGCACAGGAACAGGGACGCATGATCACGCTGGGCGCCACGGACGCTTTCAGCATCGACCTCGCGTCGGCGACCCCACCGAGCCGGGGGGCGGTAGGCGATCAGCTCCCAGGTCACCGAGCGACTGGGCCACGCGAGCGCCGCCGCGGCTCCGACGATGCCCCCGCGATCGGACTCCGAACGCACCTCCGCGCCGAGGCCGGCCAGGATCGGTTCCACCGACTCGGGTGCGACCCACCGGCTGACCGCCTCCCAGTAGAGCGGACTCGCCGGGCGGTGGGCCAACGCGACCAGCACCGGGTCGGTTCCAGGGGTTCCAATGGTCGACGTTCGCCGCACGGCCGACCACGCTCGCTCGACGAGTCCGGCCTGTTCCGCCCGCCGGGGCGGCGTTCCTCGGGCGAACGACCAGAGCGTGCCCGTGGGGAGTACTCCTTGCCGTCGGCGGGTGCCGGCGCCGTGACCAAACCGGGCGGCGAGTGCGGCGTTTCCCCGCGTTTTCGTCGGGACGTTCGGGTCGAGTCGTACGAGCCGGGGTTCGCCGATCAGGTCGAGGCCATACTCCTGGGCCGCGGTGATGACCTCGGTCAGCGTGTACGTGGTGCATCCACCGTCTGGGCCGTCGGTATCATCGACGGCGATCCACATCGAATCCAGCCGGCCGCGGAGTTGCCGCGATCAGGAGACAGCGGCGAGCAGCTTCTCGTACGCGGCGCGGTTCTCGGTGAGCGACATCGAGGCGCGCGCCGGTCCGATCAGGTCCGGGAGGAGCTTGGTCTCGAGCGCCATGCCGGCGGCCGCTTCCGGGTTGGGGCGGTGCATAACCCCGATCGGGATCTTCCCGGCTTGCATCGTTTCCAGGCAGAGCCGGAACATGACCTGGCGGTCGGTCGGGTCGTAGCCGGTCAGCTTGGAGACATCGACAACCTTCTCCCGCCATTCCTTGAACGTGTCGTTGTAGGTCACGCACGGCGACAGGTCTTCGATGAAGGCGTAGCCGCGGTTGGCCCGATTGTGCTGGAGCGCCTCGACGAGGACCGCCGTCATGGTCTTGGGGTCCCCCGAGAAGGTCCGCGCGATGAACGCGGGCGTCGGGATGGACAGTGCCGTCAGGATCGCATCGAACGGGTGCTCGACGTTCCCTTCGAACCCGATCCGGCTCGTGGGCGAGGCCTGACCCTTGGTCAGGCCGTAGGTCTCGTTGTTCATCACGAGGTACAGGAACGACGCGTTTTTCTTGAACGCGTGCATGAAGTGGCCCATCCCGATCGCGTAGCCGTCGCCGTCGCCGCCCGCCGCGACCACCGTCAACTGGGGGTTGGCGAGCTTGACCCCGACGGCCTGCGGTAGCAGGCGACCGTGGAGCGCATGCAGCCCGTTGAGCTCGAGGAAGTTGTGGATGCCGCCGGAGCAGCCGATCCCCCCGACCAGTACGAACTCATGCGCCGGGATCTTGAGCTCGACCACGGCCTTCTTCAGCGAGGCGAGCACGCCGAAGTCCCCGCAACCGGGGCACCAGGTGGAGGGGACGGCCTTGGCCAGTTCCATCGTCAAGCCTCCTTGATCTGGGCGATGATCTCCGGCGAACGCATCGAAAAGCCGTCGCAGCGAAGGATCGACCGCAGCTTGGTGTGGTGCTGGGGCAGGCTCTCGCGGATGAGCCGACCGAATTGGCCGGTATAATTGTGTTCCACGACGTACGCCACATCAACCCCCGAGAGGAACGGGTCGAGCGTCTCCGTCGGGACGGGATAGAGCGTGCGAGCCTGGTAGTAACGCGTCGGGACGCCCCGGCTTTCGAGGGTCTGCTGGGCCTCGCGGATCGGGCCCCAGGTGCTTCCGAAGCCGATCAGGCCGATGCGGGCGGAGGCATCCCCGAAGAGGTGGGGACCCGGGAGGTCGGACTTGGCCCGCTCCATCTTCCCCATGCGCTTACGCATCATGTTCATCCGGTTGACCGGATTGACGGAAACGTGGCCCCATTCGTCGTGCTCGTTGCCGGTGATCTGGGCACGGACGCCGGGGGTCCCCGGCGGGAGGTACGGGCTCAGTCCATCGGGACCGAGCTGGTAGGCCTTGTAGGCCGATAGGCCGGCGATCTCCTCGGCGGTGAGCACCTTGCCACGGTCGATGCGGACCTTGTCGAGGTCGAACGGCTCGGAGGTCACGGCGTTCTGCGAGAGGGCCTGATCGAGGAGCAGGATGACCGGGAGCCGCCACTTCTCTGCGAGGTTGAGCGCGTCGACGGTCAGGTAGAAGCAATCCTGGATGGTTCCCGGGGCGAGGATGAACCGGGGGTACTCCCCGTGGCCGAGGTTGGCGAGATGGGAGAGGTCGGATTGCTCGTGGCGCGTCGGCTCTCCGGTGGAGGGGCCGACCCGTTGGCAGTCGGCGACAACGATCGGCAGCTCGGCCGCACCGGCATGTCCGATCCCTTCCGTCATCAGGGACAGTCCTGGGCCGCTGGTCGAGGTCATGGCGCGGGCGCCGGCGTAGGCGGCCCCGATCACCATGTTGATCGCGGCGAGCTCGTCCTCGGCCTGGCGGACGACGCCATGGAGGGGTGGGAGGTACCGCATGAGGTACTCCATGATCTCCGTCGCGGGCGTGATCGGGTAGCCGGCGAAGAACCGACCCCCGCCGACGACGAACCCGAGCGCGGCGGCGTGGTTGCCGGTCGTAAGGATCAGTTGGTGGGCGTCCCCATCGACGACGCGCCAGCGCTGAAGTGCAACGGTGTCGGCGTGCTCGAGCGCGGCCTTCCGACCGATCTCAAGCGCGGCAAGGTTCTTCTCCATCAGCTCGGCGCTGCGGCGCTTGAATCGTCCCTCGATGACAGCGCGCGTCGTTGCGAGGTCAAAGCCCATCA
>JAKIWD010000185.1 GCA_022750205.1 Thermoplasmata archaeon
ACTTTCTGGCGGCCGGGTACACGGGCCTGCAAGAGGCAGGGGCGCAGAGCTGGGTGCAGAGCGTCTTCTACGGCGGTGCGCTGGTGGCGGCGGTCTTGCTTGGCCGGCTGCTCGGCGGGGTTTCCCTGCGAGCGGCCGTCAGCGGGAAGAGGTAGGGCCGCCGTGCGTGATGGCGCGGCGTGTGCGGTGAACCAACCGAGATTCAAACGAGCGAAGGAGGAAAGATGAAGCAAGGATGGAAGGTGCCTTCTCGGCCACGGGCGAGAGGGTCTCGGGGTTCCGCCCGGATCGGCTTGGTCGTCGCCGCCGCCGTGCTGGCGATCGTCGTTCCGGCCGGTGCGGGGGCGGCCGCCTCGTCGCATTCGACCCCGAGCGGGGTGGCCGAGGCGAAGAAGTTGGTGAAGGCAGCGGAGAAGCCGGCGATCAGGTTCGTCTCGCCTGGACCAAGGTTCAATGCCGCGAAGGCGAAGGGGAAGAAGCTCTTCTACATCGACTACTCGACCTCGCCCGTCGTCGCCGAGTGGGCAGCGGTGTCTGCGTCCCAGCTGAAGCGCTTCGGCGTGACGGTCGTTCACATCAACGGTCAGGCGTCCACTGCACAGTTCAACCAGGCGATGCAGGAGGCGATCGCCCAGCACGCTGGTGCCATCATGCTGATGGGTATCGACCCGTCCTCGATCGCGCAGGAGGTGGCCGCCGCGAAGAAGGCGAGGATCCCGGTCCTCGAGGGATCGAACGAGCAGGAGGGCTTCCCCAAGTACCCGGGCGTCGTCGGTGCCGCAACGATCAACGGCGTAGCCGTCGGAAAGACCCTCGCCGACTGGACGATCGCCCAGTCGAACGGCAAGGCCCATGTGGCGATCGTCACCCATCAGGGCGTGCTCGGAACAGCCCAGGAGGTGGGTGGCATCCAGAGCGAGCTGAAGCGTCTGTGCCCGGCTTGCACCTCGACCGTCGTGAACCTCCCGTTCACACAGATCAACACTGAGGA
Source organism: Thermoplasmata archaeon (assembly GCA_022750205.1). Classification (GTDB taxonomy): domain Archaea; phylum Thermoplasmatota; class Thermoplasmata; order Lutacidiplasmatales; family UBA184; genus Lutacidiplasma. The sequence continues at coordinate 992 of JAKIWD010000185.1, forward strand.
GCAGCTCACCGAGACGTTGATCACCAACAACCCGAAGCTCAACTTCATCATCCCGGTCTACGACTTCGAGCTCGCGGTCATGAACCCCGCCGTCACCGCCACCCATTCGCAGGGACGCGTGCAGCTCGCTTCCTTCAATGCGCTTCCCAGCATTCTCCAGCTGATGGCGCAGAACACAGCGGTCAAGGCAGACGTCGGCAGCCCCAACCAGTGGTTCGGGTTCTCGATCGCCGACCAGGTCCTCCGCGTCCTCAGCGGTGTCAAGCCGGTCTCGTCGGAGAACAACCCCCTGCGGCTTTTCGTCCCGTCGAACTTGAAGGGCCTCAACCTGAAGGCCGAGTCTCCGTCGTGGTACGGCAACGTCAACTTCATCAACGACTACAACAGGCTCTGGGGGAAGCCTCCGAAGTAAGGAGATAGCAGCGACGTGTTCAAGTCCGCGAACTCGGGGCTGGTCCGTGCCTGACACGGCGGCGGCCGGGCACCCCCGCCTCGAGGTCCGCGGGCTGACGAAGTCGTTCGGCTCGACAACCGCCCTTCGCGACTTCGATCTGGTCGTTGCCCCGGGAGAGGTCCACGGCCTGATCGGCAGGAACGGTTCGGGCAAGTCGACGCTGATCAAGGTCCTGTCCGGTTACCACCATCCCGATCGTTGCGCGGTCCTCGCAGTCGGCGGTCGGCCCGTGCGTCCGGGCGGCGGGATCAGCGCCGCCCGGCGGGCGGGATTGAGCTTCGTCCACCAGGACCTCGGGCTGATCGCGGCCGTGTCGGTGCTCGAGAACATGCGCGTCGGGCGGTGGGGTCGCTCCCGATTCGGCCTCCTCCCCTGGCGAGACGAGCGCGCCAAGGCTCGTCGCGACCTGGCGGGCGTGGGACTCGACCTCGACCTCGACACGAGGGTCCGCGACCTGACCGTGGGCGAGCAATCGCTCGTGGCGATCGCTCGCGCTCTCGGAGACGTTCGCCGGTTCGAGGGACAGGGCGTTCTCGTGCTCGACGAACCGACGGTGTCCCTCGGCGCAGCCGATGTGGAACGTCTGTTCACTGCTGTGCGCGCAATCGCCCGCGGCGGCACGAGCATCGTCTTCATCTCGCACAGGCTGGCCGAGGTGAAGGCCGTCACCGATCGGGTGACGGTGATCCGCGACGGGGTGCGGGTCGCCACCTTCGAGACCGGCGCAGCCTCGGAGCTGGAGCTTGTCGACGCGATCCTCGGCCGCCGGCTTACGGACTTCTACCCGACACGGTCCATCACGAGAGAGAAAGTGG
>JAKIWD010000084.1 GCA_022750205.1 Thermoplasmata archaeon
AGGGCGTCGGACCGGATCGCCCCGGCCGAGCTCATGGGGCGGTGACCCGGGCGGATGCGGGGGGCCGGAGTTCCCGGGGAAGGGGTGGGACCCGCTCCCCGTTTGAACCGGCGAATGCCCTAGGCAACAGGGTCCTAAGCCCTGCCTCGTTGGTCCCGTCGGCGACCGCGGACGGTTTGGCCGAGCTGGAGCACCCCCGCATCGGTACGTGGAGCCGAGAGAAGGAGTAGCCCCGGCAGGAGTTCCGGCCGCGGAGAGCGACGCCCCGCGCGGCATTCGAACCTGCGTCGCGAGATCCAGAGTCTCGCATGATTGGCCACTACACTACGGGGCTACGGCGAACCCAGCGAACCTCGCCACTTAAACGTTGCCTGATTCGCCGATTCTTTCGGCGTGCCGGGGCGGTTTTCCCGGCGGTGTGGAGTCGATTGCGCCGAGAATGCCAAATACCCAGAGCCCGTCGGCCGGGTGACCACGGCCCGGTGTGGGCGTTGGCCGGACCGGGCGTGACCGACGGTAAGAACCCGGGGGACCGTCCACGCTCTCGGGTGCCGACCGCCCGGGTCCCTGGGCGTGGCCCCGTCGTGCCGGCCCAACCCCAACAGTTCTGGCGACGGCGCCTGTGGATCCAAGGCTTCGCGGTCGCCGCCGTGGGCGTCCCGGCCCTCGTGCTGGCCGGCAATGCGTCGGCCACCGTCGGCGCCCTCCTGCCGACGGCCGCGTTGGACCTGTCGTACTCGTTCACCCGGATGCTGCTGGCGTACCTCCTCTCGACCGGGTTCGCGCTGAGTTACGGGTACTTTGCCGCGACGACGCGCACGGGCGAACGATTGTTGATCCCGATCCTTGACATCCTCCAGTCGGTACCCATCCTCGGATTCTTTCCGGTCGCCGTCACCTTCTTCGTCGCGATCTCCCCCCACACGCTGATCGGCCCGAACCTCGCCTCGATCTTCCTGATCTTTACCTCCATGTCGTGGAACATGGCGTTCGGCGTCTACGAATCGCTCAAGTCCCTTCCCAACGAGCTCAAGGAAGCGACGGACTCCTTCGGGGCCCGTGGCTTCCAACGGGTCCGGGACGTGTTGTTTCCCGCCACGGTGAACCGTTTCGTGTACAACTCGGTGCTCTCGTGGACCGCCGGATGGTACTTCCTCGTCGCCGCGGAGTTCATCTCGACCCGCTCCTCGACCACCGCACTACCCGGGATCGGGACGTTCTTGCTCACGAACGCGGCGCCGCCGGGGAACTTCGCGGCGCTCGCCGTCGGGCTCGCGCTGTTGGTGGCGCTGATCGCCGTGCTCGACTTGCTGCTCTGGCGCCCGCTCGCCCGCTACGCGGAGAAGTTCCGGTATGACACCACGCCGAGCGGTGAGGCCGAGCTCGTCGCGGGACGGTCGCGCGTCGCGCCCTTCCGGCGCGCGGCGGGGCTCGTCGTGCGCGGAGTTCGCACCGGCGTCACGCGTCTCGGGACTCCCTTCGTGGGCCTCACGAGCCTGGCGACGCGCGGCCGCCCGGCGGGAGCGTCAACCCAGGCTGTCGCGCGCTACGGTGTCCTCGGAACCATCCTGGTGCTCGTCTGGCTCCTGCTGATCACGCTCACCGTCGGAGTCGTCCACGTCTTCACCGCGCCCATCTCGGCACCGGTCCGCAGTCAGATGCTGGAGCTGCCGTTGGCGCTCTTCGAATCCCTAGGTCGCGTGACGGCGGCGTACGCGATCTGCGTGGGGGTCTCGCTCCCCCTCGCGATCTTCCTGTACCGGCGACCCGGGTTCTCCCGGATCGGGTTGCCGGTGATCGAGGTGGTTGCGTCCGTACCGGCGACCGCGCTCTTCCCCCTGTTCATCTTCGCTCTGCTCGCCGTGATCCACTCGCAGCTCACCGCGATCCTGATGCTCACGACCGGCATGCTGTGGTACCTGTTTTTCAACGTCCTGTCCGGGCTGCGCGGCATCCCCCCGGACCTCGCCGAGGCCGCGCGATCGTATGGGCTGACGCGCCGGGAGTACTACCGGCAGCTTGTGCTCCCGGCGATCTTGCCCGCGTTCATCACCGGTTCGATCACCGCCTTCGGCGGGGGGTGGAACACGCTCATCATCGCCGAGAACCTGCGCTACGGCACGAGCCAATCGCTCCAGGTCCTCGGGATCGGGGACCTCTTGGACGTCGGCAACATCGAATCCGGCGGCTACCCGCTCATGGTCGCCGCGCTCTTCGCCCTGATCCTCGCCGTGATCACCCTCAACGAACTGATATGGAAACCGCTGTACCGACGTGCCGTCGAACGATACCGGATCGATTGAGGGGGTCGGATGGCGCTCATCGAGGTCGACGGGGTGGACAAGAGCTTCGCCTCGCGCCACGGCACCATCAACATCATGAACGGCATCACCTTCGATGTCGCCGACAACGACTTCTTGGCGATCGTCGGACCGTCCGGGTGCGGCAAGTCGACGCTGCTGCGCCTGATGCAAGGGCTCGACCATCCGACCGGCGGAACGATCCGGTTCCGCGGCCAACCCGTCACGGAAGTGCTCCACGAGATGGCGATGGTCTTCCAGAACTTCGCGCTCTACCCCTGGCTGACGGTCAAGGAGAACGTCGGATTCGGGTTGAAGGCCCGCGGCTGGGCGGCGGATCGGATCGAGGCGCAGATCGAGCGCTTCATCTCGGTCACCGGCCTCATCGGGTTCGAGGAGGCCTACCCGCGCGAGCTTTCGGGCGGGATGCGCCAGCGGGTGGGGCTCGCCCGGGCGCTCGCGGTGGACCCGGCGGTCCTGCTCATGGACGAGCCGTTCTCGTCGCTCGACCCGTTGACCGCCGAGAGCCTGCGCGAGGAGGTGCTCCAGCTCTGGCGGGACCCTCAACTCCCCCCAGAGGCCGTGGTCCTCGTCACGCACAACATCGAGGAGGCGCTCGTGATGGCCGACCGGGTGATCGTCCTGGCTCGCCGCCCGAGCAAGGTCCTGGCCGGAGTCTTGGTCCGACTCCCCCGACCGCGGGATCGAAAGTCCGACGCGTTCTACGAACTCACCGACTACGTCTACTCGCTCATCACCGAGGGGTCGCCGCAGGCCCTCAAGGAGACTTGACGCCGCGCGACTGCGGCGGCGCGTACTTCACGCCAACGTGCGATTTGAGAAAGCTTATACGGGAACTGCCCGCTAGGCGGCTCTCCAGAGGAATCTGACCGTTGCCGACCACATACCCGAAAGCATCCCCTACCGAGATGCTGGGCCTCCTGGTACTCCTCAACGACCACAAGGGGGACGAGGACATCGCCCGGCTCGGCGACGACCTCGACCTGGAGATCGATGAGATCCTGCCCGCGCTCGAGTTCGCCGCGGTGCTCCAGCTGGTGTCCGTCAAGGACGGCCGAGCGACGCTCACTAACGCCGGTCGTGAGCTCCTGGCGGCACCGATCCGGGAGCGAAAAACCCTCCTCCGCGAACAGTTGAAGCGTACGACCTTGTTCAAAGCCCTGCTCAATGCCCTGGAGAGCGCGCCAGAACGACGGCTCACGGAGGACGAGGTCAACCGCCTGATCGAGTTCACGAGCGCTCCGGCCGACTCCCTGGTCCAGAACATCATCAATTGGGGTCGGTACGCCGAGCTGTTCCGCTACGATTCCGACGCGCATGCCCTGCTGCCTGCCCGCACGCGGCCACTCGCCAAAGGAGGCGGGAGCGGGCACCCCCCCGCGACACCACCCGGTGAAGTCGCCGGCGCCGGCGACTCCTCAGGCCGGCCGCCACCCAAGACGGGGCGGGCGCCGCCGGAACAGGCCGCCCACTTGGCCCGCGCCCTTGCCTGAAGCCCCGGCGCGCAGGCCCGGCGAGAATCCTTAAGCGGCTTGCGGAATGGCCCGACCGGCTGGGCACGTAGATCAGCGGAAGATCGCTGCTTTCGCAAAGCAGAGGCCGGGGGTTCAAATCCCCCCGTGTCCACTCCCTTAAGGGTTAAGAGCTACCGCACCTTACCCCATTTTGATGCCCCCGGGGGCCACTCCCAGTGCGGCGCTGCTGGTCGATCCCGACGTCCGCCGGTGGTACGACAATCTGGCCCGCGGCTCACGCGCGACGGCCGACGTCAATCTTCGACGTCTGGCAGCGCTGTGCGCGTCACTGGAAATCACGCCCGCCGACCTGGCACGCCTAGAGGTGAAGCCGGCGCACGACCGCTTCCTCGACTTCGTCTCGGCGGAAGAGAAGCGGGGCATGGCGGGCTCGTACATCGTCAGAACGGTGAAAGCCGGAAAGTCGTGGCTGTTACACAACGGCAGGAAACTCCAGCGGCCCATCCGGGTGCGCGGGGCGAGGGAGACGCCGTCCCTCAAGGACGAGCGGGTCCCCACTCAGGAAGAGCTGCGTCGGATCCTGCTCGCGGGAACTCCAAGGATCCGTGTCGCCTGCGCGCTCGTCGCTTTTTCGGGGCTGCGCCCCGAGGTCCTCGGGAACTACCTAGGCAACGATGGGCTCGTCCTCCAGGATTTCCCGGAGCTGAAACTCGAAGGCCGCGAACTATCGTTCGCGGCGATCCCCTCGTGGATCCGCGTGCGCCCGGAGCTCTCGAAGAACGCCAACGGCTACACGACGTTCCTGTCGGCGGAGGGGTGCGAATACCTCCGGCAGTATTTGGAGAAGCGCCGCCGAGGCGGGGAGAAGCTCGGCCCGCAAACCGACCTGATCCACCCGGACCGGGCGGCGAAACGGTTCATCAGGACCTTGAACATCGGCGATGCGATCCGCACGGCCATTCGGGCCGCCGGGTTCACGTGGCGCCCCTTCGTCCTCCGCCACTACTTCGACACGCAATTGCTGACCGCCGAGTCGAAGGGCAAAGTCGCTCACGACTTCCGGATCTACTGGATGGGGCACGTCGGGTCGGTCGACGCTCGATACACGACGAACAAACGGCAGCTCCCGAAGGACTTCGTCGAGGAGATGCGGGCCGCCTATCAGCGGTGCGAGCCGTTCCTAGGGACGGCTGCACCGAAGCAGCCGGATGTCGCGGCGGAACTGCGCAAGGCACTTCTGGCGGTCGCCGGTCTGACCGATCAGGAAGCGGCGCAGCATCTCGAGGACACGAACGACGAGGTGCTCGCGCTGCTGAAGAAGCGGATGATGGGACGGGAGGCAGCGGTAGACTCTTCGTCGCCCGCCGGCGAGCCGAATGGGCACCACCGAGTCCAACGGCCGGTTTTGCTGGTGGAGGCGGAGACGCTCCTGGCGGAGGGTTGGACGTTCGTGGCGAACTTCGGGGTGGATCGAGTGCTACTGGAAGCCCCCTGACCTACGGCCGAAGTTCGCGGCTCATCGGCACTGTAATGCAGGGAACGAAGGTCTGAGTGCCTACTCGGAGCGCAATCGTGGGAAAGACCCGTGGCCGTCCATCGGCATTCGATCAGGCCCTTGAGATGGCAAAGATGGCCTGGTCACCCGTTCTAGAGATTCTTGGCGACCCGGAACTTGAGGCCCTCGACAAGATCCCGTACGACCCTGAACCGTTCCAGTTCTCGGTGGGAGAGGGTCTCATTCGCGCCGAACTGGCGCAGCACCACGACACGTCGGACCTGCAGTGGCTGACCGTATCGCAGATCATTCGAATTCACGACCGTATGATCCTGACTTTCGGAGGTGAACTTGGAATCCTCGATGAGGGCAAAATCGCGTCGGCACTCGACAGGGCAAGGCACTCCCAAGTGTTCGGGACCGACCAGTTCCCTACGATTTTGCACAAGGCAGCGTCCATCATGCACGACATTCTCCTCTACCATCCATTCGCAGATGGGCAGAAACGAACTGGCCTTTCGAGCGCATTCATTTTCTTGGGGCTCAACGGTTACGCCCTCTGGTCTCGAGACCCTGCGGACGAAGTCCACTTCGCAATCGCAGTCGCGAAGGGCGAGCATGAAGTCGAGGAAATCTCGAGATGGCTCGCGGATCGCGTTGCTCCCCCGTCTGGGCTCGGCGAGAGCCAACTAGACCTGCTAGTCCGGACAATCCGGCCCGCAGCGCGGCAGTGTCACGTCTGCCACCGGTACCTCCGTCTTAGGGGCTATCTCGTTCGATGCAAGCATTGTGCCGCATCCTACAAAGTGTTGATCCGATTCGGAACGGTGACGACTCACCGGAACGGGCGGCGCAGCGTGAAAGCCACACTGGGATTGATACGGGAGCGGTCACCCCCAGCCGTCACGATCTCATTGGACCGGATCGGGCGCTCGCTGCTGATGCGGCCCGTGCGCGGGTCAGGGGGCTGGAATTCGCTCCTCCGCGCGCTCCAATCTAAGCTCAGCCCATCCGGCAGGATGGACCTCTCCCCTGAGGACATCGATCGAATCCGCGGATACTCCGAGCACCACGGAGTGGGTGGTTTCCAGTCTCGGCTGGCACCCGTTCTTGAGGCAATCCGCCGCGAGGGAACCCGCCAGCGCTCTGACGAGGGAAACTAGTCCAGTGTCGCGGTGCTTTCCCGGCAACTACCCCGCACGTCGCGAGGGAGGCGATCCCAAGGGATATATTTCGTTTCGGGGTGCGCCGACCGGTACTCCGCAGCCGTTTCCCGCTGGGCTCGGAGGGACTCCTCGGAGAGTCGCACGTATTCGGGATCGATTTCGAACCCCACAAAATCCACCCTGAGACGATCGCACGCCAACGCGGTGGACCCGGTGCCCAGAAACGGGTCGAGTACTAGCTTGGTCTTCGAAACCCCGTGAAGTCGGATTGCCATTTCGGGCAGCTTAACAGGAAAGACGCAGGGGTGGGGTCGCGATTCCCGAATCGTGTCGTACGGGATGAACCAGACATTCCCGCGATCGCGTAGGTCTGGGCCGCCGGCCTTCCAACGCGAGACATTGCTCTTGTCCTGGTACGGCACACCAACCCCGAGCTTGTCCAGCTCGACATCCCCGCCCTTCGTGAAGTGGAAGACGTACTCGCTGAGACCGTTGACGTAGCGCCGGCTGTTCACAGGCTTGTAGTGGCCCACTGCGATGTCCCCAACGAGGCCGGGGTGATTCCCGACCTCCTCCCGCGAAATGGCGATCGACTTGACCCAGACGATCGTGTTCTGCAGGACGAAGCCACCGTCCCTGAACCTCGCCGCCACCTGCAGTGGCCACCACGGGTCCGACGGTTTATTCCCGAGGTTCAGGAAGAAGGACCCCTTTGGCTCGAGCACACGGTGGCATGCCGCCGCCACCTGGTCCATCCACTCGAGGAACGCGCCAGGCTGCTTCGAATCGTCGTACGACCGGTACCCCTTCCCTATGTTGTAGGGCGGAGACGTGACGATGACCGAGACCAGGTTCTCGCCGAGGCGAGACCGCATTCCCTGAATGCAGTCCTCGTTATAGATCCGGGCCGGCGCGGGCCCCTTCATTCCGCGCGCCATACAGCAGAGAATTCGCCCAGTCTTACCTAATCATGGTATCAAGTGGTAAGTACGAGCTGACGCGAGGGTTATCCCTGGTCGACCGCGAGCAGCCTCAGCCATCCACCGGCCTTGGAGGCAAATTCGGCGGCCGGCATCTCGTCGGGCTCGCCAAGAAGGAGGATTCGAAGGGGATGGGCCGGGGCGAGCCTTCGGGCGACCTCCTTGAGGGGGCGGAGCGTGACTATCGCGGGCGCACCGGTCGGGAGTGGCGCCGGGGCGTCGTTGTGTGCGCCCAAATCGGGGCGCTCCGACCGCCGAAGGTAGCGGGCCTCGACCATTTCCCGGGGGGAAGGAGCCTTGATCGCCCCGGTCGCCACGTTTCGGGAGAGACTCGACCTCGGCTATGAGCCGCCTCCCGCCGTCGAACGGTGAAACACGCTCACCGCGACTCCAGCGTTCATCGCTCGCAGGTTCCGTCAAGAATGAGCTCGTTCGCTCGATCCCGGAGTCGTGGTCCCGCCGTCGGTCCATTACGAGCTGCTCATCCCGAACCCGGTCGTCAGCGCGAATCCGAAGCGATCCGAACTGCTGCCGCTCACGATCAACTCGACGGGGACGACGTGGCTCGAGGTCCACCGCATCCCGAACGGGAGGGTCCGCTATCTTCGCGGAGGGGGATCCGAGGAGAGTGTCGGCCTAGCGTTCGAATCACTCCGACAGGGGCTGTCCGGACTCGCGCTCGGGCGACGGGTCGGGTGTCCCGCCATCGGGCTTCACAGTACGGGCACCACGTTCCTTCGCGCCGTCCCGTTGGTCGCGGATCGCGCCTCGTCGACGCTTTGCGCCGTGGAGGGATCCGATGCGGAGTCGCTACTCTTACGTCGGCTGTCCGGCGAGCGTCTTACCGGCGCGAACCTCGTCGTCCAACTCCTATTCCGGCCGACGTTTCGATGGGAGCGAGGGCGGTTCCCAGGTCCGTGGTGGGGGTTGCGGCGCGATCGCGAGGACCCTCGGGCGTACTCCTGACGAACCGCGCCCCGGACTTCCCGTACCACGTCGAGATCCGCGCGGCGGGGGCGGGGCTGTCCCCGGGGCGGTTGGCGTCCGCACTTGAGCCATGGCTTCATTCGTGGACCAGCACCACGGGCGCCGTCTGGTGGACGCTCGCACTCCCGAAGCCAAGGGACGAGGGAGAGCTTCGCAGGGCCATTGTCTCCCACGACATTTTCCGGATGGCGTCGCCACGCGGTCGGTGTAGTCTCGCAGTGGCGGAGCTCGCCATCATCCTGCCGTTCCCATGGAAGGAGCGGCACCCCAATGTTGCCGACGCGGGGGCGCCGGAAGGGCGCGTCCCCATCGAAGTTCTGGGGCGGCTCACAGAGCCCCGGGAAATCGTCCTCAGCCGGGCGGGGAACGAGTGGGTTCGGCTACCGGAGCGGTGGCACCGCCTCGCCGTCGTCGGGAAGACTGGCACGGGGAAGTCGACGCTCGTGCGGTGCATCGTGGTCCAGATCCTCCGGAAAGAGCCCAATGCGCAGGTCGTCATCCTCGAGCTCACGGGGAGCCTCAGCGAGGACATCGTGAAACGGATGCCTGCAGAGGTGGCGACGGACACGATCGAGATCGACCCATCGCGCGCTACGTTCGAGGAGGGCGGGATCGACCAAGTCGCCGTCCCGCTGAACCTCCTCGACCGGCCGGACCGCGCGACGATGGACGTCCCCGCGCGCGAGCGGCGTGCCGAGAAGCTCGTCGGCGACCTCGTCCAGTCGATCAAGAACGCGTGGGGCGAGGAGAGCATCGGCGGCCGGGCCGACTTCGTCCTGAGAAGCTTCGTGCAGGCGCTCCTCCCGCTTGCGGGATCAAACCTCGTCGACGTCCACGCGGCGCTGACCGAGAAGGCGGCGCTCACCCGGCTCGAACGGCTTAGTGGGGGAATGGATGGTCACCCGCTCCCTCGACTGAGTAATGAGATCACGATCTCGACCGTGGACTAGGTCGGGAATATCGCGGCGAACCCACTGCTACGCAAGGCGCTCTGCCAGCGGTA
>JAKIWD010000047.1 GCA_022750205.1 Thermoplasmata archaeon
AGACCGCCAGCTGGCCGCCGGGCTGAACATCGGGCGAACCGCCCTGGCCGAGCTCCCACCGGGAGCGATGAGGTCGGGGCTTGGGGGGCTTAGGCTTGCCCCCGACGCCCTGGCCAATGATAGGATGATGCTCCGCTACCCCCGGGTCGTTCCGGGAAGCACGGGTGGACTGGACGGTCAGGGAGGGTCAAGGCCCCGGGCGCGTGGTCGTCCGGGGTCTTGATTCAAAGCCGGGGACCGACCTCGCTGGGCACTCGGCAAGCCTAAGGCGGCGGCGCCCATCCGACGCGGTGGTCACGCGCTCGGAGGCAGAGTTCGGTGTCGCACTCGCGCACCGGGCGATCGCCGCACGCTTGAGCGCCGCGCCGCCGAGCGACCCGGCCGCGGCGTTCCGCACCGAGCCGATGTCGCCGATCTTCGACGAACAGCGCGGCGTGTTCGTCACGCTCAAGCACCACCCGTCCGGACGGTTGCGCGGCTGCATCGGCTACCCGCTCCCGATCCACCGGCTCCGCGTCGCGATCCCCCGCGTCGCGGTCGCGGCGGCGATGGACGATCCCCGGTTTCCCCCCGTTGGGGAGAGAGAGCTCCGGAGCCTACGGCTCGAGATCTCGATCCTCACGCCGCCGGTCCGGGTCGAGGCGAACGACGTCCGGGGGCGGGTGGCGGCGATCGTGGTCGGGCGGGATGGGCTCATCGTCGAGCGAGGTGGCGAGAGCGGACTGCTCCTCCCCCAGGTGCCGGTGGAGGAAGGCTGGGATGTGACGGCGTTCCTGGGGGCCACGTGCGAGAAGGCGGGCCTTCCGGATCAGGCCTGGTGGCGGCCGGAGGTATCCGTCTACCGGTTCGAGGCCGAGGTCTTCGCCGAGTCGACCCCGAGCGGCGCGGTCGAGCCCGTTCCGCTCACTCGGTCGCGCGCCGACGCACCCGCGCGGCGAGCTTGAGCCCGCCGATCTCCCACGTGCGCCATTCGGTCTCGTCGGGGCCGGGCAACGAGTGGAAGACGATCTTCTCGGCGAGGACCTCGCGCGCGATCCGCCATTGGGCGACCTCGATCGCGTCCCGCAGCTCCCCCTCGGCGGCGACCACGAGGTCGATCCGGTCGGTGAACGCGAGCCCGAGCTCCTTGCGCGTCGACTGGAGACGGCGGAGCGTTTCCCGGACCAGTCCCTCCCGACGCAGTTCCGGTGTCGGCGTACGACGAAGTGCCCAGATCGGCCGTCCATCGGCGCCCGTGCGGATGGCCCAGTCGGCCTCGGGATACTCGGGGGCCGCGACGGCCGCCACGCGGTGGTACTCGACGACGTTCAGCTCCTCGGTGAGTAATGCGACCCCTTCCGGGCCGAGCGACTCGAACGCCGGGGCATCCCCGCCGAAACGGATCAACGCGGGCAGCGGCTGACGGGCACGGACCCCGGCGCGCTGGCGGAGGTCCCGGCCGACCTCGACCTGGGCACGCAGGTCGGCCATCGCGGCCTCCAGCGCCGGATCGCGCCGGCCGGAGGGGCGGGGCCAGTGGGCGAGGTGGACCGACGACTCCGCGGAATCGTATCGTCCCCCGGCGAGCTCCTGCGTGATGTACTCCGCGGTGAACGGAAGGTACGGGGCGAGGAGTTGGGAGAGCACGCCCAGCGTGTACGACAGCGTCGCATGCGCCGCCGTGCGGTCGGGGCTCGCTTCCTCCGCCCAGAATCGGGGGCGGGATCGCCGGACGTACCAGGTCGATAGGTCATCGATGAACCCCTTCAAGGCGAGCGCGCCCGGACGCGGGTCGAACGATGCGAGCGCTCGATCGACCTCTTGGGCGGTGCCTTCCAGGCGCGAGAGCAGCCAGCGGTCGAGCAGGCCGGGGGCCGTCGGGGGTTCGCGTGTGGGGGCCAGCTCGTTGGCGCGGGCGTTCGCGAGGTAGAACTGGGTGACGTGCACCACGGTCTGCAGCGTGCGGGCCGCGAGCTGGCGGATGGTCGCCTCTCCGAGCCGCATCGGTTCGGTGAAGTCGGTCGAGAGGAACACCCAGCGCACCGCGTCGCCGCCCTGGGACGTCAACAGCGCGGACGGGTCGACGACGCTCCCGCGCGACTTGGACATCTTGCGACCATCGTCGTTGAGCACCATGTCGGTCGACACGCAGGTCCGATACGCCGGGCGGTCGAACAGGGTCGTCGCGATGACGAGCAGCGTGTAGAACCACCCGCGGGTCTGGTCGAGTCCTTCGGCGGCGTAGTCCAGCGGTTGGGTCGGATCGAACGGCCCGGGCTCGAACGGATAGTGGTACTGCGCGAACGGCGCCGAACCGCTGTCGAACCAGCCGTCGATCGTGTACGGCTCGCGCGTGGCCGGCTGACCGCACTCGGCGCAGCTCAGCTGGATGCGGTCGACGGTGACCCGGTGCGGGTCGAACCCGGCCGGCAGCGGCGCACCGGAGCGCTCGGCGAGCTCGGCGAAGCTGCCCACGCAGGTGAAGTGCCCGGCCGGACACCGCCAGACCGGCAGCGGGGTCCCCCAGTACCGGTTGCGCGAGAGCGCCCAGTCCTTCGCCTCGGTCAGGAAGTTCCCGAACCGGCCATCGCGCAGATGCGCCGGGACCCACTGAACGGTCCGGTTGTTGGCGACGAGACGGTCCGTGACCCGGGACGTGCGGACGAACCAGGAATCCAGCGCGCGGTAGATCAACGCGTGGTCGCACCGCCAGCAGAACGGGTACGTGTGGCGGAGCGTCGTCGAGCGCACGACGTGCCCGCCTTCCGTCAGGGCACGGAGGATCAACGGGTCCGCGGCCTTGAACGACTTGCCCGCGAACTCCGCAACCCGGTCCGTGAAATGGCCCCGTCCATCGAGGGGGTCGAACGCCCCGACGCCCTCCCGTTCCCCGACCCGCTGGTCGTCCACGCCGAAGCTCGGGGCGATGTGAACGAACCCGGTCCCCTCGCTCGCGGTGACCATGTCGTCCAGGACGACACGGAAGCGGCCGGGACCCGGCCCCGCGTACGGGAAGAGCGGCTCGTACTCCCACCCCGCGAGATCGCGGCCGGACCAGCGACCGACGATCGCGGCGCCGGGCTGGTAGCGATCCACCGCGGAAGCGGCCAGCAGATGTTCGCCCCCGTCGTCCGCCCGGACGGCCACGTACTCCAGGTCCGCGCGCGCCGCGATGAGCAGGTTCGACGGCAGCGTCCACGGGGTCGTCGTCCAGACCAGCAGATGTCGGGGAGGGGCGTCGGGCGCTCCGCGGACCCGGAAGCGTACCGTGACGGAGGGATCGGTCGCCTCGCGGTATCCCTGGGCGACCTCGTGGGAGGAGAGGGGGGTCTCGCAGCGGGGACAGTAGGGGAGCACGTAGAACCCCTTCTCGAGGAGGTGCCGGTCGTAGAGGGTCTTGAGCGCCCACCAGACGCTCTCCATGAACGTCGGGGACATGGTGGTGTACGCCCGGTCGTAGTCGAGCCAGTAGCCGAGCTGCCGGCTCATCTCCCGCCACGCCGCGACGGTCTCGAAGACGCTGGCCCGGCACGCCTCGCAGAACCGGTCGACGCCGTACGCCTCGATCTCGCGCTTGGACTTCAGCCCAAGCTTCTTTTCGATCTCGAGCTCGACCGGGAGGCCGTGGCAGTCCCAGCCGGCCATCGACGTGACGATCCGGTGGCCGGTCATCCGGCGGTAGCGCAATTGCACGTCCTTGAGCGCCCGCGCAGCGGCGTGGCCCAGGTGCGGCATCCCGTTGGCGGTCGGAGGGCCCTCGGTGAACCGGAAGATCGGGCCCGTGGCGGTCCCCGGAAGGGCGCGTTCGGCGACGCCCGTCCGTTCCCAGAACTCGAGGACCCGTCGCTGCACCTCGCCGGGGGGCGGGGCCGCCGGGGCCGTTTCCCCCTCGGGCGTCGCCATGATTTGCGGCGAGACGGCCCCGCGGTTAAAGGGGTTCGGCCCCGGATCACCGAGTGAGGCCGGGAGGGGGCGCCTCCCAGGCGACCGGCCCCACGACCGAGGAGCGGTGGCGCCGGACGACCTGCCCGTCGACCCGCGTGACCTGACAGTCCGGGCCGAGCGACACCCGCTCGGCGCGCAAGTACTCGCACGTGACCCCCTCGAGCGCGACCTCGGTCGCCTCGATCCGATCGACGACGAGCTGGCCGCGGCGGCCGAACGGGAAGGCGGCCCGGACGATGCGCACGTGCTGGGAGCGGATCGTCCCCAACCGGGAGGGACCGCGCAACCGGCCCTGGATCATCGGACAGTCGATGAGCCCCGACGCATGGATCGTCCCGTCGAACTCGAGCGAACGGGCGGTCAGGGTCCCGTGGACCGCGACCTCGCCGTGGATCACCGCGTGCGCCTCGACCGTGACGGCTTGCCCGACCTCCAGCGTCCCGGACGCGCGAAGGTCACCGGCGGCGAGCGTGCCTCCGACCCGGGTCGACCCGCGAACCGAGAGCTCGCCCTGAACCCGAAGGTCCCCGGCGACGTCCAACGTCCCGTCCGAACGGGCCCGTTCGGCCTGGAACCGGGTGCCGATGGTGATGGTTCCCCGCAGGTCGGCCGCGCCGGCCTCGAACGCGCCGAGGATCTTGACGGCGCCGACCGCCGTGTACGAGTGGGCACGGACGGAATCCCGCAGCGCGGCGCCGACGTCCCGCAGGTCGCCGGTGGGAGGAGGGAGCGGGGGGACGAGGGTCGGGGTGGTAGGGACGCTCGCGACAGCCACGCGACGACCTACCTCGGGGGGCTTCTCGGCGGGATGCGGAGGCGGCGGTGCTGCTGCATGATGCACACGTTCTCGAACACGGCGAGACCGCGGGCACGGGCCGCGGTCGCCCCGTCGGGGTTCTCCACGCCGAGCTGCATCCAGATGGCGTCGACCCCGCGGGTCAGCGCCTCTTCGACGATCGGCAACACCTGGTCGCTCTTGCGAAAGATGTCCACGATGTCGATGTGGATGTCGGAGGGGATCGCCGCCACGCTGGCGTACGACTTCTCGCCCAGCACCTCGCGGACCATCGGGTTGACCGGGATGATCCGATACCCCTTCGACTGGAGGTAGCGGGCGACCTCGTAGGAGTCGCGGTCGGGCTTATCCGACAACCCCACGACGGCGATCGTCCGGGCCGAGACGAGGACCTCGCGCATCTCGGCATCGACGTCCTCCATCGAGCGAGCCACTCCGGGACGGCTCAAGAGAGTGTCGCACCCGCACCAACTGTGTCGGGGGCGGTGGAGGAGGCAGCGGACGGTCGGGAGGGGGCGGCGGCGGGAAGAACGCCGGGGCTCGGGGATCGATCCCCGACGGACCGAGCGGGGTCGGCGACGGCGGTCGGGGGGACCACGGGCTGCCGAACGCCCACTGGAAGATCGCCAGGGCGAACCCTAGCAATACGATCCCATAGTGGACCGCCAGCGCGGCGTCCGGCGAGACCAGGGTCAGGAACCCGCTCCCATCGTTGATGCCATGCAGCAGGGCGACGATCACCAGATTGCCGCTCGAGGCGTGATACGTCGCGGCGAAGGCGAACCCCAGGAGGAAGAGCGTTGGATAGACCAGGGGGGACGCCGCGCCGTACGTCTGGCCGTAGTAGAGATGTACGCCGGCGAAGACCGCGCTCGTCCAGAAGGCGTGCACGACCCACGAGGCCCCCGGCCGCCGGCTCCAAAAGCCGAAGATCCAACCCCGGAAGATCGTCTCCTCGACCGCACCGATGAAGAACGACAGGCCCACCCAGAACCAGGGGTTGGACGCCGCCTCGGTGAGCACCGGATTCGGCCGCTCCAGCAGCTTGAGCGCGGAGGGATCGACGATCGCGTAGACGACGGCGAGGGCGATCGTGATCGCCAGCGCGAGGACCGAGAGCAGTCCATACCATCGTACCCCTTCCCAGGCGGCCCGGGGCATCTGCTTAGCGAACCGTCGCAGCGGGTCGAGCCCGACGAGCATTCCGAACGCGAGGACCGGGATGCCGTAGACGACCGCCAGGCTGCCGATCAAGTTGGCATAGAGCGGGACGACGGCGGGGACGAGCTGGGGGACGAAGTACTGGCTGAGGATCGCGAGCACCGTGACGACCAGTGCGACGAAGTACCGGACCACCGCCGGATCGCTCCGGGGGTGCGGGAGCGGAGTCGTGAGGGGACCGGTCACGGGCGACCCGAGTGACGGGTCCCTTATCTTGGGCGCGGATTGAACTTCGCCGCGAGCGCTCCGTGGACTTCGCGGTACTCCTCAAGGCGGTCCCGGACCTCGATACCCTCGTCTACGATCCGCGTCGCAAGGCCGTGCGCCGGGAAGGTGCCGAATTGTTCGCCAACCCGTTCGATCAGCGCGCGCTGCGCGTCGCGCTCGATCTCCGACGTGCGGGCGAGCGGGTCACCGTCCTCTCCATGGGTCCGGAAGGCGCGGCCCCTTCCCTGCGGGAGGCGATCGCCCTCGGAGCGGACCGCGCGTTCCTCGTCAGCGATCCTGCCCTCGCGGGATCGGATACCTGGGTCACGGCCCACGTGTTGACCCGGGCATGCCACGTGGCCCGGGCCGATGTGGTCTTCGCCGGCCAATGCTCGACCGACGCCGAGACCGGGCAGGTTCCGGCGGAGATCGCCGCCCTCCTCGGGGTTCCGATCGTCTCCGGTGTCCAGGCGATCCACCGCCTCGAGGACAGCGGCTTCGAATGCGTGCGGGACACGGACGATGGCTGGGAGCGGTTTCGGGTCCGTGCGCCGTGCGTCGTCTCCGTAGGGGAAAAGGTGGCGAAGCTCCGGCACGCGGACGCCGCGGTGGTGGACGCCCTTCCAGTATCCGCGATCCGGCGATTCACGGCGGCAGACCTGGGCATGGCGCATGCGGCCCTGGGGGAGATCGGCTCTGCGACGGTCGTCGAGGAGCTCGTGGAGGAGGCCCCCACCCGCACTCCCCTTCGGATCGACGGGGCGGACATCGCGCAGGCAATCGGCCGGGCGGTCGCGCGTATCGAGGAGCTCTGGGCCGGACCGGTGTCCGAATCGCTCCCGCTCGCGCCCTGCCCGCAACCCCTGGACCCGAACGCGGAGCTCGCGGTGTTGGTCACCGGAGAAACCGGCGGGCTCGATCGACACGGTACAGCGTTAGTCAGCGAGATACGACGCGGGGCCCCGCGCGTGTGGCCCGCTGTCCTGTGGGTCGGCCCTGACCCGACTCCGCCCGACCTGCAGCGCCTCGCGTGCGCCGGCGCGCGGGCCGTTCGGCGGATCCCGTTGCCCACTCCCTCCAGCTCTTCCGAGGTCGCGCACGCCGTCTCCGCATGGCTCGGCGCCCATCCCACCGTCGCCGGGGTCCTGTTCGCCGCGGACAGTTTCGGCCGAGAGGTCGCCGGCCAGGTCGCCGCCCGAGGGGGATGGGGCCTGACCGGCGACGCGATCGGGCTGCGCGTCGCCCCCGACGGGACGCTTCGCTGGAAGAAGACCGCCTTCGGCGGCCACGTCATCGCCGAGGTGCGCTCGCGCGTCCGGCCCTCGCTCGCGACGATGCGTGCCGGGATCTGCCCAGAACTCGAGGTGCCGGATCCGGTTGAGCTCGCTCCGGAGATCTGGAGCGCTCCCCCCTTCCGGATGGGTCCCGAACGTCTGGAATCAGGTGTCCGGGCGGACGATCATTTCGGGGACCTCGACCAGGCGCGGATCATCGTGAGCGTCGGGATGGGGGTCGGCGGCCCGGACGGGATCCAGCGCATCCGTCCCACCCTAGAGGCCTGGTCCGCCGCGCTGGCGGCGACCCGCCGTGTCGTCGACGCCGGCTGGGTCTCCCGACACCGCCAGGTCGGGTTGACCGGCCGCTCCCTGGCGCCGGACCTGGCGGTGCTGCTGGGGACGAGCGGCAAGGCGAACCATCTGGTCGGGTGGAAGCGGGCGCGGGTCATCCTAGCGATCAATGCGGATCCGGCGGCTCCGGTGTTCGGTCGTGTCGACGTTGGCCTGGTCGGGAGGTGGGAGGATCTGCTCCCACCGCTTACGGAGGCGCTGATCCCTCTGGCCGATCGGCGCTGGCGGCCGCCGGGATCCCCAACGCTCTCTCCGCCGCGCTGACGCAGGCGAGCAGGTCGTCGATCGTCGCGCGCGCACTGCGGGCGCTCGGCGAGCCGACGCGGAAGGAGAGCACGCGTCCGCGTGCGGTCGCCTGAAGGTTCGGGGGCTGATCGGCGGCCAAGGCGGCGAGGAGGCGTCGGGCGTCGGCCGCGCGGGCGTAGGTCCGCGCGAGCTCGACGACTACGGCTTCCGGTCCGTCGACCGGTCGCGCTTGGGCGGGGACCCCGGAGCGTCGGCCCCCGGGCCCCGTTCGAGCGCGCCGGTGACGGTCGGTGCCGTTCGTGTCCGGCGTAACATCTCCTCCGCGGTGCGATACTTGAGGTATTCGAGCACCGACGGCCACGCGGTCGCGTCGGTGCGCGCCTTGTTCTCGAAGTTGTTCTCGGAGAGGAACTTCGAGAACGCTTGAGCGGTCGTCGCGTCCCAGTTCGCCGTCAGCCGTCCGGAATAGAATCCCAGGACGGAGAGCTGCTGCTGGACGGTGCGGGCCACATCGCCCGTGATCGGCACGAGCGTGGCCGGGTCCTCCCGGGTGAGCATCGTGAGGTCGTACAGCCGGAACACTCGCCGCAGCTCCTCGATCGGGGACGGGTGGTCGTCGATCCGCAGATCGACCCACCGGTCGCTCCCGGCGTCGTAGCCGCCATCCTTGCGCACGATCAGCATCGCCGCCGATTGCATGCCGCGCCGGTCTCCTCCCTCGCGCTGGCCCGCCGAGAGGGCCGCGATGAGTCGCTCGGGAAGGTCACCGGGCGTCGACTCGAAGGAGCGGGCCATGGCGCTCACGACCTTGGGGCCGAACAGGATGTTCCCCTGGCAGGCGAACCCCTCGCCGACCTCGTGGCCGGCCCAGTCCAGGCACTTCTTGCCCGTGAACGAGGCGGCCTGGCCCTTGGCGTCGACGACCCCGAGCTGGCGCTCGTCGTGCTTGGGGTCCGCCTGGGTGAGCTTGCGAACCACTTCCGCGGCCGAGACCCCCTTTTCGAGGAGGGCCAGGCCGTCCGGCCCGTAGCGCACGTTCGCCAACGCCTGAGTGGCGACCGCCCCGACCTCGGCCCTCGCCCAGGGGACGACCGCGCCGACGGAGATGAACTTCGATTGCACGGCGACGCCCCACTCACCGCGCTCTCGATCGACGGCCACGATCGAGAAAGTGCCGAACCGTGCCATGGGACCGGGGTGGGAACCGGGCACGGCCTCATTAGGTCTCGGCGGAACCCCGCGTCGCGCCCCGTGCCCCGACCCCCGTCGAAACACCTTCGGCCCTGGGTTCCCCGGCCGCGCGGCCGGTCGCCGGCGGCCGGGGCGGACCGGTCGCCCCGCCTCCCCCGGCGCCGGAGCGCCGGCGAAGGTCGCGCGCGATCGCCTCCCCATGGCTGGTCAGCTGGTAGACCTTCAGCCGTCGGGGTTCCCCGCTGACGTGGGTGCGCGCCTCAAGGAGCGCCCCCCCGTCGATGAGGCGTCGGAGCACTTTGGTCAGCGCCGACTGGGCCACGCCCAGTGCCTCCGTCATGCCGGCTTGCGTGAGGGACCGGGGCGCCACGTCGCCGTACGCAAGCCGGGGCTGTCGCGCGAGGTGGAGGATGACGCGTTGCGAGGCCCGCAGTTCGGCCGTCGGACGTGACGTCCCTGTGCCGCGACGCGTGTCGGTTAGATCGGAAGGCGAGGAAGGGGCACCGACGGCGGCTGTTGCCGGCGGCAGCTCCGCGGTCAGCGCGGGGGCGCGTCTTGCCCGGGCCCATCGCGACCCCGCCCACCATATCAGCGACGCCGCCCCCGCGCCGAGGAGGAACGCCGCGAGTGGTTCGACGTAGTTCAGTGCGGCCGCCCCCGTCGCATCGAGTAGGCCCACTGAGGCTTATGGACACCCGTCGCGCCGAGCGTGCCGGGGCCCCGCCAGGGGGCGGCCCAGGTCATGGTCGCGGTGTGGGTATGTCCGGATCCCCCTCGTCCAACTGGGCGACGAGTCGTTCTCCCTCCCGTCGCCGCTCGCGCTGATTCCACGCGAGGGCGAACGCAGCGACCAGCGCAGCCCCGGCCACCGCGAGTCCGGCGTCGATCAACGGTCCGAAGCTCGAGGAGGGAGCGATCGGACCGGGGGAGGGCGCGCCGATCGCCTGGCTCGGTCCGCGGACCGACACTTCGGTCGTCGCCCGCGCGGCACGCCCCGCGGCATCGGTCACGTTGACCGAGACGGAGTAGTTGCCGATCGTCGTGGGCTGGCACGTCAGGACCGGCGCATTCACGTTCTGGCAGCCGACCGGCAGCCCGGCGAACGCAAAGGTCAGCGGCAGCTCGCCACCGCCCACCGCTACGACGAGCGTCAGGGACTCGTTGATCAACACGATCGCCGGGGTCGCGACCAGCGCCGATATCTCGGGGGCCGCACCGGCCAACTCGATCACGTCGAGGATCGTCCGCACGCCCGCATGATGACCGGCCGCGTCGGTCACGAGCGCGGCCACGCCGAACACGCCCGGAGCGGTGGGCGTGCACGCGAGGGTCGAGACGTTGGCCGAAGCGCACCCCGGCGGGAGGCCAGAGAACGAGTACGCGAGCGGCCCGACCCCACCGGAGGCCACGACCTGGACGTACGTCGTGCCGTTCACCAACACAGTACCCGGCGAGGTCGTGAACGCCCGGACCGCCAGTCCCGCACCGCCACCCGCCGGGTACACCGTCACGTTCGTCGCCACGCTGGTCGCGTTGTGATGGACGTCGAGGACGACGACGGTGACCGAGTACGTGCCGGTCGAGGTCGGCGTGCACGAGAGCGTCGAGCTGTTGGCCGATACGCACCCCGCGGGAAGGCCCGAGAAGGCGTACGATAGCGGCGTCGCGCCCGTCGCGACGACGGTAAGGTTCGTGGTGTTGCCGAGCACGAGCGCCGACGGGGCTGCAGCGAAGCTCGACACGAGCGGGGCGCCGTGGCCGCCGGCGGCGGCGACGTGCACCGTCGCAAAGCCGAGGACGCCGTCCCCGGCCGCGTCGCTGACGTTCACGGAGACCGAGTAGTTGCCGGCGCCACTCGGCTGGCACGGGAGCAGTGGGATCGACTGCGTGGCGCACCCGACGGGAAGGCCCGCGTAGCTGTACGACAGCGGGGCCGTGCCGCCGACCGTGCTCACATCGAGCAAGGTCCGGCTACCCAGGGTCAGGTTGGCCGGGGAGGCGTCAAACCCGCTCAAGGCGAGCGCCGCGTTCACGTGGAGGGACAGCGACGCCGCCGATCGGTTCCCCCGCGCGTCCGAGGCGACGACCGAGATGTCGTAATTTCCGGGGGTGGTGGGCGCGCAGCGCCGGGAACTTGCGTTCGAACTGCCGCTGGCGCAGCCCGGGGGCATGCTGGAGTACGTGAAGTTGTATGGACCCGTCCCGCCGGAGTAGGTCACGGTCAAGGTGGTGGTGCCCCCGACGTCGAGGGTGGCGGGGGAGGCGGTGAACCCGGTGATCGAGAACCCGGTGCCGCCCACGCTGCTCGTGTTCGTCCAGTTCCAGTACGGAGAGAGGCCGGTGACGTCATTGGTCGCGAGGATCCCCACGCGGAGAACGTAGTGGTCGGCCGCATCGTAGGTATCGGCGACCCCGGCGTCGACCGGGACCGGAGTGGGACCCGTGATGTTCGTCCAGCTCCCGTTCTGGTACGACCAGTCGAAGTTCCACGGCTGTGGATAGCTCGGTGCAGGTTGGGTGACGAGGTCCCAGAGGACGTAGCCCATCGACGGATCGTCGACCAGACTGCCGCCGCCGAGGATCGAAGGGGCAGTGCCGACCGAGCCGGTGCGGTTGGTCCACTTTCCGCCGACGAACGTGGAGGTGTAGTCCGGGTAGCACAGCAGCAGGACGTAGGCGTCGTGCGAGTCGTAGGCGATCGGCCCGTATCCGGCGTTAGGCTGGGTGCCGCTGGTGGTGGTGACGTTCGTCCAGTTCCCCGCCGAGAAGGTCCACGTGTCATTGCACAGGTGCGGGCCGATGTAGGTCCCAGAGCTCTGACACAAGCCTCCGGTCAAGACCACGTAGCCGTCGGCGGCGTCGTAGGCCATGGGGACGCTCGATCGGTTCAACGGGGCGGTCCCGGTCGAGAGCTGGCGCCACAGCCCGCCGGCGAACTCCCAGGTGTCCCCGCAGTAGGGGGTGGCGGCGTTGAACGGACCGCACGCGTTCGGAGCGAGTCCGCCGAACATCAGGACGTAGCCGTCCGCCGCGTCGTAGACCAGTCCCTCATCGATGCGCCCGAGCGGCTGGGTCGATCGGTTCGTCAGGTTCGCCCAGACACCGGCCTTGTAGCTCCACGTCACCGGGACGAAGTGGTAGACGCCGCTCGAGATCTGGATCTGGTCCGACCCGAACATCACGACGTAGCCGTCCGCCGCGTCATATACGAGGGACGGGGCGAACGTGGTCTGCGGGGTCGGCGTGCTGCGCGGCGTGCTGTTCGCCCAGACATCGGTCAGTGCGCTCCAGTTCCACGTCACGGCCGGAGCGCCCGCGTACGGGGGAAAGTAACCGGCGAAGCCGGGCGCGTCGACCGCGATCAGGTCGTCGGCGCCGTCGAACGGCGCGATCTCCTGTCGACCGCCTCCCATGGGATCGGGGGACTGGTTGGACCACGCTCCCGCCGCGAAGCGCCAGCTGTCCGTGTACTCGAACGAGTGGTACGTCGGGCTAAAGCCCTCGCCGCCGAACAGCGTCAGGTTGCCGGTGGGCGTGGGGACCAACGGAGCGAACTCACGCGGGGGCGGAGCGCCGCTCGTGGGGCCGGCGGTCCACCAGTACTTGCCGCTGAAGTAGTGGAGCTCCCAGGTGTCGTTCAGATAGGCGACCGGTCCATTCCCACCGAACAGCACCGCGTAGCCGGCCGCCCCGTCGTAGGCGAACGAGGCCGCGTATCGGGCCGGGGGTGAGAGGTTGAGGGAGGAGGTCTGATTGGTCCAACTGCCGGCGCTGAAGCTCCAGGTCTCGTTGATCGGGCCATCATACAGTCCCCCTCCGAACAGGACCACCGCACCACTGGCGGGGTCATCGGTGAGCGCCGGGAAGCTCACGTTCCGCGGGGAGACGGTCGTCGCGACGTGCGTCCACACGCCCGCCGAGAACGTCCACGTCTGCCCCTGATCGGTGCAGTTGGCCCCCTCCAGGAGCAGGACGTACTTGTCGGAGGAGTCGTACGTCATCGCCGCGCCGCCGCAGAACGACGGCGAGGTCAGGGGCGGAAGCTCTGTCCAACCCGACGAGGTGTACGTCCAGGTCTGCGGGGACTGAGCGGCGCCGCCGAACCCCGCCCCGAGGAAGACCGCGTAATGGTCCGCGGGATCGTACGCGAGCCAGCCGGAGTCCTGGGGGGTCGTACCGAGCTGGTTCCAACCCGCCCGGGCGACCGGCGTAGCCGTCGGCCCGCACCGGGCCGTCGGAGCGTCCGCGACCGGCTGGCAGGCGAGTGGGTGGTCCCCGGCGGGCCCGGCTCCCGACCGCAACGAATCGATCGCGTCCGCTAACGTCCCGCTGGCGCGGGGGACCGCGGTAGGAGCCCCGGGCGTCCGAGCGCCCGGAAGCATGCCGAACGAGGACAGTGCCACGAGGGTAACCACGAAGATCGCGATCGCCGCGATGGTCTTCGTGGGTGCCGGGCGAGCGCCGCCGGTCCGGATTCGAGCGGGTTCCTGGGTCGCTGGATCAGTCGCAGCGGCGGTACGCGGCATCGGTTGCGTTCCGATGCCGGACCTTAAGAACCCCCGGCGGAGAAACGGCGGGACTATTCCGCCAAAGCGAGTCTTCAGCGGCCCAGGGAGTCGAGTTCGCCCTGCACACGGTCGATGAGGCGCTGCGCCGTGACCCGGTCACCGCGCACGTACGCGGCCTCGGCCTCGTGGAGTTTCGCGATCAGGGGGTCTACGAGATGGCCCTCCGTGCGACGCAGGGTCAGGAGACGCTGGGCGAGCAGCCCCCGGTTCGAGAGTCGATCCTCGTCGCGGGAGGGGAGCGTCGACGCCCGGTCGAAGGCGTCGTACCGGGCGAGCCCCCGCGGCCATTGCGTCACCACGTCTTCCGGGGCGGATCGGTCGAGGAGGGCATCGGCAGCGCGCAGGGCCCGGTCGGCCGCCGGCCAATCGTGGCGGGCGATCGCTCCCCGGCCTTCCGCGAGCAGTGCCTCGGCCTCGGTCAGGGGTTCACCCGATCCGCGGCGCTCCGCGAGTCGCGCGGCTACGCCCGTGGCGTAGCCGTCCAACTCGTCGGGCCGGATCGGACCGCGGTCTCCGCGCGTCACGCGCCGGCCGGAGGCGGGGGAGGGCGTGCGCCCGCGGTCGGCGGGGGGACCCGCGCCCGGACCGCGCCCCAGAGCCGGTCGATCGGCTCCCAGAACTCGGGGGGGGCGCCGCCGGCGTCGAGCGCGGTCTTCGCCTGGGCGAGTAAGGGCGCCAGGTCGTCGGCTGGCGCGGCCCGGGAGGTCATCCACTGCAACGTCGCCGTGGCGAGGGCGAACTGTTGTTCCGCGTCGCGGCGCTGTTTGCGTTCGAGCTTGACGGCGGGCTCCATTCCATGCTCCGGAAGCCATTGAGGGGGCACGGGGGCCGGGATGGACGCGCGGAGCCCCCGGAACGGTTCGGGCATCGTCGGCCACCGGGGCTCGGCGAACCGGACCGAGAGCTGGTCGAGGGCGCTGATCGCGCCGTTCCAGTCGCCGGCAAGGAACGCCGTCTCCGCCCGCTGGAAGGGGGTCACGATGTCGACCGGGGGCGCGCCCTTCCAGAGATCGAGATGCAGCGCCACGCGGCTCGGCGCGAGGCGTCGCAGGACGGTGCGCGCAGCCTCCTCCGCGGGGGGAGCAGGCGCCGCCTCGGGGGGCGGCATTCGGTTCGGAGCGCCCGGCATGAGCGTCTAGAGGAAGGCGGCGAACTCCCGGGTCACTTCCGGGTACTTCGACTGGACGGCCTTGAGGATGTTGTGGACGTTCAGCTTCTGCAGCCGGACGTCCTGGAGCGCGTCGATGATCTTGTCGAACACCTCGTCCGGCAGCGAGCAGAGCTTCTCCTTGGCGAGCCAGTTGCGGTAGAGCTTCTCCTCGAGCTTGGCGCGCCAGCCCTTCTCGTAGAGCTGGAAGTATTCCTTGGTCGGCGTCTTGTCCTTGGCGGCCTGGGCCGCGACCTCGCCAGCGATCTTGCCCGCGATGCAGCCGTTGGCGATGCCGCCGCCGGTGAGCGGGTCGATCATCCGCGCGGCGTCCCCGACGAGCATCACGCCGTCGGCGACGGTCTGCTTGAGCGGCGGGGCGATGGAGACACCGCCGCCGACCATGTCGATCTTCTTGCCCTTGGCGTACGCCGGGTGCTTGGCGATCCACCGGTCAAGGTACATCTTGACGTCGGCCGGGTTCTTGAGCTTCGACAGCTGGACGCCGATCCCGACGTTGGCAAGACCCTCGGCCTTCGGGAAGATCCAGACGTAGCCGCCCGGCGCGACCTCGCCGAGGTAGAAGTCGCAGTACCGCACGTCGCAGTCGACGTTGGTCATGCGGTACTGGATGCACGAATCCATGTCCTTGAGCGCCAGGTTCGTCGGGATCCCGGCCCATCGGCCGACCTGGGACTCGAACCCGTCGGCGGCGATCGTCACCGGTGCGCGGATGTTGAACAGCTCGCCGAACTGCTTGGCCTTGACCCCGACGACCCGGTTCCCCTCCTTGAGGATCCCGACGGCCGACGTCTTGAGGAGGATGTCGGCGCCGGCGTTGCCGGCGTCGATGGCGAGCTGTTTATCGAACCCGTCGCGCTCGACGACGTAGCCGACCTCGTTGCCGGCGTGCTTTTCGTTGATCTCGAACACCTTCTCGCTGGGCGAGTAGATCCGGGCCCCCTCGACCTCCAGATTGATCCAGCGGCCCGGCGTGATCCCCACGTCGTGCAGCCAGTCCTTGCTCATCCCCTCCCCGCAGCGCACGGGGCTGCCGATCTCCTGGCGCTTTTCGAT
>JAKIWD010000101.1 GCA_022750205.1 Thermoplasmata archaeon
CTCGATCGGCATGCCGCGGGTGTGGATCATCAAGATCTCCAGTCGTCCGGCCTGGGTCGGGACGCCGATCTCGATCTCCCGGTCGAAGCGACCCGGCCGGCGGAGCGCCGGGTCGATCGCTTCTTCCCGGTTCGTCGCGGCGATGACGATGACGTTGCCCCGGCCCGACAGGCCGTCCATCAGGGTGAGGAGCTGGGCGACGACCCGCCGCTCGACCTCGCCGACGACCTCGTCCCGTCGCGGGGCGATCGAGTCGAGCTCGTCGATGAAGATGACGCTGGGGGCGTTCTTCTCGGCCTCCTCGAACTTCTCGCGGAGCTCCTTTTCGCTCTCCCCGTAGTACTTCGAGATGATCTCCGGTCCCTGGATGCCGATGAAGTGGGCGCCCGCCTCGTTGGCGACGGCCTTGGCGATGAGCGTCTTGCCGGTACCCGGCGGTCCGTACAGCAGCACCCCCTTCGGCGGGGAGATCGCGAGCTGGTCGAACAGCTCCGGGTGCTTGAGCGGGAGCTCGATCATCTCCCGGACCCGGCCGAGCTTCTCCTTCAGGCCCCCGATGTCCTCGTAGCTGATGCGCGGGGCGGCGACCTCGGTCTCGGTGACCGTCTCGTCCTTGATCGTGATCAGGGTCGTGGGGCCGACCTGGACGGTCCCTTTCGGGCTCGTCGAGACGACCATGAACGGCAGCGAACCGCCCATCAGGAACACCCCGGGGATGACGAAGACGTCCCCGCGCACGAACGGCCGCCGGGAGAGCGCCTTGGAGACGAACGATTCCAGCCCGGGCCCGAGGTCCATCTTCGCCGAGCCGGAGTAGATCGGGGCGATGGTGATCGCCTCGGCGATCGGACAATCGATCCGCTGGACCGCCACCCGGTCGCCGATCGAGACACCGGCATTGCGTCGTACGACGGCCTCGACGCGCACCAGCCCCTTGCCCTCGTCGTCCTGCTGGGCGCGGTTGACGACGGCGGCCGTCGCCTTGCGGCCCTTGATCTCGACGATGTCACCGACGCCGACCTTCAGGCGCTGGCGCGTCCCGACGTCCAACCGGGCGGTCCCGAGCCCGATATCCTGCTGGAACGCCTCGGCCACGCGAAGTGTGAGCGCCTCTCCCATCGAAGCATCCCCTTGACCCCGGTGAGGCTTAAGAGCGTTCGGTTGGAGGTGGCGTGATTCTCCGCCGGTAACCCTCGCTTCCCTGCCACGGGGTCCGGTTCGAGTTCACGAATCGAGGGTGGCCTGGCCGGGCGAGCGTTGCGCCGCCCCGAGGTCGGCCGGCGGGATCCCGAGCACCTCGCGCAACATCTCGGCCGCGCCGGGACCGTAGCCCATGAAGTGGTTGTTGACCAGGGCGTAGATCTCCTGCGCCGAGACCCCCTCCTTGCGAAAATGCCCGGCCATCTCCTCGAGTTCACCGCGTCGGTCCCGCTGGATCCGGTCGAACTGCTGGATCTCCCGGTCGCCGATGAACCGCGCGTAGACGAAGTCCGCCGTGACCGCGTACGGCGGGTGGACCCCCGGGTAGACCGACCAGACGAGGGCGGCCCCGCGGTCGGCGAGCTGGGACAACGTGGCTTCGGTCCACCAGGACCTGTGACGAAGCTCCACCGCGAGCCGGTACGATCGCGGGATGCTCTCCAGCAACGCCTCGAGACGGGGGCGTCCCTCGTCCGCCTTGAAGCTCGGGGGGAATTGGGCGAGGAGGGGCCCCAGCTTCCCGGCGGCGACGAGCGGGGCGAGGCTTTCCAGGAACTGCTGGAGTACGGCGGGCGATTCGGGGGTCGTGCGATGCGTGACGTCGCGCGGTACCTTGGGCGTGAAGCAGAACCCGGGCGGCGTCACCGCGGCCCACCGACGGACGAGGAAAGGTGTCGGAGGACGATAGAAGCTCGAATCGACCTCGACCAGGTCGAACACTCGGGCGTATCGCTCCAGGTACTCGCCGGGGGCGGCGCCCGCGGGATAGAACGGCCCTCGCCAGTCGTCATACGACCAGCCGGAGCACCCCACGCGGTACCGGACCACGTCTCCGCCACCGTAGATCGCTCCTTCAGGCTTGTGTCGACGGGGCACCCCGACACACCCGGCCCTCTCGGAGGGAAGGCAGATAATCCCCCCCCGGGTGGGAGTGGTGATGGGCAACGCAGCGGCGACGGTCTCGGTCCTCCGGCGCCTGCTGGAGGCGGCCGGCTACCGTCTGGAGGACGGCCCGGCCCACCTCAGTGCCGTGCGCTCGCGCGATCATCGCGCCGTCCTGATCGTCAATGCGCCCCGCTCCCCGGTGGAGCTGGACGCGCTGTTCCCCTCCGACGCGGCCCACCGCACGATCGTCTACCCCGAGGAGCCGGGCTCCGTGGCGCGGGCCCTGGCCTCGGAACGCGGGATCGAGCTCCTCGAGCCGTCGACGCTCGGCTCGGCGCTCGGCGAGCTACTGCTCCCCGGCCCGGACTCGGCCGCGCCCGAGGAGGGCGAGGCGGCCTCGGCCCTACCTCTCGTTCCCCCGCCGCTCCTCTTCCCGGAGGGCGAGCGGACCGTTCGCCCTCGCCTCGGGCGCGTGGACGCCGAGGCGCTCGCCGGCGTTGAGGGGTTCCGCTACACGCTCCGCCTGATCCCGTTCTACGTCTCGGCCTACCGGGTCCGGGTCCCCACCCCGCACGGGGGCCACCGGCCGGCGACCGACCACCTCGTCGCCGTCAACGCGCTCTCGGGCCGGGCCGAGTTCTGGGAGCCGGGCGAGCGCGAGCTCACTTCCGACCTGGAGGAGCCCCACCAGCGCTTGGAGCCCCAATTGACCGAGGAGCACATCCGCGCCGTGGCCGTCGACTCGGTCCGTCGGCGGCACGTGGTCAGCATCGACCATACGGAACAGCACGGCGGCGCCCTCGTCATCGAGCGACGCCGCGTCCCGCCCGGGGCCGACGACCTCGCACTCGCCCCCGCGGTCCTCGTTCACGTACCCTACTGGTACATCGAGGGCGCGGACGGCCGCGTCGTGCTCGACGCGGTCACCGGGGCGCGAACCGTCCCGTCCGACCCGGAGCCCGAGACCGTCCGCTAGGCGACCGCCGCACCGTCAAATATCGACACCCGCTCTGCGGCCCGTGCTGCTCGAGCAGTTCAACATCGGCCCGTACCAGAACTTCACGTACCTCGTGGCCGAGAGCGAGGGCGGCGAGGGGGTCGTGATCGACCCGTCGTTCGGGATCGAACCGGTGCTGACCGCGATCGACGAACGCCGGGTGAAGGTCCGTTTCGTCCTCAACACCCACAGCCACCCGGACCACATCGCCGGCAACGCCGACGTCCGCGATCGGACGGGGGCGAAGATCGTGGCCCACCGCTCCGCCCCCCTTCACCAGGACGTGAGCGTCGACGACGGGAGTCGCGTGGACTTCGGGCGGCTTCACCTGCAAGTGGTCCACACCCCCGGTCACACCCCGGACAGCGTGCTGTACGTGTTCGAGGGCCACGTCGCGACCGGCGACACCCTCTTTGTCGGTGAGTGTGGCCGAACGGACCTCCCCGGCGGGGACCCCGGGGCGCTGTACGAGAGCCTGTTCGGCCCCGTGGTGCAGCTGGACGACGCGATCGTGGTGCTCCCGGGTCACGATTACGGAGCCACCCCGACCTCCACGATCGGGCGCGAGAAGAAGGAGAACTACGTGCTTCAGCCGCGCACCAAGGAAGCGTTCATCCGCTTTCTCAAGGAGTGAGCCTCCCCGTGCCTCTTCCGGCTCCCGAGAGTCGCACGCTCCAGGCGGTCGGGGCGCGCCCGAGCCCTCCCGGACCGATCGACCCTAAGCCGCTCATCGCCACGCTGCGCCGGCTCGCCACGGAGGGCGAGGGCCTCGTCGCCGTGTTCGATGCCCGCGCGATCGCCGGTGAAGCCCACCTTCTGTCGGCGTGGGCCCACCTCGGCAGGGCACGCGCGCGCGGCGAGAGCCGGCTGCGCGATCGGGGCGCCGAGCTCGCCCTGTTCGTGGCGGGGGATGACCAGCTGCCCCGGGCGCTCCAGAAGGTCGGGATCGCCCCGGACACGGCGGCGCTCGTGCTCGTCGCCGAGAAACCCCGGTCCGTTCCCGAGCTGCTCTTGGCCCTCGGCCTCACCACCGATCCGAGCGTCTACCCTCGGTCCGTCGACGCGGGGGTCCTCGAGCGGCTCGGGATCCCGGAGTCGGAACGGGCGGCGATCCCGCCGGAACTCTGGGAGGGACTCGTGCTCGAACGGGTCGCGCTGCTGGAGCTGGGTGGAGCGAGCTCCTCCCCGGCGCCGGTGCCGACCCCCTCGGGGAAGAACGCCGGTTCGTCCACCCCAAAAGATTAGGTGGACGACCTTTCTCCGCCGGCCGGCCCGTTCGCCGGTGCAGGTGTAATCTAGCGGTAGGATGTCAGCCCTCCAAGCTGACCACCCGGGTTCAAAGTCCGGGGCGGCCCGCCCGCCCCGGAGGGAACTCCCGGCACCTGCACTCCCTCGCGCGACGCGGCCGCACAATTAATGGCGCGGCGACCGCATCGCTCCGTGCGCTGAGGTAGCCTAGCCCGGTAAGGCGCCAGCCTTGAGAGCTGGTGGCGGCAACGCCCCGGGAGTTCAAATCTCCCCCTCAGCGCCTCGCCGTTTCCGCGCCCCCGACGAGGGATTATATGGCGCGCCCCGGTCGCTCCGCCCCCGATGACCGAGCCGGCGAACTCCACCTCGCTCCTGGGCCAGTACGCGGGGGTCAAGGAGCGGTATCCCGGGCATCTGGTCCTCATCCGGGTGGGGGACTTCTTCGAGGGGTTTGGCGACGACGCCAAGCTGCTCTCCCGCGAGCTCGAGATCGTACTGACCGCGCGTGCCGCGGACAGCTCCGGAGAACGCCTTCCGATGGCCGGCGTACCTCACCACGCGCTCGAGACGTACCTCGGTCGCCTCGTGCGCAAGGGGTACAAGGTCGCGATCTGCGACCAGGTCGAGGACGCGCGCCTCGCCAAGGGGCTGGTGCGGCGGGAGGTCACCCGCGTCGTCACGCCCGGCACGGTCGTGGAGGACCGGATCCTCCCCGGCGCCGATCACAACTTCTTGGCGAGCCTGGACCTGCCCGACGGAGCGCCGGGCGCCTTCGCGGTCGTCGACATCACCACGGGCGAATGGTTCGACGGGGTCGCGTCGTCCGCGGGGATCGAGCCACTGCTGGCGGAGCTGGCCTCCTTCGCTCCCCGGGAGATCGTCTTCGCGGCTGCCCCCGCGGTGGAGTCGGCGTTGCGGGCCGGACTCAAACGCGAGTTCCCCGCCGCCCGGTTGGAGCTCGCGGCGGCGGTGCCGGCCGGGATCGCGATCCCCCCTTCCGTGACCCCTCCCCCGAACGCCCCGACGGCGGCGCTGACGGCCGCGACGAATCTGGCGGCCTACGTACGCGCCACACAGCCTCGGCTGTTGTCCTCCTTGGAACGGATCGCGTTCGCCGGCAGCGACCGGCGGCTGGCGCTCGACGCGCGCACGCTCCGGCACCTCGAGATCACCCGCCCGATGAATCCGGATGACCCGGGTGGCGCGACCTTGCTCTCCAGCTGGGACGAAACGGTCACCGCCCCGGGGCGCCGCACCCTTTCGTTGTGGCTGCGTCGTCCGCTGGCCGACCTCCCGGCCATCCGAAGCCGCCAGGACGCGGTCGAGGTGATGGTCGCCCAAGGCGCCGCCTTGCTTGGGCTGCGCAGCGAGTTGCGCACGTTCGCCGATCTCGCCCGTATCGCGTCGCGCATGGCCAGTCGGCACGTCCACCCTCCGGAGCTCGCCGCGCTGCGGACGAGTCTGGAGGCGGTCGGTCGACTCCGCGCCTGGGTGGAACGAGCTCCGGCCGGTGAGCTTCGCCGCCTCCACGACGTCCTCGTCGTGCCGGAGGGGGTGTTCGAGCGGCTCGCCGCGGCGGTCCCGAACGCCCCGCCGCCCACGGTCGACAGCGGCGGCCTGATCCGCCCGGGGTTCTCCCCCGCCCTCGACGCGCTGACGCGCGCCGAGGCCGATGGCCTGGTCGCCCTCGAGGCGCTGGAACGTCGGGAACAGGACGGGACCGGTATCCGCACGCTGCGGGTCGCGTACAACTCGGTGTTCGGGTACTACATCGAGGTCACACGGCCCCATCTGGCGAAAGTCCCCGGGCGCTACCGGCGCAAGCAGACCGTCGCCCAGGGCGAGCGATTCACGACCGACGAACTCGCCCAGATCGAAGAGACGATCCTGACGGCGCGGGAGCGCCGCACCGGCGCGGAGGCCGAGATCTGGGAACAGCTCCTCGCCGAGCTCGACGAGTTCGTCCCGGCGCTGCACCGGCTTTCCCGCGCGGTCGGAGAGCTCGACACGCTGGCCACCTTCGCGCTACTGGCTCAGGAGCGGGGGTACGTCCGGCCCACGGTCGACGACAGCCGGGCGCTCCAGATCCGCGACGGGCGCCATCCCGTCCTCGACCGAACGCTCTCTGGACAGTTCGTACCGAACGACACCGACCTCGATGCCGCCGGGACACGCCTCGTCGTGCTGACGGGTCCGAACATGTCCGGCAAGTCGACGTACATGCGCCAGGTGGGTCTCCTGGTCGTGCTGGCCCAGGTGGGCGCCTTCGTCCCGGCGCGGGTCGCCCGGATCGGGCTCGTGTCGGGGCTCTACACCCGTATGGGATTCACGGACGAGATCGGCCGCGGCAAGTCGAGCTTCATGGTCGAGATGTCCGAGGTAGCGGACATCCTGCGTTCCGCGGACGACCGTTCCTTGGTGCTGCTCGACGAGGTGGGCCGGGGCACGAGCACGTTCGACGGTCTCGCGCTGGCGTGGGCGACCTTGCGCCACCTCCATGACCAGCTCGGGTGCCGGACGATCCTCGCGACGCACTATCACCAACTGACCGAGCTCATCCAGGCGCTCCCGGGGGCGACGAGCTCCCATCTCGCGGTCCGGGAGACCGGCCAGGATGTGGTCTTCCTGCATCGACTGGTTCCGGGCAGCACGGACCGCAGCTACGGGCTCCACGTCGCCCGACTCGCCGGCCTTCCGCCCGAGCTGGTCGGCGAGGCGGAGCGGCTGCTCCGATCGCTGGAGGCGAGCGGGGTTTCGCTCCCCGGACGGGGTCGCCGTGCCGCTCCGACCCGGTACACGCAGGCCGTGCTGCTGACCTCGGAGACCCCCGGGGCGCCGTCGGCCGCGGAGGCGGCCCTCCGATCCGTCGACCCGGAGCGGATGACCCCGATGGAGGCGCTCCAATTCGTCACGGAATGGCGGCGACGGCTGATGGCCGAGCGCCCGGACGGCGGCGCGTGAGCCGTCCGACCCGTCCACCGATCCGCCGACTGTCGGCCACGACGATCGAACGGATCGCGGCCGGGGAGGTCGTCGAGCGGCCGGCCTCCGTCGTCAAGGAGCTGGTCGAGAACTCTGTCGATGCCGGCGCGACCGAGATACGGGTCCACCTCGCCGGAGGCGGCCTGACCGAGATCCGGGTCGACGATGATGGGGGAGGCATACCCGCCGAGGAGCTCGCGCTCGCCGTCGAGCGGCACGCGACGAGCAAGCTCGACGGACCGGATCAGCTCGACGCGATCGCCACACTGGGGTTCCGGGGCGAGGCGCTGGCGGCCGTTGCGGCGGTCTCCCGCCTGACGATCACCAGCCGGACCGGCGGCGCGGAC
>JAKIWD010000086.1 GCA_022750205.1 Thermoplasmata archaeon
GAATCGAGCCGGCCGAAGCCGAGCAGGCGGTGTTCGGAGTCGCCCGCGCGACGGCCTCGACCCGGTCCAGCATGCTGGAGGATGTGGAGCGGGGGCGCCGAACGGAGGTCGACTCCATCTCGGGCGCGCTCCTCGCCCTGGGACGACGGCATGGACTTCCCATGACGGCGACCGAGCGCGCGATCGTCCGGATCCGGACGCGCGAAGCGGAGCGGAACGCAGCCCGATAGCCGCGCCGCTCGCAACGCCTTTACCGTCGCCCCGCTCGACGGCCCCGCATGGCCGAAAAGCGGAGCGTGACCGAGGCGGCGGTCCGGGGTCGACGCGTCCTCGTCCGCGTCGACTTCAACGTGCCGCAGCGGCCCGACGGGTCGGTCGCCGACGACCGACGGATCGTCGAGGCGCTCCCGACGCTCAAGCACCTCGAGGCCGCCGGCGCGAAAACGGTCCTCCTTTCGCACCTCGGGCGGCCGAACGGGAAGCGCGACATGGCCTACTCGCTGCGCCCGGTCGCCCACCGATTGAGCGCCCTCCTCGGCCGCCCCGTGCCGATCGCCGACGACCTCGTCGGCATCCACGCGATCGAGGGGGTCACTCGCCTGTCGAACGGTGGCTTCCTGATGCTCGAGAACCTTCGGTTCCATCCCGGGGAGGAGGCGAACGACCCCACGTTCGCGGCCGAGCTCGCGCGGCTCGGCGACCTGTTCGTCGAGGAGGCGTTCGGGACCGTCCACCGGGCCCACGCCTCCACCGTGGGGGTCCCGAAGCGACTCCCCTCTTGCGCCGGCCTCCTCGTCCAGAAGGAGATCCGAGCGCTGACGCCGCTCCTCGGGCAGACCGAGCGGCCGTATGTCGCGCTCATGGGCGGGGCGAAGGTCTCGGACAAACTCCCGCTGTTGGCGAGCTTTCTCGGCCGCGTCGACACCCTCCTGATCGGAGGGGCCCTCGCGTTCCCGTTCCTCGCCGCCGATGGAGCGGACCTCGGGGCGACGACGGTCGAGGGCGGTCTCGCCCCGGTGGTCGCGGAGTTCCGGGAGGCCGCGAGGGCCGCGGGCACCGCCATCGGACTCCCGACCGACCTCGTCTTCGAGCGCACCGCTGGGGCGGTCGGCGAAGTAGCCCCGGCCTCGCGGATCCCGGCCGGAGCTCGAGCGTTCGACATCGGACCGGCCACGCGCCAGCGGTTCCTGGACGTCTTGCAAAGCTCCCGGACGGTGTTCTGGAATGGTCCGCTCGGTCTCGCCGAGGACCCACGGTTCTCTGAGGGGACGCGCGAGGTCCTCGCCGGACTCGCCGATGTCCCGGGGTTCCACGTGGCGGCCGGCGGAGACTCCGCCCGGGTTGTCGAGACCCTCGGCGTCCGCGGTTCGTTCCAGTACCTCAGTACCGGTGGCGGGGCCGCGCTCGAGTTTGTCCAAGGCGCGGAGCTCCCCGGGCTCGCCGTGCTACCGGACGCCTAGCGCGCGCGGACCCACCGCCGAGCGGCGGCGGGGGCGAGTCGGCGTCGAGCGTCTCGGCGAGGTAGGCGAGGTACGGCGGGTGGACCCTCGGAACGTCGATCTCGATGAGCTCGGGGACGTCGTAGGGATGGCGCTCGCCGAGGTGGCGGAACAGCGCGCCGACCCGCTTTGGGACGGTCTTGAACACGACGACGACCTCCTCCTCGGCGCGGAGGCGACCTTTCCACCAGTAGCGCGAGTGGACCGCGGTCGACTGGGCGCACGCCGCGAGGCGCGCCCGCAGCACGCTCTCGATGGCGCGGTTCGCCGCGGCCTCCGAGGGGAACGCCGTGAGGACGAGCCGCATCGGGCCAGTGGCGTCGACCGGGTCGAGCGGGTAGGGGCTCACTCGGCCTCCACCGCTCGGCCTTCGCTGAAGTCAAGCGTGGAGACGCCGAGGGTGCTGAGGTCGACGATGGCCGCGCGGGCCGGCACCGGTTCGATGTTCCGCATCCGCTGGTACTCGGTCTCGGACTGCCACGTCGAGGCGTTGAGAAGGAGCGTGCCACCCGACCGGTCGACCCCGAAGGTGTGCGAGTGCCCCGTGACGAGGATGTCGGGCGCGGGGTCGATGACGAGCCCGTCGCGGGCGAGGGGAGCGAGGGGTGTGCGGCCCCCGTACATCGGTCCGAGATGGCGCATCTGGAGCATCCGCTTCATCACGTCGGTCGGACGCGAGTAGCTCGCGCCCGGGATCGCCGGGATCAGGTCGTCGAAGCTGCGACCGTGGTAGGCCGAGACGACGACCCCCTCGAGCGCCACGGTGGAGGGGTTGGACAAGCTCGTCACGTTCGGCGGGAGGAGCGCCACGACGTCCGGCGAGAGGCCCGGCTGCGGCTCCGCCGGACAGACCGCGTCGTGGTTCCCGGGAATGACGATGATGCGGAGGCGCTCGGGGAGTTCGCGGAGCCTCCGTCCGAGCTCCTCGTACTGTTCGAAGACGTCGTGGAGCGCGAGGTCGCGCTCCTGGTTCGGGTAGATTCCGATCCCATCGACCAGGTCGCCCGCGACGACGACGTAGCGGATCTGCTCCGCGACGTCGGGGGCCGAGCCACGCCCGTGGAGGAACTCGGTGAGCTCCGACCAGGGGCCGGTGAGGAACGAGCGGCTGCCGACGTGGAGGTCGGAGAGGAACAGCACCCGGCTCGCCCGCGCCGATCGGTGCTCCGTTCGTCCGCGCGAACTGTCCGGGCGCTCGACCCCCGCGACTCGCGGCGCCCGTCCCTTGTCCTCCCCCACCTGGAGCTGCAGTCCGACGACCTCGTCGGGGATGAACGTGGTTCGCCCCGCCGGCGAATCGCGCGGGACGAAGCACTCGATCGAGCCGGAGTCATCCTCCACACGGACGATCGTGTGGTGCTTCTCGACCGTGGTCCGCACGTCCCGCACCATGGCGATCACCGAGACGGAACCCCGCGCGCGATTCGACTCGGCGACCGGCACCAGGTTCGGGAGCGTCGAGCGGCCCCGGAGCAGTCGGGCGAGCGCCGCGTAGCGGGAGGCGAACAGCGTGGTGTACGCTTCCAGCGGCTCGTCGGTGCTCGGCGGCGCGGAGAAGCCCAGCTGAACCACGGAGAATTCGGGGACCGACGCGGAGGTCGGGCCTTCCGGGCCCGGCATCGAGAGAGAGAGGAGCGACGTCCCGAGGGAACGGCGTGCGGGTTCGCTGGTCCGGGACGCCTCGCTGACGGCCACGATCCGCGCCACCATCTCGGCGGTGACGAACGGGTGGGCGGGTCCGGCCTCGTCGATGACCTGTTGGGAGATCGCCAGGGGGACCGACTGGGCCGCGAGAATTCGGAGCGCGTCGGAGTCGACGAACTTCTGGTGGGCCTCGAAGTAGGCGACGATCTGGTCCCGCATCGCGGTCGCGTTCGCGCCCGTGCCCAGCCGAATGGACCCCCCCACCAATCCTCCCGGCGGCTCGAGGGAGCGCTCGCTATTTCAACTGCCGGTCGACGGCCGCCGACCCACGCCCCTTCGAGGTCGGAATCGTCGGCGTTCTAGTCGCGGTACGACTCTTTCGCGTAGGTCACACCCTTCGGGAATTTCTCCTTCAGGTGCGCGATCAGCGAGTCGGGGCTGCGCTCGAGATGCGCGGTGTACCACCGCACGACGAGGTCGCGCAGCGCGGCGTGGAGGTCGCGGAGGTTGACGTCGTCCTCCCGGGTGTCGTAGAGGACCGCCTGGTTCATCATCCGCATCCAGCCGGTGTACTTGTGGTACGATTCGCCCTCGCACCACTCGTAGATGCCGCGCAAATGAGCGACTCCCTCGGGCGTGCGATAGAACCAGAATCGGAGCGTGAAGCCGACCCAGCCGGGAGTGCGGTCGTGGAGCTCGATCGTCTTGACGGCGCCGAAGTCGAAGCTGTCGCGGAAACTCCACTTCTCCGGGTACTCGACGAACGTCGCGAACAGCGTCTGCGACGGCTCGACGGTCAGATGGACGGAGATCTGCTCGAACTGATTGTGGACCTCCCAGAGGTCCTGCAGGAGACGCTTGTTCAGTTCGCCGCGGTGCGCGAGGTCTTCGCCGCCCTTGCCTTCGGCCGTCTTTTGCGAACGGGCGAGCTCCTCCCGGAGCGTCGCGACGAAGTTGTCGTCCGCGAGCTTGGGGGGCATGGCCTCGTCGGGGGTCGCCGGTGGGGCGGGCGGGGCGGACTTGCGCTTGGCCATGAATTTTAGGCTCCGAGGGCCGCGTAGCGGAGTCGCGTATATAGTATTGATTCGCCGACAAGCGACGGCCTCGTTCGCCGGGTGCCGCAGTCCGTTCGTTCGCGGGCGCGGGCGGCCCAGAGCACCCGGCGTGAGAATCCCCCCATCCGACTCTTGGGATCTGCTGACCGAATGACTTGGAGGAAAGCGTCGTCGAACGGGGCGGCAGCGGCAGAAATGATGGGGGAATCTTGCGCCGAACGTTCTTGCACTCGCGCTAGTTGCGGACGACATGGCACGGCGTCGGCTCCGACCGGTACAGCGGGACAAGTCCCTGTCACCGAATCGCTCCGTGCTGCTTCTCTGCCTATGCGCCGCCGCTCTCTTGATTCCAACCCTACCGGTACTCCCGCCCCAGAGCGGTGCCTCCGCGCAGCCTCCGAACCTCGACTCGAAGAGCGTGGCCCGCGTGGCCGCCTCTCCTGCCCCGGCGGATGGTTCGCGCGAGCGGCCCCTGACCCCAGCGGTCTCAGGAGGATTCCGGTGGGCCAACCTCACGAACGGATCCGCTCCGAGTGCGAGAACTCAGTTCGCCATGTCGTATGACGCGACCGACGAATACGTCGTTTTGTTCGGCGGACGGAGCGCCATCGACAGTCGGTTCGCCCTCAACGACACGTGGGCGTACCACGCCGGCGTGTGGCGGAACATCACGTCGACGGCCGGCCGAGCCCCTCCTGCGCGCTTCGCCGCCGAAATTGCGTACGATGAGTCCGACCACTACGTCTTCCTGACCGGGGGTCGGGGTCAGTACCAAGATGAGAACCACACGAACCCGCTCCTGACCGACAGTTGGGCCTTTGCCGGCGGGCATTGGAGGCAACTGGGCGCGAGCTGGCCAACCGCTCTCTTGTCTTCGTGTCAAGGCACGACGGCGGCATTCGATTCCACCGACCAGTTCGTGATCGTGCTCAGTCCCTGCTCGGGATTCAGTACGGGAGGGCAGGCGGCCGCCTACCACAATGGCAACTGGACCGACCTCAGTGTGAACACAACGACCAATGCGACCATCCCAACGCCGGGCTTCATCGATCCCCTGCTGGTCGACGAACCCGCGCTCGGCGGTGTCGTGCTTTTCGGTGGGACAGACCCCTTCCTTCACGCCGCGTACAACGAGACGGTTCTCTACACCGGCGGCCAATGGATCGACGAAACCGCGAACCTGACTGGGACTCCTCCCGGGCGAGTCTTTGCGGCGGGGGACTACGATCAGGCGGATCCGGGATTCCTCCTAAGCGGCGGGGATGTCGACGTTCCACCGCTCGCCGCCACGAACTCGACGTGGATCCTCTCGAACCGGACCTGGATTCAGGCTCCGGCAGGACCAGCGCCACCGGCGGACTCCGCCAGTCGGATGGTCTGGGACAAGGTCGACAACGCCTCGATCTGGTTCGGCGGCATCCCGAACGAAACATGGTCGTGGGGAGTGACCTCCCCCCTTGTCGGCCTCGCGATCCTTCCCGGAATCAACCCAGTCGATGTCGGTGTCGCGACCGCGTTCTCCGCGAGCTATGAAGGAGGCACTGCCCCCTTCAACTTCACCTGGCAGTTCGGCGACGGAACCGCCAGCAATCTGGCGACGCCGAGCCACGCCTACAGCGCCATCGGATCGTATTCCGTGAGCCTCGTGGTCCGGGATTCGTTCGGGCACACGGCGGCCGCCTCCGACTTGCTCAACGCCTCGGGGGCCCTGGCGGTAAGCTTGTCGGCCGGGCCCAATCCTGTCGATGTCGGGGTCCCGGTCGCCTTCAGTTCTCACCTGAGCGGCGGCTCAGCGCCGTTGGGCTACAACTGGACGTTCGGTGACGGCACCGCTCCAATCGCGTCCCCAGTCCAAGCGATCCATGCCTACGGTGTCGCCGGCAATTACACCGCCGCGCTCGTCGTCACCGACGCGGGGGGCGGCCGATTCGTCGCCGGCGCCACGATTGATGTGATCCCCGGTCCCTCGGTCCCCGTCATCACGGCGACCCCTATTTCGCCCGACCTTGGGCAGTTGGTGAACTTCTCGGCCGTGGAGGTCGGTGGGACAGTCCCCTACCACTATTCGTGGGCGTTCGGAGACGGGGGGGTCGGTGGGAACCTCGCGGCAATCTCCCACATCTTCACGACCAACGGCCCGTTCGTGGCGACCGTCACAGTGGTCGATGCGGAGGGAGCGACTATCACCGGCTCCCTAAACATGACGATCGCGTTGAACGTTTCCGCCCTCGGGAATTGGAGCGCGGGCGCGGCACCCCTCATCCTCGGATTTCATAGCGCCGTATCGGGCGGAGTTCCCGGATACACCTACGCCTGGACGTTCGGAGATGGCGGGACCGCCGCGGGCCCAACGCCCACTCACCAGTTCGACGTCCCTGGCCTCTTCACGGCGGAGCTCCGCGTCCAAGACTCGTCGGGGCACAGCGCAGAGTCCGGCTGGACCGTGTTCGTTGCGCCGGGGGGCGGGGGTCCGCTCACCGTCACCTTGTCGCCCGAGCCGTCCCAGATCGCGGTCGGCGGTTTCTCGCTCGTCACCGCCACTCTCTCGGGAGGGCTCGGGGGGTACACGTTCCGTTGGACCGACGGGATGGCCACCTGCTTGCTGGCTGGCCCCCTGAGCGTGCGCTGCGCCCCGGCCACGGTGGGCACTTACCCGGTCGCGCTCACCGTCGTCGACCAAGCCGGACACTCGGCCACGGGTTCGACATCGCTGACTGTCGGCGCCGCAGGGACCGTGACAAGTCCCCCGGTGGGAGG
This sequence comes from Thermoplasmata archaeon, assembly GCA_022750205.1. Taxonomy (GTDB): domain Archaea; phylum Thermoplasmatota; class Thermoplasmata; order Lutacidiplasmatales; family UBA184; genus Lutacidiplasma. The sequence continues at coordinate 6,956 of JAKIWD010000086.1, forward strand.
TCTCCTATCGTGGGCGCAAATTGGCGTGACTGTCGGAGTGGCTGGGGCGATCGCGGTCGCACTGATCGTGCTCGTCGTAGTCCGAAAATCGGGGGGCCGGAATGCAGCACGCCCCCGAGAGCCGGATGCCTACGCCGAATATCGCTCGGCGGTGCGGGCCGCGCCACGCGTCATCGACTCCGGTTCTCCATCCCTCGAGTCCGGCACGCCGGCCAAGAAGCCCACCCGGCCGGGTGCCCCCGATCCGCTCTCCGACCTCGAGTGAATCCCCCCGGGCCGACGGACCCGATTCCGCGAGGAGCCGGGGGGGGCGCCAAGACGCCTCCCGAACGAGCGCTCCGCCCACTCGCGAATGCCCTAGCAATCGCGCGGCCCGTCGGCGGATTCCCTCAGTAGGTCGACGAATACATGCTGCTTGGCAGGGGTGATCGCCGCCAGCGGCAGTCGGTCGACCTGAATGTTTCGTAGGTAGGGCTCCAAGATGGCGAGGACATTTCGTTCCGGACGCGCGGTCGCGGGACGCGGACGGACTCGCTGCCGAGACAAGGTTCCGATGAGTACCCGACCCTGCCCGAAGGCAAACAGGAACGGCGTGATCTCCCCGGAGGTGACCAGCTCCCGGAACAGGTCCGAAGGTCGCGACTCCGGTGTAAAGTCGCCATGGACGAACGCCACGCTCTCAGGGAAACCGGCGATCCATCGGGAGACCGCGACCGGATTCAGGAAGTACCGTCGCTCGACCAAGCCGGACGCGAGCGCCCGACGTTCGCGAACCCCGCTGAGAACGCCCCCGCCGGAGCCGCTCTGCCGGTACTCAAACGGTCGATGTACCAGTCGGACGACGGTCTCTTGCTCACCAGAACTCAGTCGAACCGGACCAACGGACGGGCTTGCGCGGAGTTGCGGCGGCAGCGGATGTGGGTAGGCCAGCGGGGCGCCGAGCGCCGCGAATCGGCTCCAGGCTCCCTCGAAATCGAAGTAGACCGGTACAGCACCCAACCGCGCATCGGCTCGGAGGACGGATAGTGCGTGCACCATCTGGGCAGGGGTCAATGCGGCATCGCGTCGAGTCGCCGCTTCGATAGACGGCGCGAGAAACGCGCCGAACAGCCGTTCGGATGCCGCCCAGGCCGCGATGCAGAACGGACTCCCGACCCACAGCCGCGCCAGCTCCTCGGATCGCTCGGTGAACGGCTGCGCGAGCACAAACGAAACGATCGGGAGTCCCAACGCAACGGGATCCGGAACGTACCGATGGAGCACCCAGTCGCGGGCGATCGCGCGCTGTCGGGCGGTCTGCTCTGTGCGGCGCGGAAGTGCCCCCCGGTCGCCCGCTGGCACGGGTCCTCGAATCCCGGCGAGCAGGTCCCGAACGACGATGCCCTCGGCCCGGCTCAGACCTCGCAATGGACCGGCAAGAACTCCCCCTGAGACTGATAGGCTCGTCGGGAGAAGTGCTTCCCCTCGATGGCTCAGCGCGCGTCAGCGACGGGAGTTATCCACCGGGCCAGGACGGGCGAAGAGTCCCCCGGAATCCAGGGAGTTTCGCCGTCGCCTTCGCCGGCCCAGCCCTTAAATACGCTTCGAAGCTCAACGACGTTGGAAGGACTCCCGGAGACGGAAGGAGGAAACTCCTGGCGTCGCCGCGCCTCACGGACTGACGACTCATGCTGACCCCACGCCTCTGTCGTACCCTCCGCGTACTCGCGACCGACCGCTAGGCCGAACCCCCGGTCCGCCTCCACCAGAGTCCCGCGCCCCGAAACGGGGGCGTGGAAATCCACCCCACACCGGAGGAACGAACCGAACATGAGCAACGATCCCAGCGCCGCCAAGTACCAAATCAAAGCCCGCATCATGGCCGAAGGAGTCATCGACAAGCCCGACGTCGTCGGAGCTGTCTTTGGCCAGACGGAGGGCCTGCTCGGAGACGAGCTCGACCTCCGGGACCTTCAGAAGTCCGGCCGAATTGGCCGGATCGAGGTCGACATCGACTCCCGCAAGGGAAAGAGCGAGGGCGAGATCACGATCCCCTCCTCGCTCGACCAGGTCGAGACCGCGATCCTCGCCTCGGGCCTCGAGACCGTCGACCGCATCGGACCCTGCCGGGCCCGGATCGAGGTCATCTCGGTCGAGGACATC
>JAKIWD010000139.1 GCA_022750205.1 Thermoplasmata archaeon
CAGGTAGATCCCGGGGAAGTCCGGGTACGCGCTGCCCCAGCCCGCGTACCCGCTCGTCGGGATCCTGCCGCTCGTGACGAGGTCCTGGGTCAGACGATAGTACTCCCCCGTGTCGGATCCGAACAGGGCGAAGTTCGCCAGAGGCTGGAGGACGAGGAAGACGGAAAGCAGGGCGAGCGCCGCCAACCAGAGCAGGTGCGCGCGCTCGAGCGGCGGGCCGGAATCGGTCGCCTCCGGCCCGTCCCCGCTCGGCACAGCGCGGGACGGCGCGTCGCGGGCTTCTACCTTGCTCTGCACCTCGGAACTCAAAGATGAGAAATCCATATCACTAAATAGGGGGGGCTGGTGGGGGCCGATTCGAGGCGAAAGTTCTTGCCATCGGCCGTTCGGAAAAAGAAGGCGGCCGCGCGCCCCGCCCACAAGCCTGCCGCCTCCCAGAAACGACCCAAGGCCCCGCCACGAAGCCCGACCAAATCGAGGCCGCCGGCCAAGTCTAGACCCGCCCCGAAGCCCGTTCCCGCGGCGAAGCCGACCACGAAGCCCGCCAGTGGTGCCAAGTCCAAACCCGCGGCACCGACGGTCGACGCCGCCACCCCGCTCGCCCCGAAGCCCGGCGATTCCCGACGCCATATCCTATCGTTGAGCTTCCTGCGCGACGGCGACGAGTTCCTCGCCCGCATGGAAATGGACTCCGGCCAGATCACCGAACTGAAGAACCGCTCGCTCGACCAGCTCTTGACCCTCGTCGCCAGCGAGCTCGAAGACCTTCTCGAGTGAATCTCCGCCGCCGCTAGGCCCCGGGCGGCGGGGACTCGAACATCCCCCGCTCGACGAGATACACGCGTCGGTACCCGTCCGCGGGTCCCACGCGTACGAGCTCGGTGGCGGCCGGACTGAACGGGCTCGGGGGGTAGCGTTGGAGGACGGTCGTCTCCAGCGTCGGGCCGATCCGGAAGCGGCGTACGTGCCCCCGTCGCTCCTCGACGGCGATCTCCTCGGAGCCGACCCCGACACGCCGGGGGGCCCGTCGGAGGGTGATCGACCAACCCCATACCACGAACGCCAGCGCCAGGATCGTGAACAGCCCGACCGCGAGCGGGCTGCCGGTCAAGCCCCCGGCGGACGACGCCTCGAGCGCGATGAAGAAGGCGTAGAGGACCCCCAGCCCGAGGAGGAACACGGCGAACCAACGGGTCGCTCGCTGTCGGCCGCCGACATTCTCCCGCGCTTCAGCGGACGGACCCGAGGCGCTCCCGGCGGCACTCCGCGAACGACGGGGGATCCGGACCGGGCGGGGCGGCTCCATCGGTCAACGTACGACCGGGACCAGCCATCATAAACCTACCGGGGCTCCGGCGCGTGTGAAGAGCGCGACCGAGTACCTCTGGTTCGAAACGCGACAGCCTCGGGAGTTCGTGAACATCACCGAGCGCGTGCGCGACGTGGTGCGCCAGAGCGGCATCCGGGAGGGGATGGTGCTCGTCTCGGCGATGCACATCACGGCGTCCGTCTATGTCAACGACGACGAGCGGGGCCTGATCGGAGACATCGAGCGGTGGGCCGACCGGCTCGCCCCGCCGGGCGACTACGCCCACCACCACTCCGGCGAATCGAACGGCGATGCGCATCTCAAGAACCTCCTACTGGGGCACCAGGTTCTGCTCCCCGTCACCGCGGGCGAGCTTGACCTGGGACCGTGGGAGCAGGTCTTTTACGCCGAGTTCGATGGCCAGCGCCGCAAGCGTGTCATCGTCAAGGCGATCGGCGAGTAGCGGCTAGGCTTCGAGGCTTGGATCGATCGCCCCGCGCGCCCCGGAGCGGGCCGTCGGGCGCGGGGCCGGTTGCGTCAGGTCGACGAGCGGCACCTTCCGAGCGATCTCCCGCGCCATCGCCGAACAGCTCGACGGCGGCACGGGTCGGTCCGTGTACCCCGGTAGCGCGAGATCGTACGTGACGACCTTCTTCTCGGCGATCGTCTCCCAGACGGCGCGCCAGATCCGGTCCGCGGCCTCCGTCTCGTTGAGGTGGCGCAGCATCAATTCCAGCGAGAGGATCTCGGCGACGGGGTTGGCCTTGTCCTGGCCGGCGTACTTCGGCGCCGAACCGTGGACGGGCTCGAAGACGGCGATGGCGTCACCGTAGAGCGCGCCGGGCGCCACGCCGAGTCCGCCGGCGAGCCCGGCGCACAGGTCCGAGAGGATGTCCCCGAACAGGTTGGTGGTGACGATCACATCGTACTCTTCGGGCTTCTTGGCGAGCTGCATGCACATGTTGTCGACGAGGCGCTCATCGGCCGGGATCGTCGGGTAGTTCTTCGCCATCTCCCGGAACGCGGTCTGGAACAACGCGCCGGTCGTTTTCATGATGTTCGCCTTGTGGACGGCGGTGACCCGGCGACGGCCCTGCCGTCGGGCGAGCTCGAAGGCGAAGCGGACGATCCGGTCCGACGCCTTGCGCGTGATCACGTTGACCGTCTCGGCGGCCGTGTGGTCGCGGTCGACCCAGTGCTCGACGCCCGAGTAGAGCCCCTCGGTCGCCTCGCGGACGACGATCAGGTCGGTCTCGGGGAATCGCGTTCCTTCTCCCGCGATCGCCCGGGCGGGGCGCACCGATGCGAAGAGGTCCAGCTGCTGACGTAGCGCGACGTTGACCGACCGGAACCCGCTCCCGATCGGCGTGGTGATCGGCCCCTTCAGCGCGACCTTGTTCCGGCGGATCGACTCGAGCACCGCATCGGGTAGCGGGGTCCCGGTCGCCTGGATCGCTCGCTCACCGGCGTCGATGCTTTCCCACTCGATGGAGACCCCGGTCGCGGCGGCGACGGTCTGCGCCGCGCCCGTCACCTCGGGGCCGATCCCGTCGCCGGGGATCAGGGTCACTCGGTAGCTCACGATCCTCGCCGGCCCGCCGAGAAGCGGGCCGGTTTATGAGCCTGAACCTGCCGAAAGCGGCTCGACGACCTCGGCGGGGCGCGGTTCGGGGCCGGGAGCCGGACCTCGAAACGCCCATGGAAGATGCTCCATAAGATTTCTTATAGAACTAGGAAATCCATGTTCATGCTCCGCCCCAACCATCCCGAAGTGCTCGGCCCGGACTGGCTGCCCCCGACACCGCTGCACCGCCGCACCGAGGTCGAACGCGCCCGTCGGCTCCTCGCCGACGGCCACCCCGGCGGCGGTCCGTCGGGGGTGGCGGTCGTCGGGTCTTCGGGCTCGGGCACCTCGACGGTGGCCCGGTGGGCCGTCCGCCTCGTGGCCGAGGACCTCCCGCGGATCACGCCCGGCGAGCGCCCGTTGATCGCCGCCGTGCGAGTACGCCAATGCCACGGGGCACAAGGCGTGGCGACGGCGCTCCTCCAGCGCCTCGACGCCGGATTCAACGGGCGGGGCTTCCACGTCACCGAGATCATGGCCGGCTTTCTCCGGCGGCTGCGCCGCGAAGGCAGACCGACGTTCATTCTCCTCGACGACCTCGGGCCGGCGGTGGGGGATCTGTCGCTGGTCATCCGAGCGCTCACCGAGCCCGACCGATTCCTCCCCGAAGGGGAGGAAGAACTCCCTCCGTGCTGGGTGACCCTCGCCGGTCCCCCCGAGGCGACAGGGGTCTGGACGGCGCTCGCCCGCTGCCGATTCCCCGCGGCGCATCGCGTCACCCTGCAACCCTACTCCGCGACCGCCCGCGCCGAGATACTTGCGGATCGCGCCCAACGGGCCCTCGGACGCTCTCCTCCCCCCGAGTGGCTGGGGCGGGTCCTCCACCGTGTCGAGCGACAGGGATTGGGGATCGCGGCGGCGATGGAGGTACTGCGGCACGAGCTCGTCGGCCCGGTGCCCTGGTCGATCGCGACCAGCAGCGGGCAGCGAGAAACGAACGAGAATCGGATCGAGCCCCATCTCCTCGCTGCGCTCGCGCGGATCGATGAACGGCGACCGGTGACCATCGCCGAGCTCCGCCGCTGGGAGGCGGAGTCCGCCCAGGCCGCCGGCGCCCGTCCGCTCCCGGCGACGACCTTCTGGCGGAGGATCGTGCGGCTGGAATCGATCGGGGTCGTTCACCGCGAGGTGCGTTCCGGAGGACCCGGCGGGACGCGTTCGGTCGTCGGGCTTCTGCAGCCGATCAGGGATCCGGGGTGGAAGGCGGCTCCTCTGGAAATTCCTCGAGCCGACGGGTGGGTCGTCCCGTCGAGGCCCGAGTGGACGGCGTAGGCTCCGCCGCCTCCGGCGCGGCCGAAACGGGCGGGGCGCGCGGGTGCGCGACCTCCCGCATGATCTGCTCGGCGAGCCGGCGAGAGCGCAGCGCCCGCTCGATCAGCTCGAGAGGGGCCGCGCACAACGTGTCGCGGTCCGTGATGCCCACCCCGAACAGCGCCCGGGCTCGTACCCGTCCGATGCCGCGCACGCGCACCAGGTCGAGGAGCTCCTCCCGGACGCCGTAGCGGACGCGCAGCGCGAGATCGTCGATGGGTCGGGCGACCCGCCGATTGAAGTGGGACGCGAGCCGGGACGCACCGAACAGTAGCCAGTCGGCGTCCTCGACCTTGGCCCGCAGGTCCCCGGCTCCGATCCCGAACCGCTCGGTCAGGTCCACGAGCGGGGTCTCGTCGATCCAGGACTCCAGGATCATCGCGGTCTTCATCGTGGAGAGGAACAGGTCGAGGTCGAGCTCGTACGGTTCCTCCTCGGGCTTGACGAGCAGCCCGGGCTCCTCGTCCGTGTAGCGGCTGAGCATCTCGCTCTCTTCGCCGCGACGCAGGAACATCGCTGGGAGGTCCGGCGTCGCTGCGATCGCCGCGAGCACGGGGAAGGCCTCGACCCCGATCGGGGCCCGCTC
>JAKIWD010000103.1 GCA_022750205.1 Thermoplasmata archaeon
CGCGGTGACCGACGGGACGCGGATCCGGGTCACGGCCGGGACGGCCCGACCGAGACCGAACTCCCACGAGTAGAGCCGGCCCAGGTGGCCCAGGTAATGCAGGATCTGGCCGCTGCCGAGCTTGCTCGTCCCGGCGATCCGCGACCCGAAGTGGTACGGCACCTCGACCACCGGGCGAGGTCGGCACTTGACGAGGATCTCCAGACCGATCTTGAATCCGGACGGCGCCAGGCGGCACCGGCTCGCAACGGTGGGGTGGAGCGCGAAGAAGCCGCTCATCGGGTCCGTGACCCGGGTCAGCGGGAGCGCGAGCGCCGCCGCGCCCGCGGAGAGCACCTGTCGGTAGAGCGGAAGGCCCGCGACCGTTGCGCCGGGCAGGTGGCGGCTGGCCAGGGCGAGCTCGGCCTCCCCCCGGAGCACCGGCTCGACCAGCTCCGGGATCGTCTCGGGGGGGTGGCTGCCATCGGCATCCATGACCACGACGACCTCACCGCGCGCCTCGTCGAGACCGTCGCGGACGGCCGTGGCGAGGCCCCCGCGTCCCGGTCGGGAGATCAACCGGTAGATCCCGTCCGGCTCCAAGGACCGGACGTAGTCGCCCGTCCCGTCGGGGGAGTCGTCGTCGACCACCAGGATCTCCGCGTCGTACCGGGCGAGGGCCGCCAGCAGGCGCGGATGGAGCGCCTGGAGCGATGCCCGCTCGTTGTACGTGGGCAAGATGACGGTGACCCGGGGACGCGTCGACACGAGGTTAGAGGTTCCCTTTTCGGGTAGATAAGCTGGTATCCCAGATATGCCCCCACCCGGACAATTCTCGAAGAGCCCGGAGCCGCCCGGGTGCGCCAAGTTTAGGAGGGGAACCGGCACCGGAAGGTTCGGTCAGGCGGTCCGAGCCACCCGTTGGCACACGGGGGCCGATCCGTCACCGCGTAACTCCTGTCCGGGAGGACGGGCTTCGCGGAGCCCTCGGGGGCCCCGCCCCGTACGCCTGATTGAGAGTGGCCGCCGACACGGGCGGAACCCCCGCCTCCGGGGAGGGTTGATACCGACCTCTAGGGGATAAACCGCCGGCCTACAATCCCTGCGAACCGAGAAATGCCGGAACGCTCCCCCGCGGCGAGGTCCCCATGGATCTGACCGCCGCGATCATCGGCGGGTCCCTCGCCCTGCTCGGCCTCGCGTTGGCGATCGTCTCCGGGCGCGCCTTGGTGAAGTTCCGCGTCGTCCATTCTCAACCCCAGCTGATGTGGGGGGTCGGGCTCGCGCTCGGCGCGGCGGCGATGGCCGTCGAAACCCTGGTCTACTTCGGCGTCGTCACCGAGCTGCTCCTCCAGGCCTACGTCTTCTTTTCCGCCGGGATCGTCGGGATACTTTCGCTCGGGGCGACGCGCGTGCTGCGCAATCCCCGGTTCGAAGCGATCTATACGTGGTACACGCTCGCGACCTGCACCGTCGTGGCGTTCGCGAGCTTCCTTACCCCGCTCTCGCTGTCGATGGTGAGCCAAGGAGTGATATCCTCCGACCCTCCGCTCATCCTCTTGATCCTTTCGACGCTCGTGACGGGGCCGGCGACGGTCGTCCTGGTCGGCTCGTCCATTCAAGGTCTCCGCCGGTCGCGCCGTTGGCAGACCTTGTTGATGGTTGCCGGGGCGCTCGTGCTCGGAGCCGGAGGCACGTTGTACATCGCCTCGTTCCCCGTTGCGCTGTACTACGCCGAGTTCCTCGGCATCGGGCTGCTCTTCCTGGGGCTGATCAGCCTGCCGCAAAGCGCGTCAACCTCCACCCCCCACGTCATCCCCGCGGCAAGCGGCCCGTAGCGCGAGGGGCACCTCCGCCACGCGCCTCACGCCGGATCACTCGACGGACGAGGCGTTCCCGGTCGCACTTGCGGACCGAGCCAACGGCTCCTGGTGGAGAGTCGACATTCATGGGCCACTACGGCGCGTCGCTCGACGGGTGCTCGACGTCTTCCGTCCGTCTACCGGCGAGGTCCGCGCCTTGGGTGTCCAGCTGTGGAGGTCCATTCGCACGCAATTCCCCCGAAATCGAACGCCCTCAAGCTCCAGCCGCCGTCGCTGTTCCATACCCCCTCCCCCTGGCAACGCGATTCGACCGCCGGCTCCCACCACGCGGTGCCAGGGGAGCGCGACGCCTCCTCGCAAGGCCCACACGGTCAAGCGCGCCGCACGCGGGAAACCCGCGACCGACGCGACCTGGCCGTAGGTGATCACCTTGCCGCGGGGGATCTGCTCGATCACACGCCGAAGGCGGGTGAGTGTTTTCACGAGCGCTCCCGCCCACACGTCGGCGTCCGGACCTCCGTGGGCTGTCGGGGACCTGCCTCGAACGACTCGCGCCTTCTGGCTGGGATCCAGGGCAGGCCAAACAGTTCGATCTGGCTCCTCGGACCGGATAGTTCGGCCCCGACCGGGGGATGGACCGCTGTCTGGGTGTGCGGCGTTCCCAGGTGGTATTCCGTCATTGCGCCGGCCAAGTGGGTCACGGGCCCGCCGGGATTCGAACCCGGGTCCGAGGCTCCGGAGGCCTCTGTGATATCCAAGCTATACTACGGGCCCGCAGTTGGTTGGGCCGCCTCACTCGCCTGAGGATATTGGGGTTTCGGCACGGGCCCGGTGCGGGCGCGACACGATCGGGTCGTCGTCTCGTCTTCCTACCGGCGCCGCCCTTTCGCCACGCCCGGGAACCAGGCCTCCCCGAGTCGCTTGGCGTGGGCGTGGGCCTCGAGGTGGGTCATCGCTTCCACCTGGACAGACAGAGCCTGACCGGCCTGGGCCGCCTCGTGGGCCAGCGCCTCGCCGACGATCTCGCGTTCGAGCCGCTCGAGCGGGAGAGCGGTGAGCACTGCCTCTTCCACCTCTTCCCAGAGACCCAATCTGGGAGGCGCTACGGTCGGCCACTCCTCCGGGGGCCTCACCGCGTTCCGGGAAAGGATTGGTGCGATGTCCGCGGCGCTCGCGTCGCGTGCAGTGAGCGGCCCCCCCAACCCCCATCGTTCGCGTAGCGTGCGGATCAGGGAGGTGCTGCGGTACTCCTGGTTCACGACCGTGTCCGGCTCGACCCATGCGGAGATCGCCAGCGTCGGGATTCGCACACCGGAACGGTCGAATCGGAACCCTTCCTCACCGGGTGAGGCGGCCGGGTCCGGAGGAGCCGCCGGTGGCGGGGGCACGCGGTCGTAGGTTCCGCCATGCTCGTCGAAAGTGACCAGGAGCAGGGTATTCGTGAAGTTCGAGCCGCTCACCGACCGGGAGGTCCGCACCGCGTCGTACACGCGGGCCAGAAGCTGCTCGCCCCCGACGATCGAATCCGACGGAGGCACGCCGAACTCGTGCCGCAGACGTGCCGCGGCGGGCGGATGCATGTCAGTGTGGGGATGGAACATGTTCGGTTCGATGAACGCATACTCGGGGAGCGCGCCCTCGCGCGCCTCCGCGTAGAAGTCGAAAATCGTGGCAAAGTGGGTAGCAAAGTACGGGGCCAGCCGCCGGGCGTGGATCAGCCCCGTGGCCGGGAGTATCTGCGCCGGATCGATGTACACCTTCCAGCGAAGGTGCGCCGCGGTCAGCCGTTCGAATATCGTGGGCGCGTCGTTGCGCGTCGCGAACTTCCCCGGGGGGCCGTTCACGACGAACCCCGAGGAAGACGCCGCATGGAAGAACGAGCGGTTCGGGTACGTCTGCGAGGGAACCTCACAGAACCAATGGTCGAAGCAGGCGAAACCTCTCGCCAACGCACTGAGCACCGGTAGCTGGTCCGGGGTGTAGCACGCCATGATCTGGGCGCACTCATCGTACGTCGGCAGGCGCCCCATCTCGAGCCGGAACGAATTGACGTAGTCGGTGACGAACCCGCCCATCGTAGGAACCGCGCCGGGATCGCTCGGCGCGTTGTAGGGGGGGTGCATGTCTCCGACGCTCGAGAAGCGGTTCCCGGGTGGGCTGACCAAACCGTAGAGCTGGGTGTTGGTGTGCGGGTGCTCTTCGCCGGGGTCCGGGTCCGGAGTGTGCCGGTTCCTCGCCGGATGCACCGCGACCGTCCGGTACTCGCCCCCGGGGATATCCGTCGGGATCGGGTTGGAGAGAGCGCGTCCAGCGACCCCCTCGAACGCGGGGACGCCGCCGGCGGGGTGGAGGTAACCGAGCAGGTTGTCGAACGACCGGTTCTCGAACATGATCGCGACCACGTGGTCGAAGCGCGGGGGGCCGTTGGTCGCTGCCAGAGCGTACGCCGTCCCGCGCGCCGGAGCGAGCGAGAGTGTATATCGCCGTGCGAGTACGCTTGGTGCGGCGAAGGGATTCGCAGTGAGAATCGTGACGCGGTATCGATCGATGCGGATGGTCCCCCTCGCCGGCTTGGTGCCCGTCGTAGCGTTGCTCGTGGTCTTGCTCCTCCCGGGCGGACTGGCCTCCCCGATCGTATCGGTAGGGATCGCCCACCCCAGTCGAGGCGGCGTGACGACCGGCGTCGGCAAGCTCAGTTACTGCGCCTCGGCGATGACCTCGAGCGATACGGGCTACGTCTGCGAGCGTGCGACGGTAGTCCACGGCGTCGGTTTCGCGCGGGGGTGGGTCCAGGTGCAGGCGAACGCAGTGGACTCCAACTTGTCGGGGTGGCACAACTTCTGGGGCGTGCGGAGCACGAACCTCTCCTACGGGTTCGCCCAGGACCGGCTCAGTTGCATCAACGGCCTCGGGGGCGCCAACGCGCAGGTCTACGTGTTCTGGCACGTCTGGGTCTACGACGTGAAGCTCGGGACGTACGTCGACCAGCTCAACAGTGGCTACCTGTGGAACAGCAACTCCTACAGCTGCCCGCCGGGCGGGGGCAGCGTATTGGTATTTTCGCCGCCGATCAAGGGCGCGTTCAACTCCACGAGCTACGGGAGCTTCGGGTACGATTTCGCAGCGGGTCACCCCTATCTGTTCACATTCTTCTTGGGCTGCACCGCCCAAGCCCAGGTCACCGCGACCGGCCCCACGGACCAATCCGTGGCGGGTGCGTTCTGCAATGACCCGCAATCGGCGACCCGCAATACGTTCACGACTTCGAGCATCGGAATTAGCTAGGCGAGTCCCGCGGCCGGCCTAGCCCGGCTAGCCGCCTACCCGCTGGCGGAACCCGCTCTCAGGCGCTCGGGGAGGCTCCCACGTTGGAGTCCGGGGTCCATGCAGCGCGACGTGCGGTCCGGGGGCTGTGGCCCAAGGCCGTTGACCTACGCCGTTGGATCCACGCGTCGATCCGAGCGTCCACCGTCATCGACCTCGCCACGCTGTCGCGCACTCTCCTGAATGGGCGACCCGTTCTTCGACATACCTCGGCCCCGCGTCCGCGAACCCCCAGAATCACGGCGGTCATTTTCCTCACCGCGCTCCGGTGGGCGACGCTGCTCGAGGCCGCGGTGAGAAGCGTTAGGCCGGAGCGGCGCCGGGCTTCGGCGCCTTAGAGGTGACGGCCGACGAGGGCGCCTTCGGGGCGACGGCCGGCGCAGGCGCTTTGGCGGTGGCGGTCGGCGCAGGCGCCTTAGCGGTGGCGGCCGGCGCAGGCGCCTTGGCCTTGGCACCGGGCGGCGGCGCCTTCGACTCCGCGTAACCGCACTTGCCGCACGACCGCCGATTGTCGTGCTCGGCAAGGAAGGTACCGGGGCCGCATTTCGGGCAGGGACGATGCGTTCGGGTGAGCTGGTCGCCCTTGATCGAGTAGAGCCCGATCTTCGCCTTGGCCACGGCCTACCCCTCCTTCTTGGGAGTCGGTGGAGCGGCGGGCGCCTCGGCCGCGGGAGCCGCCGGGCCCTTGGCGGCCTTCTCCTTCAGGCCGTTGCGGACCTGGATGTGGTCGGCCACGATGCGCTTGAGCGCGTCGGCGCTCTGGTAGCCGGCGGCCCAGCCCACGGTGGTGGCGGTCCCGAACTTGGCCCGCATCCGCTCGATGACGAGCCGGTCCTTCGGGAGTTTGATCAGCTTGGCCAGCTCGCCGCGGACCTCGTCGCGTTTGGGGGTCGCGCTGGCGGCGTGGCTGACTTCGAAGCGGTACTCGATGCGTTGGAGGAGCGGGTTCGGCCGCTCCTCGAGGATCTTAAGCTCCATCCGTCTGCCTGAACTCCATCGCTCCGATCAGGGCGCGGACCCGCTCCTTGGCGGCGGCGTCGACCGTGACGAAAGAGACCCCCGCACCCGGGATGCCATATATAACGGTGGCCCCGACCGGGAGCGATTCCACGAGGGCGAGCGACGCCAAGTCCTCTTCTCCGTCGACTTCGATGAGCCCGCCGCGGCCGGCGACGAGCTCGGCCACCGCGTCACGGAGATCGCCCGTCAGAGTACCCGCCGGATTGCGTACCCGGCGATACCCGGACGATTTCAGCGTGGTGAACGCGGAGAGATCGATCGGCTCGCGCCGCTGGGTCTTGCCGTCCACGACCGCGACGAACGGCACGCGCCCGAGACGCAGCGCATCCGCCGTCACGCGGTCGCCGCAACTCCCGAACGTCCCGAGCTGGCGGATCCGGTCGTCGCCCTCGGGTCCGTCCAGCACGGGCCCATATGGGGCGGCGAGTCGCGGCCGGAGCGATTCGGGGACTACCCAAACGCGCCGGTCACTTGACCCGGAGCGCATACCGGCCGCTGGCATGGATGCCCATCTTTCGGGCGATCTCCGACTTCTCGGGGTCGATGACGATCAGGTAGCCCTGCCACTCGCGCGAGACCTCGCCGCCGCAGCGCGGACACTTGTTCTGGTCGGTGATCGACTTGCAGTTGCGGCAGGCTTTCAGGCCCATCATGCGACCTTACCTCCCGCCGCGGCGGGTTTGGCGGCGGCCGCAGCGGTCGGCTTGGCCGCGGCCGGCGCGGCGGACTTGCTCGGGGTGTCCTTCTTGGCGCCCTTGCGGCCGCCCTTCTCCTCGACCTTTTTGTGCGCGTCCTGGATCCACTCCAGGCGGCCGAGTCCGGGTTGCCGCATGGTCAGCCCGATCCGGCTATCCCGAGGGGAGATCTCGGAGAGTGAGAGGGAGACGATCCGCCCGCGGACCTTGTAGCCGACCTTGAGGTCGCGCTTGGATTCGACCCCGACGAGGCGCTGATTGTGCTCGTCGATGTTCACGCGGTCGTCCATGATCTGGCTCACGTGCAGCAGGCCATCGAGCGGGCCGAACCGTACGAAGGCGCCGAACTTGCGGATCTCGACGATGGCGCCCTCGACGACCTCCTGGATCTCCGGCCGGAACATGAGGGCCTCGTATTCGACCTCCTGATAGACGCCGCCGTCGCCGTGGATGATGTGACCCTCGCCGATGGCGCCGACCCCGCGGATCATGACCGTCAGGTTCTGGCCCTCGACGAGCTTGCCTTCGAACTGCTGCTGGGCGAGCTCGGTCAGCACGGTGTCGAGCTGCGGCCCGAGCCGCTCCGGCGGGATACGGACCACGTCCCGCCGATGGTCGAGATAATACATTCGCCGCGCGCGAGCAGGGGCCCCTATAAGATTCTTGC
>JAKIWD010000133.1 GCA_022750205.1 Thermoplasmata archaeon
AACCAGGTCCCCGGCGGTAGGGTCGTACGCCAGTCCCGCACCGGTTCGAGGTGCCGGAATCGGACCGGGCAGGACCGGTAGAGGATTCCATGCGGCCCCGGCAAACTGCCAGAGGTCATTGGTGGGGCCGATGGCGGTCCGGCCGCCGAAGAGGACGACCCGCCCCCCGATCGGGTCGTAGGTGGCGCTGGCGTACGCCCGAGCGGCGGGTGCCCCTCCGGCGAGTGAGGTGACATTGGTCCAGATTCCGGATCGGAAGGTCCACGTATCGGAAAGGAGGCCGCCGTTCTCTCCGCCGAACAGGACCACGTAGCCGTCGCGGGCATCGTAGACCATGGACGCCCACGCCCGGGGCGAGGGGGAGACGGGCGGCGCGAGCTGCGTCCAGGCGCCGGCGCGGTACATCCACGAGTCGTTGGACAAGCTCGAGTTGAGGGGACACGAGAAATCGACGCAGGCGCGACCACCGAACATCAGCAGGTACTGGTCCTGAGCGTCGTACGCCATGCTCGCCCCGAACCGCGCGGGGGGCGGGCAGGTCGAGGAGCACGCCGGCTGGGTCCAGTTGGTGCCGTCGAACAGCCAAGTGTCGCTGTAGTCCCATCCGTAGAGCCCACCAAAGAGGACCGTCTCACCGATGGCGGGATCGTAGGCCGCCGCCGCGCCTTGCCGACGACCGATGTTCGGGTAGGCGAACGACTCGGTCCAGTGGCCGTTGCGGGACGTCCAGACATCTGGCGAGTAGCCGGTCGCCCTAGCGTACCCGCCCTGGAGGACGAGCTCCCCGTTCCGCGGGTCGGAGACGAGCGTGAAGTTGGCTCGCGCGGGAGGCCCGCACAACCGACACGGCCACCACGCGCTGGCGTTCGCGCTCGCAGCGGCCATCGACTCGACCGCGTGACCTGCGGCGCCCGAAGGGAGCGTGGGGGTGATGGCCGACGGGGGTGCGCCGAGAGCGCGGCCGGGTGGAGGGACGGGAACGCCCGCGAGGGAATTCGCGGACGCCGTTGCGTCCACGATCCCCGACAATCCCGCCGGGAGGCCCATCGTTCCGGCGGCGGCTACGAACAAGACGGCCCAGAGCACGCCGCGATGCCGGAAGCGCGCGAGGTCCGAGGTCGGGGCATCGCTTCGGGCCCCGGCCGCTCCCATCGCGTTGGGGAAGCCAGGGGCCCGTAGCAAAGAGTGCATCGGCCGCCAACCCGGTCGTGCCCGGAGCGACGGGGTCACAGCGTTGCGACGCGGACGGCACTCGGACGCGTGGTCCCACGCTCACCTACGGGGCGCGTGGGGGGTGAACCGACCTGGCGTGTCGGGGGTTGCTCGGACGAAAAATTCGGATCCGGAGCGGTGGGTCGAACTTGGTCGGAAGAGGTTGCCCCACGACCCGGAAGGGAGTCGAGAGACCGTGTTCGGGATGCGGGGCCGTCTATCGGTCGCGGGTCGATCGTTGTGCCAGCCCGCCTAGCCGGTCGCCGCGCCGGCGGGCGCTTCCGTTTGCGGGGAATCGGTCGAGGCAGCGGGCCCCATCAGCATCCCACTGGGGGACGGGGAGGTGGTCGGCCGCCCCGCGAGGACCACGAAGAGCTTCTCGATCAGCTCCTCCTCGGAGGCCGCGACATCGGGTACGTAGACGATCTGGACCCCGAAGGACCCGACGTCGAGGCGCAACTGTTCGCAGAGCGCCCCGATGGCGGCGCTGCCGATCGCCTGGCCCGCGGACGTGCCGAAGGGGGAGGGCTTCTCGGGCACGGCGGTCGCGAGGATCGTTCCCCCGCCCTGGTAGGCCATCACCTTCACCGCGGCGGCGGAGGTCACGAAATTCGAGCGAATCCGGGTGAACGTCGCGGCGTCGAACTGCTCGTGGGTGAGGTTGCAGAGGCGAGCGGCGCCCTCCATCCCGACGAACGCCAAGTTGAGGCTGATGTCGACCGTCCCGTGATCGACGGCGACCTGGTGGAGGTGGTCGGAGACCGACTTCAGGTCGAGCGGGTCGACTTCGGCGAACTCCGCCGCCCCGCCGGCCGCCACGATCTCGCGGGCCACCGGCTCCAGCCGCTCCCTCGAGCGACCGGCCAAGTACACCGTCGCCCCCTCCCTCGCGAACGCGCGTGCGACCGATGCTCCGGTCGGGTTGTTGGCGCCGTAGATCACTGCCGTCTTTCCGTTGAGCAACATGGGGCCTCACTCAAGGCCCACCAGGGGCGGACCCTACATAAGCGGTCGTCTTTTTAGTATTCTAAATAGTGCAAACATTACACATTTAGTAATCTAATTAGGCTGTCGAAGCACCTAGCAACCCAGCGTTCGAGGCCGGTCGGTGCTGCGGCCGGCTCCGGCGGGCCGATCGGGGCCATCCCGCTCCACCGATTCGGCGGAAAGCAGCCATTCGTGGTTCCGTGGCGACGCCTCCCTCACAGGGTGAGACGGTCGTCTGACGTCTCTCCTTGGCCCGACTCACGATCGCCGGTGCGATCAGGTCCATCCATCGGATCGTGTCCGCTCCAGGTGGGCCGGACACCTCTCCGGCTCCAGGGCGCCGTCGGTGGTCCACGGCGCTGGGAGCCGCCCGCCCATGTCGGGGGATATTCGGGGACGGTGCGTCTCCGCCTAGGGGATTCTTATACCACTCGAATCGAGTATTATTTCGCACGGACCCCTGTCTGGTGCTAAGGAAGAACAATGGGACTGAAACTGCGCCGGAGAACGGTCTACACCGGGACGATCGCCGTCATGCTCGCCATGGTCGGCGGCCTGGCGTTGGCGTCGTTCGTTTCCACCATCACCACCGGGGGACAGAACGGTTACAGCGTCACCTCGGCGACCGGCACGTCGTACGCCACCGGCACGCCCACCGTGAATCTGGTGTGGACAACGGCGACGACCTGCACCGCGAGCGGAAGCGTCACCTCCGTCGGCCCGACGGCCAACGCGTTCGTCGCGGGCCCCGTGGCTTGCCAGACTGCCACTCCGGACTGGTTCGAGGAACTCACGTTCCCCGGAACCGCCCTCTTCGCCAACCCCATCGACAACTTCGCCGTGACGGTCGGCACCAACGCCCCGGTTCTGTTCACCGTTTCCCTGACGACGACGGTAACCCACGCGATCACGACCAACGTGTTCTACGAAGTCGGGACGTCCGCGAGTTCGACCACCTCCAACGTAGGGATTACGGGGGACTAGGGCCGCACGAGCCCCGGGGGAACTAGCCGCCGCAGCCAACCCCTTCTTCCACCCAGCGCGCGCCGTGTCGCGCGCCGCTCTTCCACGGCGGGGCCACGCGCTCGCTCGGGTCGGAGCTGCGGGGACGAAAACGCTAGGGTAGGGTCGAACCGGTACAGAATCCGCACCCGGTCACAGGCGATCGCGCGCGGGGACCACGGCCTTCAGTGCCGGGGCGTCGAGGGTATCGAGTGCGGAACAGAACGGACACCGAACTGGCATGCCCTCCGCCTCCGCCCGACCTCGGCACTCCGAGCAGAGGGGCTGGTCGCACCCCCCACAGACGGCGCCCGGCGAAACCTCGGTGATTGCCGAACCACACCCGACGCAGTTGAGGTTCGGGAGGGGTGGGGGCACCCTCGCGGGTCGGTTGGGGGCCATCCGGGGAACGCTGGGGGCTTCGTTGGTCTGGCTGATTGCCCCCTCCGGAAGGGATTCCGCTGGCCCGCCGTCGGAATCGTCCGGAGATTCGACGGCAGGTCTCCGCGGCGAAGGCGGCCGCCCAGCTGGAGCACCGCGCAGTTCGGCATCGATGGATTCGAGCTCCTGGAGCAGGGACGAGAAATCGAACTGGGGCCCGGAGTTGTCCTCGGGCCTTGCGGCGCGCCGGGATTCTGGTCCGCCGGCACCATCGGCCGGAGCGAACGCTCGTCGGCTGGGTCGGTCCACCGGTGCGGCGCTCACCGGCGAGCGAGACCGTGTCGGGGGATTCTCGAATCGCCACCCTGGCCGTGTTGACCGTCGTGCCGGAATGGCAGGAGGGTCGCGGTCCCGGCTCGGACCGCGGTCCCGTACTGGCCCGTCGTCGCGAACGGTGCCCGGAATGTCGCTCGGCCTCGCGAAGACGGAGAGAATTCCGCCACCCAGGGCGATGAGCCCGAGAAGCAGGAAGGGGACCCATACCGGGAGCCGCGCGAGGTAGGCACCGGGGTCCTCGGACCGGAGGTAGAAACCCACGAACGTCAGTCCGGCACCGAAGAAGATTAGGGGAAAACTCGCGGCCAGCCCGCTGCTTTCTTCCCCGGAAGTTCTCGGCCCGTTCTGCCGAGTCTTTTGCTGGTCGCCCCGGTCCCGCCAAACCGAAGGGATCGGGCGCCCGTAGTGGAGCTCCGAACTGACGCGAACCTCGGAGGCTCCCTGGTTCCAGAGGCGGGATTCCGAATGGAGGGCGCCATGGGCGAACATGTTTCGGGCCGGACAAGGATAGAATGGAGTCGGAAACTATTAGAATCGGTGTCCCGGCCCGCCCCAGGGTTTCTCGGTCGCGGTCGGTATCGGCGCCGGGAGAGGTCCCGGCCCGGGAGCCCGTCCGGTTGGTTCCTCCCCCGACGGATTCCCGATCGTCCGGGCCCGGTCTCTCGACGAAGAAACCGCCGTGGGTGTCGGGGGGGGGATTTGAACCCCCGGCCCCAGGATCTCTCCCGGAACGGCGTGGCCGTCCCGCTATGAGTCCCGTGCTCTACCAGGCTGAGCCACCCCGACACGGGGGAGAACGGCGGGGGCCCTGGGGACCATCCCGGACTCCGATTCAAGCGTCCGCGGGCGTGCTCGGGGCCGTCTCGACCGCCATCGGGACTTCGGGGGTGGGGCCACCGACCGCCTCGGAAGCGAGCTCGCCGGGCGCGGTGACCTCGATGGTCCCCAGCACGACGGAGCGACGAATCTCGATCTTCTTGAGCGGATAGAGCGACTTGAGGCCGTGGGCGAGGATCTTGCCCAGCTCGCCGCCCAGCATCTCCCGCACGAATTCGGCGCCGGTCTTCTTCGCGGCCTCCTCGGTGAGGAGGGAGCGGAGGCGCAGGCGGAGCTCCGCCTGGAGGCGTGTCTGCAGGCGCTGCTCGCCGACCGCGACGGGCTTGACGATGATCTGGACCCCGTCCTTCGTCGTCACCATCAGCGAGGTGTCGATCTTGGACCGTTTCCTCCGTGCGAGCCGCCGCACGTAATCGGTCGTGAGTTCGTGGCCGATGAATCGGCTCTCGGCGGTCTTCTCCCCGGAGACCCGCTCGATCTGGAACTTGAGCTTGATGTGCGCCTTGCCAACGTCGGCGCCGCCGGTGATCTCTTGGAGGGTGGTCTCGAGCGTCCGGCCGATGATCTGCTCGGGCTCGCTCGCCATCGTCTCGCCGATCTCGGCGTGGTTGAACAGCGACGGCGCCCGGACGACGAACCAGTGCTTGGACCGCCACTTGTCCTTGACGGTCCGGGCGAGCGTCGTCTTCT
>JAKIWD010000056.1 GCA_022750205.1 Thermoplasmata archaeon
CGCCATGCTGGCGATCGGCGGCTCGCTCGCTCGCCAGTCGCCCGTGCCGCCGGGGCCGGGGACCCTCAAGACGGAGTCGGCGACGTTCACCGTCTATCTGATCGCGTTCATCCTCGTCGTCACGGGCCTGCTGTTCCTCCCGGTGCTCGCCATGGGTCCGTTCGGGCAGGGAGGGTTCTGAGCCCCGATGTCGATGGCCGTCCCTCCGGGCTCGCAGGTCAGCGTCCAGCGCCGGCCGCATACCAGCTGGACCCGCGTGGTCAGCCAGTCGTTCTACAAGTTCTCGCCGAGCGAGCAGATCCGCAACCCGGTCATGTTCGTGGTGTACATCTACACCTTCTTCGTCGCAGCGGTCACCTTCTTCCCGTGGGCGTTCCCCGACGTGGCCGGACCGGGATTCGACCAGAACTACTACCTGACCATCACGGTCGTCCTCGTCCTCACGCTGTGGTTCGCCAACGTCGCCGAGTCGATCGCCGAGGCCCAGGCCAAGGCCCAGGCGGACTCGCTGCGCGAGACCCGGACGGGCCTCAAAGCGCGCCAGATCTACCCCGACGGGCGCCGTGATTGGGTGCCGAGCGGCAGCGTCCACGTGGGCGACCGCATCGAGGTCAAGCCCAACGAGATCGTTGCGGTCGACGGCGACATCGTCGAAGGGGCCGGCGTCATCGACGAGTCGATGATGACGGGGGAGTCGGCCGCCGTCGTCCGCGAGAGCGGCGGCGACCACACCAGCGTGATCGGCGGAAGTCGCGTCCTCCAAGGGACGATCATCGTCCGCGTCACCGCCGAACCGGGCTCGAGCTTCCTCGACAAGATGATCCAGCTGGTCGAGGCGACGCACCGGGAAAAGAGCCCGAACGAGGTGGCGCTGACGATCATCCTCGCGGCGCTGACCATGGCGCTCCTGCTCGTCGTCGTGACCTTCGGCTATCTGCTCCTCGGGACGCACTTGGGTCTGTTCAACCTCGCGACGCTCATCGCGCTGATCGTCTGCCTCATCCCGACCACGATCGGCGGCCTCCTCTCCGCCGTCGGGATCTCCGGCGTCAACCGCGTCTCCAAGGCGAACGTCGTCTCGAAGTCCGGACGCGCGGTGGAGGCGGCCGGGGACCTCGACGTGCTCATCCTGGACAAGACCGGCACGATCACCGTCGGGAACCGGCTGGCCGTGCAGTTCATCCCGGCACCGGGGGAGACCGACCAGTCCGTGATGCGCGGCGCCCTCCTCGCCTCGGCGTTCGACGAGACCCCGGAAGGCCGGTCCGTGGTCCGCCTCGCCGGCTTGAGGGGGGTCCAGCGCGAGAGCGTCTCGATGGAGAACGTCCAGGTCATCCCGTTCTCGCCCGAAAGGCGCGCCTCGGGGATCCGCCTGCCCGATGGCACCGAGGCGATGAAGGGCTCGGTCGGGGCGATCCAGGCCGCCCTCGGCGGCCTCCCGCCGGAGACGGTCGCGGCCGCCGACCAGGCCTCCCGCCAGGGCATGACGCCGCTGGTCATCGCGCTCGGCCGCAAGGTGCTCGGGATCGTGGTCCTGAAGGACGTGGTCAAGCCCGGCATCCGCGACCGGCTCGTCGATCTCAAGACGATGGGCATCCGCACGGTGATGTGCACGGGGGACAACCGGCTCACGGCCGAGGCGATCGCCCGGGAGAGCGGCGTGGACGAATACGTCGCCGAGGCGCGGCCGGAATCCAAGCTCCAGCTGATCAACCGGGAGAAGCAGTACGGTCACCTCGTCGCCATGACCGGCGACGGGACCAACGACGCGCCCGCCCTCGCCCGGGCGGATGTCGGGCTCGCGATGAACAGCGGCACCTCTGCGGCCAAGGAGGCCGGGAACATGGTCGATCTCGACAGCGATCCGACCAAGCTCATCGAGATCGTGTCGATCGGCAAGCAACTCCTCATCACCCGCGGCGCACTGACAACGTTCTCGATCACCAACGACGTCGCCAAGTACTTCGCCATCGTCCCCGGCCTGTTCGTCGGGCTCGGCGGCGCGGCCGCCCTGAACATCCTCCAGCTTCCCAATCCGGAAACGGCGGTGCTCGCCACCCTGGTCTTCAACGCCCTGATGATCCCCCTGCTGATCCCCATCGCGCTGCGCGGCGTCTCGTTCCGGCCTCAATCGGCCGTCGACCTGCTCCGCCGGAACCTGCTGATCTACGGCCTCGGGGGGCTCCTCAGCGCGTTCATCGGCATCAAGGTCCTCTACCTCCTGTTCGCGTACTCGCTCAACCTTCCGGCGGTCGTCAGCTTCGGCCTGGCGGTCCACCACCTGCTGGGAGGCCTGTGAGCGCCCCTCGCCCCGCCCTGGAGGCGGCCGCCCCCGAGCCCACCCCCACCCCGACGGCGCCCGCTAAGAACGGCGGGAAGCCCCCGCGCGGCATCGCCGCGGCGTCGCGATCGGGGAGCGTGCGCTCCGGACCGCCCCCGGCCCGGCTCCTGGAGGAGACGGGGGGGACGGCCGGACCCGGCACGTATGCCCCCGAACCGCCGTACCGTCGCCCCTCCATGCGAGCGGCGGTCGGGCTGCTCGTCATCATGGTCGTATTGACGGGGGTCGCCTATCCGGCCGCCGTGACCGGATTCGCCCAGCTCGTCACACCCCACACGGCCAACGGCAGCCTGATCGACGCGCCGAACGGCACCGCCATCGCCTCGTCGCTCATCGGCCAGAACATCACCAACCAGTCCCTGTTCTGGCTGCGGCCGTCCCTGACGGACTACTCGGCGACGGTGAGCAGCGGCGAGTCACCGTACGGGCCGACCGACCCGCTGCTCGTGAACCTGACCGAGTACTACATCGGCGAGTACGGCCTGAACGGCACCACGGCCCCCTTCGACCTGGTCTCCCCCTCGGAGAGCGGGATCGACCCGGACCTGACACCGGCGGCGGTCCTCGTGCAGATCCCTCGCGTCGCGGCGGCGAGCCACCTGAGCGAAGCGTACCTGCTCGATTTCGTCAATTCCCACCTCCAATTGCCGGTCCTCGGGTTCATCGGCCCGACCTACGTGAACGTGATCACGCTCGACATCGACCTCATCGCGGTCGAGGGCCACTGACCATGTACCGGCACATCCTGATCCCCGTCAACGCCCCGGCCGAGGTCGAACCGATGATCCGGTTCGCCTCCCAGCTGCTCGAGGCCGACGGCGAGGTGCGCATCCTGCACATCATCCCGACGACCACGCTGCCGGAGGTCACGCGTCAGTGGCGCGATTCGGTCAACATCGTCGTGCCCGCGCACGAGGCCGGCGCGGCCCTGGACGTGCGCGTCGATCCCGAGGTCCGCGCCTCGACGGACGTCGTCGGGGAGATCCTCGAGAGCGCCGAGACCCACGGGGTCGAGGCGATCTTCATGACGCTCGCGGGGGACCGGCGCAGCCGCAACCCGTTCGTCGGGCACACCGCGAGCGCGCTCCTCCACCACGCACCGTGCGACGTGATCGTGGTCAACCGGCTGGCGCTCGCCGAGGAACGGGTCCAGCGCATCCTCGTCCCGGCCTTCGGCGACTCGGCGCCGCCCAAGGCGATGCGGATCGCCGAGGAGATCGCTGTCCGCCACCATGGGATCCCGATCGTCTCGCTGCATCTCGGGCCGCGCCATCCCGGCGACGCCCCGCCGCCGGCCCGCTCGCCCCGCGGCGTTCCGCTCCACCACCATCCCGTCCTCGGGAGCGGGATCTTCGGCCACGGGCGCCGTCGTCTGGCCGACGTGATCCTCCACGAAGCGGCCGACGAGCGCTATGGACTCCTGCTCGTCGGGGAGGAGGCACCACCGGGCGACGGCCCTTCCCCGCCCGAAGGCGCGCGCATCACGCGCCGTTTCCTCGAGGAGCTGTTCCGCGGCGCCCCCTGCCCGGTGATCGCCGTGCGGGGTTGAGCGGGGCCGTCGTGGCCGAGCTCTGGTTCATCGGCGTCGGGCTCGACGACGAGCAGGGCCTCTCCTCCCGGGGGCTGACGCGCGTCCGCGCCGCCCAGGCGGTCTTCGCCGAGGAGTACACGTCCACGCTCGCTCCCGGCAGCTTGGAACGGCTCGCGGGCTCCCTCGGGCGTCCGGTCCGTCGGCTCGAGCGATCGGAGCTCGAAGACGGAGCGCCCATTCTCGCGGCGCTGGCCGAAGGGGGTCCCGTCGCCCTTCTCGTCCCCGGCGATCCGTTCGCGGCGACGACGCACGTGGCGCTGCGCGTCCTGTGCGAGAACGCCGGGCACGTCTGGCGCTACGTCCCGAACGCCAGCATCCTCACGGCGGCCGCCGGGCTGCTCGGATTGATGCACTATCGCTTCGGCGGCACCGTCTCGCTTCCCTTGCCGGAGCCCGGGTTCGCGCCGGTCTCCCCGCTGGAGCGGATCGCGCGGAACCGCTCGGTCGATCTCCACACCCTCGTGCTGCTCGACCTCCGCCCCTCGGAGGGCAGATACCTGATGGCGGGCGAGGCGCTAGGCATCCTCCGCGAGCGCGACCCGGACGGGAAGGCCGTTCCCCGGGGATCCCTGCTGGCGGTGGTGGCCCGGGTCGGCTCGGACACCTCTGCGGCCTGGTTCGGAACGGTCGAGTCGTTGCTCGCGCAGGAGTTCGGCCCGCCGAAGCACGCACTGGTGGTGCCCGCCCCGTCGCTCCACTTCGAAGAAGAGGCGGCGCTCCAGCGGTATCGCGTGAAGTAGGCCTACTCGGTCGGCGCCGGGTCCCGCGCGATCGCCCGCGCGAAGTCTTGGATCCGGAACGGCCGCTGCAGCACCGCGTCGGGTTCGGCCATGCCGGGCGGAACGGGCGGACGGGAACCTCGGGCCACGAGCACCACGTGGAGGTTGGGCCGGCGTTGCTTGGCCGCCTGGACGAACTCCAGTGCGTCGCCCTCCGAAAGGGTGGTGTCGATCACCAGCGTCGACGGCTCGAGCTCCTGGAGAAGGGCCAAGCCTCGGACGCTCCCTCCTGCTTCCCCGAGGATGCGATAGCGGTGCAACCGCAGGAGGCCCCGCAGGAGCACGCGCGTCTCCTCCTCGCCGGCGATCACCAGGGCGCTGGGTGGGGCCGGCGTGGTGGAGACCGCCATCGTCAGGAGCACGGAGCGGACCTTCTGGGTACCGGACGAGGACCGCCGGTATATCGCCTCTCGTCCCGACTACGCGGCCGTCCGCCGGCCCCAGTTCGCCACTCCGGCCCTCCCGAGCAGTCCGTCCAGCGCCTCGTGGTAGGTGGTCGGCGGGGCCTGGAGCAGGCGGCGGGCCGCCTCCTGGAGGGACTCGCCGAACTGTTGCTCGGTGTCCGTGAACTGCCAGCGCTGCGGACCGGCGAGATCGAGGGCGAGGAGCATCCCATAGGCGAGCCCGCGCTCCTTTCCCTCCCGGGGAAGGCGCTGGAGGAGCCGCTTGGCCGCTTCGGCCGGCCCCTGCGTGCGGAACGTGCGGGCGACATCGTCGGCGAAGGAGGCCTCGCTCGTGAGGGAGTCGTACTGGGGGAGTTCTTCGAGCAGCTCCCGCTCCCGCGTTTCGCGTGCCGCGCGTCGAAGTAGATCGGAGACCCGCCCGGGGTTCGCCTTGGCCTCCCTGACCAGGCGTTGGGCGCGGTCCGGGTCGGGCACGATCGCCTGCACGATCGCCTCGGCGTGCGCCGGCCACAGCCGCTCGAGCGCCCGGCTCGCCGCCGCCTCGTCGATCTCAAAGAGCCCGGCGACGTCCGACAGCGTCGTTTCGAGCGCCCGTCGTTCCTCGGGGGTGGCGTGGAGCGCGTCGAGGAAGGCGGCCCGATCCATTCCGTAACACACGCCCGCGGCGACGAACAGCGGTCGGTCAACGCGTTCCAGGCGTTCGCGGGCCTGGGCCAGGTATTCGCGCAGGAGCGCCGCATCGGAAAGTCTCCCGAGGTGGTAGTTGCGACGCATCGCCCGCGAGAGCTCCGGGACCTTGGCGTGGACGCAGCTCGCGCCGTCCCGACAGGCGACGTTGAGCGACGCCTCGACCGGGAACGCGCCTTCGGCATCGGGCAGTGCGACCCCGACCGACAGGCTCGAGAGGAGCTGCCGGTCGTCGCGGGCGCAGCGCTCGCAGACGCGGATCGTCACTCCCGCGCCGGTCCAGTCGACCCCGACGAACGGTCGATGCTCGCCACTACGGAGGTGCGGGCAACCGAGGCCCTGGGTGCCCTCGATCGGGGCGAGCCGGTAGGGCAAGCTCTCGATCTGGGCGGCGCGGAAGGCCGCGGGCGGTTCGGGCGACCGGCCCGTGCAGTACAGCGCCTCCGCCGTCGCCCAGAAGTGGAGACCCTTGCGAGCCCAGGCCAGGTAGCCGAGCAAGAGACGTCGAGGATCGTCCCCCTGCTGGACGGCGATGTGGGCCTCCCGTGGCGCGCCGTTGAGGACCGCGAACGAGATCGTCCCGCCCGGGAACTCGGAGGCGGCGACGATCGGTTGCTTGGGGTCGAGGTAGTAGCGCAACAGCCCGGCGAAGGCGCGCGTGATCGGATCGCGCCAGGCCCCACCGAGCTTTTCCAGGCGGTGCTCGTCGTCCCGGGCCGCCCGAACCTCCTCCAGCTCCTGGCGCAGTTTATCGAACCGATCCGCGGGAGCGTCTCCCTGGAGCTTGGGGAGGAGCGGATCGACGCGGCCCCGCAGCACTTTCGCGCGCTGGAGGAGGTCTCCCTCTCGACCGCCGGAGGCTCGCCGCACGCGCATGACTACCTCGTCCCCGACCGGGTGAGTCTACATATCGTCTGACGGGCGCCGCTCACTTGCGGCAAAGGTCGATGAAGTGGCGGAAGATCTCCCGCCCCCCCTCGGTGTGCTCGACCTCGGGGTGGAACTGGAGGCCCATGATCGGTCGCGTGGGATGGGCCATCGCCTGGACCGGGCAGCTGGCCGAGTGGGCGAGCCCCCGCCACCCTTCCGGAAGGCGGATGACGTCGTCGTTGTGGCTCTCCCAGACCTGGAACGTCGCGGGAAGACCGGCGAACAGGGGATGATCCGGTGCGTCCACGGAGACCTGCACGCGCCCGAACTCCGGTTGGCCAGAGTGGCGGACGGTGCCCCCGAACTGTCGCGCCAGGTACTGATGGCCGACGCAGATGCCCAGGACCGGTACGTCGATCGTGTTGATCCACTCGCTGACGCGACCGAGCGGGGTGTCGCTCCCCTCCAGGCTCAGCGCGCCGCCGGAGAGGACGACCCCATCGGCGTCCAGCTCGGCGAACGGGGTCGTGTTCGGGACGATGCGGCTGTCGACATCGAGGTCCCGCAGGACCCGCCACTCGCGGTGGGTCCATTGGCCGCCGTTGTCGATCACCGGGATCTTCATGGGGGGGTCCCCTTCGAGGGGGGTTCGGGCTCGGTCGTGCCGGGGGCCGAGGGGGCAGGGGTCACCGTGGCGCCGTGGATGGCGTCGACCTTGCCGCGCAGCTCGGTCAGCTCCTGGCGCATGCGCAGCATCTCCTCCTCGAACGGCGTGAAACCGGTCGGGGCCCGCAGCCGGGTCGAGATGTAGATGCCGATGAAGATGGCGCCGACCAGGGCGAGGATGTTGGTGAACACGAGGGCGAAGATGAACGACAGCAGGTTACCGACGGCCGACTGGAGCGGGAGGCGGAACAGGTCCGTCAGCTCGGCCAGCTCGACGAGCAGGAGCGCGCCGATGACGACCAGCCAGAACACGATGACGCGCGAGGCTCTCAGGTCGCCACCCCCGACCCGTACCCGGAGAGGAGCAAGGCGAGCGGGAGGTCGTCGATCGGCGTCGGCGAGATCGACCCCGCCCCGGGGAGCAACGCATCGATCGACAGCACGCCGCCGCTGACGTCGATCACGTACGTTCCGAGGTACCAGACCGTCGTCATCGTCGAGTCGATGTACACGGCGGTCACGTTCACCGCGAAGGGGTTGGCGCTCGTGGAGGTGATCGCGGCCAGGGTCTCGTTCAGGGTGAGGGTGGTGTTCCAGCTGCTCGCGGGCAGATGTGCGGGCGGCGGCCACGTCACGTTCGTGGCGATCTGGAGGGTGATGCTGGCGTAGCGGACATCGCCGAAGCCGTGCACGTAGAGGTCGGTGGTGCTGCCGGTGGTCGTGCGGTCGATGAACAGCTCGGCTTGGGTCGCCAAGCTGCCGGCCGCCGGCCCGCCGGCGGCGGAGAGGAGGTTCGGGGTGAGGAAGATCAACACCACGAGGAGGACGGCTACGCCCGCCATCGGGACCGGAAAGAGGTCGCCGAGGCGATTCGTCACGTCAGCCCTCCCCGGCCCGCCAGCCCCGATAGAGCTGGTGGGGCACGTCGAGCTGATCGAGGATCTTGCCGGCCAGGAAGGCGACCTGGTCGTCGACCGACTTCGGGTGGGTGTAGTAGGGCGGGGCGGCGTCGAGCACGACCACGCCGAGCGCGGCCAGGTCCGCCAGGTGGCGCAGCTGGATCGCCGAGAGTGGGGTCTCCCGGGGGACGATCACAAGGCGGCGCTTTTCCTTGATCTGCACGTGGGCGGCGCGGGTGATGAGCGTATCCGCGAGACCGAGCGCGACCTTGGCCGCGCTGTTGGCCGAACATGGCACGACGACCATCCCCAGATTGCGACGCGAACCGCTCGCGATCGGGGCGGACAGGTCCCGGTCCGAGTAGGTCACGGTCGCCTTGCGTCCCAGATCCGTGACGGAGAGCCCGCACTCCTCATGGAGGACGGCCGCTCCCCCGTCGGAGACCACGAGCGCGACCGCGCGTCCGGCCATCGCGAGGGCGTCCAGCAGGCGGACCGCGATCGGTGCGCCGCTCGCGCCGGTGACGCCGACGATTACCGGCCCTTGCTCTTGCACGCTCCGCCGTCCGCTCCCTTTTAACGGGACCATCGGATGGCGTGATAAGAACGTTCGGGGGCGTCGAGAACTGGCGGCACGAAGGGCAGCGGTCATCGGCGCTGGGCACACCCGGTTCGGCATTCTCCCCGAAGGACCCCGCACCCTGCTGCGCGCGGCGGTCGACCAGGCCGTGTCGAGCGTCGACCACGGACTGGACCGGGCCGCGATCGACGAGGCGTTCCTCGGGACCCTGGGTTTTTCCGGCTGGCAGCTCGGCAACTCCTCCGCCATCCTCGCCGAGGAGGCCGGGATCGTGGGACGGCCCGTGACGCGCGTCGAGAATGCGTGCGCGTCGGCCGGGTTCGCGATCCAGAGCGGCGTGCGGGCGATCCAGAGCGGGGCCCGGGATGTCGTGCTCGTCGCGGGCGTCGAGAAGATGACCGATGCCCCGTCGGAGCGCCGACGCTACTGGCTGGGCGTTTCCGGCGACACAGAGTGGGAACGGTTGGCCGGCCTCACCTTTGCGGGCGTTTACGGTCTGATGGCGTCCCGCCACATGGTCGAGCATGGCACCTCCCGGGAAGCGCTCGCCGAGGTGGCCGTCAAGAACCACGCCCACGGGGCATTGAACCCGAACGCCCACTTCCGAAAGCCGATCTCGCGCGCTGAGGTCCTCGCGAGTCCCCGCGTGGCCGACCCGTTGGGCCTGCTGGACTGCTGCCCGGTCAGCGACGGCGCGGCGGCGGTGCTCCTCGCGGGGGAGGACGTGGCCGGTCGATTCACCGACGCGCCCGTCTACGTCGCGGGTGTCGGCGCCGGGTCCGACTGGCTCGCCCTGCAGGAGCGCCCGTCCCTCACCAGTCTCGCCGCGACCCGCCGCGCCGCCGACGAGGCGTTCCGCACGGCCGGGATCGCGCGCCGCTCGATCCAATTCCTGGAGGTGCACGACTGCTTCACCATCGCCGAGCTGATGGCGATCGAGGACCTCGGCTTTGCGCCGCCCGGTGGCGCCGCGGAATTGACGCTGAGCGGCGCGACCAGTCTGGGTGGATCGCTCCCCGTCAACCCCGATGGGGGGCTGAAGGCCAAGGGTCACCCGATCGGCGCGACGGGGGCCAGTCAAGCGTACGAGATCTTCCAACAGCTCCGCGGCGCGGCCGGACCGAGGCAAGTGCCCCACGCCGAGCAGGCGCTCGCGCACAACGTCGGTGGCTCCGGGGCGAGCGCCACCGTGACGGTGTTCTCCGTGGGGCGAACGTGACGCGGTCTCTTCGGGCGGCCGCCTGCGTCCGACCTGCGTGGTCGATCGGACGGTTCCGGGTGGAAGGTCCGGACGAGGATGCGTTCACGCTCGCGGTGGCGGCCCTCGAACGTCTGATCGAGGGAGCCAGCGCGTCGTTTCCGAGCGGCTTCGATCAGCTGGACCTGGTGGGAGATTTCCCGGCGGAGATCGACGCAGAACTGGGCACGGCGATGGGCTGGGGCGAGGCCGAGATCCGGCACCACCCGCCGGGGATCGAGTCGTTCGCTCAGGCGTGCCGGAACGCCGCCGCGGGGGAAGGCCCCTCGGGGTCTGCCGTCGTCACGGTCGACGCTCTCGGCGAGGGGGATCGGGCAACGCCTACTCGAGACGCCGCCGCCATCGCCGCGGGGTTCGTGGCGGGACCGGGAGCCCGACTTGCCGGCGCGTCGTCGCGGCGCCATCCTCCGGAGCAACGCCCCGAAGCGGCGCGCTGGGTCGCGGCCGCGCGTCGCGCCGCCCCGCACGCCACCGCGGCGACCCAGGGTACGCTCGGACTCCTATCCACTGCCGCTCCTCCCGTCCTCCTCATCGAGTGGAACCGCTCGTTCCCGTTGGCGCGGACCGAGCATCTGGCGTGGACGCCCACTCCGACGGCGCCCTCGCCGTCCGCGGCGATGGCGGTCGCAGTGTATACCGGGCTGCGCGCGGCGGCCGTCGGGGAGACCGCGTGGGCCGCGGTCATCCGCCCCGAGCGTACCGACTTCCTCGCCTTCGAGGTCGAAGGCCCGGTGACGTGGCTGGGTCCGTTCTCGCAGGCGGAAGGCGGGCGTCCCCTTCCGGAAGTCCGACCCACCGGGCGGGGGACGTGGGGGCTTGAGTCCGTGAGTCAGGGCGCCTACGTCGCGCGGGCGAGGTACCTAGAGAATCTACCGGCACGCTGGAGATTCGCCGCCGAGCGGTGCCCGTCGTGCGCGACGGTCACGTTCCCACCCCGAGGGCGGTGCCGACGGTGCGCGACAACGACCGGGCTCGAGCGTGTCGAGCTGCCCCGGGAGCATCTAGAAGTGGAAGCCGTCACGGTCGTCGCGCCGGGGGCTCAACCGGCCGAGTTCGATGGCCAGGTCGCGGCGATGGGCTCGTACGGTGTCGTGCTCGCCCGACTCGCCCCCGGCGTTCGGGCGACCCTCCAGGTCACCGACACCGATCCGCACGGGATCAAGGTCGGCGATCGGGTGCGCGCGGTCCTGCGCCGAATCTACCCGATGGAAGGCGCTTGGCGCTACGGTCGTAAGGCGGTGGGAGAGGAACCGGTGTCCGCTCCGGCGAAAAGCGGGTGACCTCGACCCACCCCACGCGGCTTGGGAACCCGGTAGGCCCTACCCGAACCCTGGGATTTCCCGGTGCGAGCCATCCTTGGCGTGGGCCTTCTTGTACGGTTGAGAGGCGATGCCGAGTTGGACCGAGAGCGAGCGGAACGTCTGGACGAGTTCGTCGACCGCGCGCGCGATCTCGCGCTGCTCGTTGCGCAGTTCCGCCAGTTCGGTCCGCAGCGCTTGCACTTCCGCTTCGAGACGGTCCGTCGCCGCACCTCCGGATACCATGGATTCCCCCTTCGTCCTAGAAAGTCCCCCTCATAGAGGGTGCCGGAAGTCTCATTGACGGGCTCCCGGACCGAACGGCGACTCCGACCGGCCGGTCTCCTCGAATGGAACCCAATGTCCGGCGCTCGGCGAGAAGTCCACGCGACGCAGTTCGACCTGGAAGCGACGCAGCGACTCCTCCGCGGCGGGGCGCACCTCCAGCGCGTAGACGTAGATTCCGAACCCCATGAAGTCCGTGATCCGCCGCAGGACCTCTCCCAGGTCTTCCTTGGGCACCATCACGCGGATGATCGTCTCGCCCAGTAGCTGGGAGAACTCGTCGGCGTCGAACGGACGTTCGAGCGTGATCAAACCCTTGGGCGCCGGGGCCCCCGCGGCAGGGGCGGGCGGAGGGGGAGTCAACGTCCCAGCGGGGGCGGCGGGAGGGCTAGGGCGCGCGGCGACCGGCGCAGCGGGGGGGAGCGGCGCGGGGGCGCGGAGCGTCAGCGAAGGGTCCTTCGGCGGGTATCGCTCGAGCACCGGGGAGGAGTCCCGGCCCACGAACCCCTTCGGAGGGGATCTGCGAGGGCCCGTCGTTCGTCCCTTCTTCCCGCGCGTACCCTTGCGTTGCGACTTCGCCTTGGCCGCCATCCACCCACTCCCGTGCGGGAAAGGCGCGCGAAGCTTAACGGGTGAGGGGCTTCGTCCCACCCGCACGGGGGGGGTTGTCGCGCCCCGAGGCGTGCGAAGCCCCGTCACAGGGGCCCCCAACTGTCGCGGCCAGAGCGACATATGGTATATGTAGAGCAGAGTTCGTGGGCGGGTTAGGATCCGCGCGAAAGCGGCGGGTCCGAATCAACTGGAGAACGTATGCCGGCACGTGTAATGAAGGAGTTCCAGGCCCCCCGGGGCCTTCCGCGGAAGACCGCGAGCGTCTGCCCCGAGTGCATCAAGGTGATCCCCGCCGTCGTCCGAGAGAAGGACGGCCGCGTGATCATGGAGAAGACGTGCCGCGTGCACGGCTACTTCTGGGATATCATCTCCAACGACGTCGACTTCTACCTCCGGATGGAGGTCTACGCCCACGACGGCGTCGGCTACGAGAACCCCTACTATGAGAAGTTCCGCGGCTGCCCGACCACCTGCGGGATGTGCAGTCACCACAAGTCGCACACCGGTCTCGCCCTCATGGACCTGACCAACCGCTGCAATCTGAAGTGCCCGGTCTGCTTTGCCAACGCCAACGCGGCCGGCTACGTGTACGAGCCGACGCGCGAGCAGATCCACTTCATGCTCAAGACGCTCCGCGAGCAGAAGCCGGTCGGCGCCGTCGCCGTCCAGTTCTCGGGTGGCGAGCCGACGCTGAGCCCGCTGTTCTTGGACGCGGTCAGCATGGCTCGCGATCTCGGCTTCAAGCAGGTCCAAGTCGCCACCAACGGTATCCGCATCGCCAACGAGCCCGGGTTCGCCCAGGCGTCGCGCGAGGCGGGCCTGCACACGCTCTACCTGCAGTTCGATGGGCTGGACGACGAGATCTACCGAAAGGTGCGGGGCGTTCCCCTCCTCAAGGTCAAGCAAAAGGCGATCCAGGCCGCGCGGGAGACCCACTCCTCGGCCGCGGAGCTCGCCCAGGGCAAGCCGGACAAGCCGCTGAGCGTCGTGCTCGTCCCGACCCTGGTCGGCGGGTTCAACGAGAAGGAGATCTGGCCGACGGTCAAGTTCGCGATCGACAACCTGGACGTCGTCCGGGGCGTGAACTTCCAGCCGGTCGCCCTGACCGCGCGGATCCCCGACAAGGACCGGTTCCAGATGCGCTTTACCCAGTCGGACCTGGTGCGGATCCTCTGCACGGACGGACCGTTCGAGAAGTCGGACTTCTTCCCCGTCCCGTCGGTCGCCCCAATCTCCGAGCTCGTCTCGATCATCCACGGCGAAGAGAAGATGACCCTGACGACGCACCCGGGCTGCGGCTGCGCCACCTTCGCGTTCATCTCGAAGGACGGCCAGAAGATCACGCCACTACCGCGGTTCATGGACGTCGACGGCTTCTTCGAGAACGTCGAGCAGATGATCGAGAAGTACCGGGACGCCCGGTTCGCGCGCGTCCGCTCGGCCGTCGCCGGGGCCCGGCTGCTCCACGACGTGTCGAAGTACTTCGACTTCTCGCGGGCCCCGGAGGGCCTGAGCGAGAAGAACTGCGTGAAGGTCATCGCCGCGATCTTCACCGAAGGGAACAAGGAGGCGCTCGCGAAGTTCACCTGGCGCACGATGTACCTCGGGAACATGC
>JAKIWD010000042.1 GCA_022750205.1 Thermoplasmata archaeon
CTCCTCCCACAGGAGGAGTGGTTCATCGGCCGGACCCTCCACGTCTCGGCGCTCGGTACGCCTCCGACCAGCGCGCTCGCCCGGGTGGGCGGCGAGCGGTTCGACTCCCGGCGGCACTCTTCCCGCGCGGAGGTCAAGGCCGTGACGATGCACCGGCTCGTGTTCGACCCGGTCCGCGGCCGTGCCCGCGTGATCCTGGACATCTGAGCCGGGTACGGTCGCCCGGCGGCCGACGGTACGCCCTACGGCATCCGGTCGACGATCGCCCGGAGACTCGCGCCGGGCTCCTTGAGCCGGCCGGCCTTGCCGAGGATCCGCTCGAGCGCCGCCACGGTGACCAAGAGGTCCGGCCAATCGGCGATCCCCATGTGCCCGATGCGGAAGATCTGTCCCTTGACCGATCCCTGACCGCCCTGGACGAGGACGCCATACCGTTCCTGGAGGACCTTGCGCACCTCGGCGTCCCCCATCCCCTCGGGGTTGCGGATCGCGGTGACGGTGTCCGAGGCGAACGCCGGATCGGGGAATAGCGAAAGGCCCAGGGCGGCCACGGCAGCCCGGGTCGCCTCGGCCATCGAGTGCGTTCGCGCGAGCCGGGCCGCGAGGCCCTCCTCCTCGAGCAGGGCGAGCGCCTCGTTCAAGGCGAGGAAGAGGGGGACGGCCGGAGTCCAGGGGGTATCGTTCTTCTCGAGGTTGTCGATGTGTGCCTTCAGGTCGAGGTAAAAGGTCCCCGGGCGCAGGGCCGCGACCGCCCGGTCGGAGAGGTGCACCATGGCGAGCCCGGCGGGCGCCGCGAGCCCTTTTTGGCTCCCCGCGACGAGCGCATCGATCCCCCAGTCATCGATCGAGAGCGGGATGCCGGCGACCGCCGAGATCCCGTCCACCAGGAAGAGGGCGCCCGCCCGATGGACGTGGGGGGCGAGCTCGCCGATCCGGTTGGCGAGGCCGACGCTGGTCTCGTTGTGGACGACGCAGACCGCACCGACGTCGCCCTTCTCCAGCTCGGCGCGGGCGGCGTCGAGCGGGATGTGGCGGCCCCACGGCGCCTCCAGCGTCGTGACGGACTTTCCGTACCGCCGGACGATGAGGTCGGTCCGGTCCCCGAAATTACCGTTCTTGAGGACCAGGGTGCGCGTGTCCGAGGGGAGGAGCGAGGAGTAGACGGCCTCGAGGCCGGCCGTTCCGCTCCCGGTGAGGATCGCCGACCGCCCCGAGCGGGTACCCCACAGGGCCGGCAGGCGCTCGCGGATCTCGCCGACGACCTCGTGGAACCGGTCGCCCCGGTGGTTGAGCGACGGGGTCGACATGACGCGCAGGACGCGCGGGTGGATGCGGACCGGTCCGGCGATCAGGAACGTGGCGGTCTCGGGGTCGAACGTCATCGGGGGGCTCCGGCCTCGGGATTCACGAGAGATTGTAATGGTTCTCCCCGCAGCGCGCGCAGGACCTCGTCGACAACCTGCTGGCCGGCCCGCCGCTGCCCCTCGTGCGTCGAGGCCCCCAGGTGCGGGGTCACGACGACCTTCGGGTGCTCGAGCAGCCGGGTGCGCGTCGGCGG
The DNA here is from genome assembly GCA_022750205.1 of Thermoplasmata archaeon. GTDB lineage: Archaea > Thermoplasmatota > Thermoplasmata > Lutacidiplasmatales > UBA184 > Lutacidiplasma. The sequence goes on from JAKIWD010000042.1 coordinate 1,559, forward strand.
CTCGCTCTCGAAGACGTCGAGCGCCGCGCCGGCGAGGTGGCCGGAGTCGATCGCCGCCAGGAGCGCCTCCTCGTCCACGAGGGGGCCGCGCGCGACGTTCACGAGATAGGCTCCACGCCGCATCTTGGCCAAGCGCGCCGCGTCGATGAGATGGTGGTTCTCCGGGGTGAGCGCGGCGTGGAGGCTCACGAAGTCGGATCCGGCCAACAGCGCGTCGAAGGCCACCAGTTCCGTCGTATCCACGGCGCGCGACAGGAACGGGTCGTACCCCAGCGCCCGTACCCCGAACGGCTGCAGCCGGCGGGCGATCTCCCGCGCGATCCGGCCGTACCCGACGAACCCGACGGTCTTGCCCTCGAGCTCTCCGCCGTTCTCGCTCCGCTTCCACTGCCCCGCCTTCGTGGCGCGGATGCGCTCGTACAAGTTGCGCGCCAGGATGAGGTAGAGCCCGACCGAGAGTTCGGCGACGCTGGCGGTCGCGGCGGTCGGCGCGTTGACGACGCGCACTCCTCGGGCCGTGGCGGCCGGGAGGTCGACGCTGTCGACGCCGACACCCGCCCGTGCCACGACGGAAAGGTGCGGCGCGCGCGCGATCAGCTCGGCCGTGACCTTCGTCCGGGAGCGCACGATCAGGCCCCACGCCTCGGCGAGGTGCGTCCCGAGCTCGATCTCGTCGGTCGGTTCGACGACCCGGCACGGGCCCGCGGCGAGCGTGCGGACCGCGGCCGGATCGATCGGGTCGGCGACCACCACGAGAGGAAGGGCCGGCGGCATGATCGCCCAGCGAGCGGGCGCGCTCAAACGGTTTGCGGCATCAGGGTACTTTCGGCACGGGGACCCGGTCCAACGCCGACTCGACGACCTGGGTGCCCCGGACCCCTCGGATCCACGGTTCCGGTTTGACGAGGATCCGATGGGCGAGGGCGGGGACGGCCAGCGTCTTGATGTCGTCCGGTACGACGAAGTCGCGTCCCTCGATCAGGGCCCGGGCCCGACCGAGCTTGAGGAGGCCGAGGGCGCCGCGGGGGGAAGCGCCCACCTCTACCCGCGCGTCGATGCGCGTCTGCCCGACGATCTCGACGATGTACTTCTGGATCGCCGCGTCGACCTCGACGTCCTCGGCCGAGCGCTGCAGCGCGAGGAACTGGGGGATGTCGAGGACGGCCGGGACAGCCACCTCGTCCGTCTTGCGTTCCCGCCGCCGGGCGAGGATCTCCCGTTCCTCCTCCGCCGTGGGGTAGCCGACGCTCAGGCGCATGAGGAATCGATCGACCTGGGCTTCGGGGAGCGGGTAGGTCCCCTCGAGCTCGATCGGGTTCTGCGTGGCCAGCACGATGAACGGCGGGTCCAGCGCATAGGTCGATCGCTCGCTGGTCACCTGGTGCTCTTGCATCGCCTCGAGCAACGCGGACTGGACCTTGGGAGGCGCCCGATTGATCTCGTCGGCGAGGAGCAGGTTGGTGAACAGCGGGCCCCGACGGAACGAGAACGTCTGGCTCGACGCGTCGAACAGCTCGCCGCCCGTGATGTCGTGCGGAAGGAGGTCGGCCGTGAACTGGATCCGATGGAACGACAGCCCGAGCGCCGCGGCGAACGATTTGGCCATGAGCGTCTTGCCGAGCCCGGGCATGTCCTCGATGAGCAGGTGGCCGTCGGCGACGAGGCCGGTGACGATCTGCCGGAGCGGTAGATCGCGTCCGACGACGGCGACGTGCACGGCGGCGAGGATGCGGTCGATCGCCGCACGGGCCTCCGCACCGTTCACGAACGCCTCGTCCGGCTCCGCCTAGCGGCCCGGATTATAACTACCCCCGGCGGCGCGGTCCCTATCCCCCGGCCGTAACGGCACAGCGTCACGGTAGGCCGACGGCCCTCTCAGCGTCCTGACCCCGGCCGGGGCTATCGGACACCGGGGTTGTCCTCACTTCATCCCTGCGGACGACACATCCGCGTATGGTCAAGAGGGACCCTTCGTCGGTGACCGGGGGCGCCTTGGGCGCCGCCAGTCGGGCCACGGGTCGCCCGCTCATGAAGCTGGCGACCCGCTTTCGCCCAGACGATCCGGCTCGGCGAGCAGGATCGCCATCACCGCGGCTGCCCCCACCGCGAGGAGCGCGGCGACCCCGATCAGCTGGTGCGACGCCGGGAGCAGCAGCGCGGTCGTGACGGCGACCATGAGGCCCAGGAAGGGGATCCCGATCCCCGTCGTGACGCTGGCGCGGAACGAGGGAGAGGCGCCGGCCCGGCCGAGCGCGAGGAGGACCACGAGAGCTCCCGCGCCGGCCGCCAGCTCGGTCACGGGGAACGGAGACGTCGTGATGGCCAGCCCGGCACGCGCCAGGAGGGCGGGCACGCCCGGGAGACCGTGCGACCGTGCCCACCTCCAACGGGCGAGAGCTGCGAATCCGCCGGCACCGGCGATGGCGAGCAGCGTCGCGGCCAGGGGCCCGAGGGAGGAAAAGACGGCGAGCGAGCCGGCCGGCCCGAGCAGGAGGATCGGGCCGAGCCAGTCGGCATCGGGCCCCGGGAGGGCCGGTGCGGAGATCGGTTCGGGCGGATTCACGCGTGTGGCTCCTGGCGCGAGGGCTGGCTGAGATAGCGCAGGAGGGGAGCGAGCGACCAGTAATCCGGCCAATCCACCACCGGCGCCTCGCGCCAGACCTGACTGACCCGGTGCCGGCGCACCAGGGTGAGAAGGCGCATCGCCAGCGCATCGTCCGCCGTCGCCTTTCCGGGAAGCGGCGCCAGGAGCGGGAGCGGCGAGGGGGACAGGACGAACGTCGCATACCCGCGCCACCGTAGATGAGTGAGGAGCGAGGTGGCGTGCTCGTCGGCGAGCGGCGAGATCAACACCGCCGAGACGCCCGGGGGAAAGTAGCGTCGGAGCGAAACGGCGAACCGCTCCGACGGGCCGCCCACGTTCCCGACCCGGGCACGCTGGAGGACCTGGACGAACCGGTGGCGCTGCAACCGCCCCGACCCCAGCGGGAGGGCGGTCAGGAACTCGTCGAAGAGTCCCAGACCCACGCGGGACTTCTCGGCGAGCAGTCCCGTCGCCAGGCCGAGCGCGCCGGCCTTCGCGATGGAGAGGAGCTGGGCGTCGCGCTCCGGACCCAGGGGGGAGGGGCGGAGATCGAGCAGGATCAGAAGGTCCCCCGTGCGCTCCTGCAGATACTCGTTCGCCAGGAGCCTTCCGCTGCGCGCACTGGCCTTCCAGTTGATCTGCCGGGAGGTATCGCCGGGAGCGGCGGTCCGGATGGCGAAGAACTCGCCGGAGCCGCCGATCGTCCGCGACCGCACCTCGCCGGGTAGCGGTGTGGTCCGGTGCAGACGCACGCGTCCGATGCGGGTCACCTCGGGCGGGAACCGCTCGACCTTGAGCGCCTCGCCCGAGACCCGGATGCGGCGCTCGACGAGTCCGAGGGGGTCGCGCCAGAATATGTCCGGGAGGGGCACCGTCACCAGGCAGGGGAACGGGGCCGACCAGCGGAGCGTGAACACGACGCGCGCGCCCTGGGATTCGACCTGCGGCGCGGCCAGTTCGACCAGCGGTGCCGTGCGATAGAACACGAGATCGAACGACTCGGCGGTCAGTCCACCTGGTGGTTCGAACTCCCCTCGGATGGTCACCTCCCCGGTGGCCCCTTCGGCCCCCCAGGTCAGGCGGACCGTGAAGCGGTCGCTGGGGCCGCTGGCTACGGCGGCCGCCGGGGCCAGCAGGAGCGGGACGGCCAGGAAGAGCGGCACGGGGTTGCGCGTCGCCAATGCCACCGCGATGAGGAGCGCCGCTGCCGACACACAGAGCAACGCCGTCGCCCGCCACCGGGTCGGGGGGCTCCGACCGGCCTCCCCCTCGTTCACGTCGACGCCTCAAGCTCGTCCAGGCGCTCGCCGACCCAGCGACGGAACGCCGCAGGGGGCTGCTCCTCGGCCCGGAACTGTGCCGCGTTGTCCGCAGTGATCGCCGCGCGGCCATGGGCCTGACGCTCGAGCTCGGCCAGGGCGACGATGATCCGCTGGCGCCCCAGGGCACCCTCCCGGAACGCGCTGCGCAACGCCACCAGCGGGTCGGCGACGGGCAGGGTGAACGGCTGGCGGACGAATCGGGTGGCCCCGGCGATGCTCAGGGCCGCGAACGCCGCCACGCACAACGCCGCGGTCGTGGCGAGCGGCACGGCGCTCGCGCTGTTGGCACCGGCGTAGACGGCGGCGGCGGCGAGCACGAGTGCCGTGCCGAGCAGCAGCGCCCGGAGAGGTCCGTCGTTCACAGGGCCCCGCGCGCGGTGGAATCCATCTCGGCGAGCGCGTCGCGGAAGACGTGGCGAGCTCGGACGCCCACGCTGGGGTCGAGGGTGTGGCTCGAGTAGCGTGCCTCCTCAAAGAGCGCCGTAAGGGCCCGGGCCGTAGCGGGTTGGATCCTCAGACGGCCGATGCTGGCCCCTTCGATCTCGCGCGGGGTGAGGACCTCCGTATCCCCGATCGAGGAGCCGATCCGCTGGAGGAGTCGGGCGTACAGGGCGATGATCACCGCCCGAACGTCGGGGTTCCCCGGATCTTCCAATCCCCGCAGCGCGTCGGAGAAGTCCCGGCGCACCGCCTTCGGGTCGGAGGTGGGACGGAACTTGCCGGCCGAGCGACTCGCGAGGTAGAGCGGGACGAACCCGAAGGCAAGGACGGCCCCGACGAGGAGCAAGCCGGCGAACACGACCCACCCCGGGATCGACGTGCCCAGGATCGGGAGGGGAGCCCACCCGGGCGTGCCGTTCGTGGTATTGGTCGAGTTCGGGGGATTCGGGACGGCCCCCGGCGTGCCCGGCCCGCCTTGCCGGAGCTGGCCGTTGCCCGCCGCCGGCTGCGGTTCGAACGTCCGGACGATCACGACGAACGAGACGGCGAGGATGAACACGACGAGGAACACCACCACCGGGCGGGACGTCATCGAGAGCGTGCCCGACCGGCGCCGCTCGAGCAGGTGGAAGATGAGCCACAGCACGACGAAACCGATCACGATCCACCCGGCGACCCCCGCGGTGACGCTGGACGTCGGGCCGACGATCGATGGCGGCGCCGGGAGGGAGGGGGCGGTCAGGAGGGCCGCCGCCCCGCCGATCGCGATGGCGGTCAGCAGCAGCGCGCCGAGCCAGACGGAGACCCCGCTGGGGCGAAGCGGCCGCGTCACCGGAGTTCTAGGTGCCGGGGGCATATCCACTTTTCAGCGAGGGAGAACGGGACGGCCACGCGTTCACGCGGGTGGCGGGGGCGTGGGGCTGGCGGAGGGGCGGCGGGTCAGGAAGTAGAAGCTGCGACGTTCGCGGTCGCGCCGCACCACGGCGAAGTCGTCGATCACGTACCCCGAATCCAGCGCCGCGCGGAACGCGTCTCGGGCGGCGTGGCGCCACGTTCGGAGCGAGGCGGGTTCGTGGATACGGAGGAGGCCGACATCGAACGGGATCTCCAAGTGGGCCGTCGGCGCAGTCGGCTCGGTGACCGCCACGGGGATCCGCAGCCCGTGCTCGCCGACGTCGGTCTCCACGATCGCGGCGGCGGCTTCCAACCGAGTTTCGTCCTCGGTAGGAGTGGGGTACGTCCCGGCCACCCGCTTTTCCGTGCGCGGGTCAGCCAGGGTCCAGGTGACGCGGACCCGATCGGTCTCGCTCCCCCGGTCGAGCTCGGAGGCGAGCTGCCCGTAGTAGTGGACCAGGTAGCCGTCGATCGCCGCACCCAATCGGCGCAGGTACAGGAATGCGTTGCGGCTCTGCAGCGGATCGAACGTCCAGCGGATGGTCGCCAGGCCCTGCTGGAGGACCTCGTCGCGCTGGTAGGTCTTGAGTCGGAATCCCAAGCGGTGGTTCTGGTACTCCGGGCGGACCGCGGTGAGGTGGGAGTAGTGGTAGAGCGACGTCCCGTCCCAGCCGATGAACCCCAGCGAGAACCCCGCGAGGTGAATGTCGGCGAACGCACCGATGACCAATCCGCCCTGGTCCTGCATCGCCCGCTGGATCGGGGCGGCTACAGGGGGCTCGTCGGTGAGCCCCCAGGCGAGCCGCTGGACCTCCTCGACGGCGCGGAACTCCTCGGGTTTGTTCAGCGGACGGAGCCGGAAATCCTTGATCGTCCGCTCACCGGGAGCCGCCACGGGGCGCCGACCGACGGGGCGTACTTAACGGACCCCGCGCCGGGGGGTCGCCTCAGCGCCGGATGCGCAGGTCGGACTTCTTCTCGGCGTAGCGCATCTCGTCGGCCGGCGTCAGGTCCCACAACAGATCCTCGACCTCGGGCAGGTTGCGGAGGAACTCGGCCTTGCTGCGGGTCACCATGAGGTGCTCGAAGCGGTGGCGGGCGAGATAGTAGGCGCCGACGAAGTACGCGCCGATGATCGTGATGATCGGCCCGGCGAGCACGAACACCAGGTCGTAGTTCGGTCCGCTCGGGGGGTTGGTCACGCTGTTGATCGAGGGGAACGGTCCGATGTTCATGACCGGGGTGTACGCGCCGACGGCCAGCACCGTGAGGAAGATCCCGATCGCGAGCACCAGGAGCGAGAACACGAACCGGTTCGAGCGCAGGAAGTAGCGGAGCCGGCGGCCGATGGGATTCGGCGCGCTCTCCTCAGCCATTCGCGTCGGGGAGTGCGGGCGCTTTATCAAGCTATGCGGGGCGGCATGCGGAGGGCACGTTTTCCCGGCGTCCGGCCGCCGAAAACCCCGATTCGCCCGAATACGAACAATTAAGACGGCGCAGGACGGAGGGGGGCGCTATGGGAGCCCCGCCCGGTGCCATGCAAGCGCCCCCGCCTCCGCCGATGTGGATGCCCATGCCGCCGCAGGCCGCTCCGGCCGCGGCACACCCCATTCCGTGGGGCATGCTGTCGCTGCTCGCGCGATTCCTCGGGTTCGTGCTGCTGTTCCTCGGGACGGTCTTCGTCATCCTGGGGGTCGAGCCGTCCGGGAACTGCTATACGTCGACGGCGTGCGCGAACACCGGTTGGGTCGCGGGTGCGGCCAACTGGTTGATCGCCGGCAAGCTGATGTGGGCCATCGGCCTGTTCTTCCTCGGCGCGGGTGCCGGCATGAAGATCCACTGGAAGCTCGGATGGACCGAGGGCGCCAAGCCCGAGGACCTCCGCTTCATGGGGACCGAGCGGATCGCCAACTACCTGGTGATCATCGTCTGCATCATCCTGCTCTTCTTCCTCCTGACGTCCGTGACCCTCGTCACGAGCGCCGCGGGACTCTAGCGGGGCAGGCGCGCGCCTAACCCCTTCCGTTCAGCGGTCCGTCCGACCGAACGCCGAGGTCGGCGGACCCTCGGTCCCTTCCGGCGGAGCCGGGGGTCGGATCGATCCGAGCACCGGCCCGCGCAACCGTCGGTAGGTCCGCAGCGACATCGCGAGGATCAACATCGCGACCAGCGCCCCGACCACTGGACCGAACAGGCTGCCGAACCCTAGGAAGAAGAACCCGGCCGTCGTGAACAGCGCGCTGGAGATGGGTCCTCCCGTCGGGGCAGTTCCGGAAAGCGATAGGCGAACGCCGAGCACTCCACCGGCGGCCTCGAGTCCCACGACAGCCGCCGACTGGGCCAGCGCTGCGATGAGCCCGTACACGTCGAGCGTTTTCTGCCCGAGGAAGAGGCTCATCAGCGTCAGCACCAGTATCGCCGACGCCCCCGCGCGGATCCCGATCGCGTAGAACGGTCGGGCCGCGTCGCTGCCAAAGTAGACCGATCGAAGGGCGAGCCATTGGGCCGCCTCCATGCCCGCGATCAGGATCGCGAGCCCGATCAGACCGACGAGAAGGCTCCCCCCGTAGAGAGACGTGAGGAACAGGCCCAATGGGAGGGAGAGCGCGACCCCGACGAACAGACCGGCGGTGTAGGCGATCAACACCTTGCGCTCGTCGAAGAGGGAACGCGGGACCTGGGGGGCCGCATAGCGCCCGATCTCGAAGTAGACGAACGTGCCGCTCATCGTGATGCCGACCGTCGCGGCGATGAGCAGCGCGCCGTCGACCACGGTCAGTCGACCTTCCTCGCACCCGTGAGGAAACCGGTATGGCCCAGCATGTCGAATTCCGGCCGGGTGCCCCCGTCGCCCACGTGAAGGGTCCGCTCCAAGAGCTCGACGCTGCGGACTTCCTCCAGGCCGAGGGTTCGCATCTCGCGCACCGTGCGCTCGAGCTGGTTGTAGGTGGGAGTGTACGTGGCGATCCGCCCCCCCGAGGTGAGCGCCTGCTTGGCCGAGGCCAGGACCGCCCAGGGCTCCGGAAGGTCCAGCACGATCGCGTCCTGGCCGGTCAGGTCGATCCCCTCTGCGCCGACGTCGCGCACCCGGAACGTCACCCGGTCGGCTAATCCCGCCGCGTGGACGTTCCGCCGCGCGACGTCCAGGAACTCCTCACGGCGATCGAAGGAAACGACAGCTCCGGCCGGCCCGACTGCGAACGCGAGGACGGTCGTCAACGCCCCGCTTCCCGCCCCTGCCTCCGCAACGAGGGCCCCGGGACCGATCCCCGCGAGGTAGAGGAGGAATTGGGCGTCCTTGGGCGTGACGATCTGTGCCCGTCGGCGGAGCACCATGAGCATGTCCGAGAGCGTCGGCCGGAACGCGCGGTAGCGGGCACCCGCCCAGTCGAGGATCGCACCCGGCGGTTTTCCTATCAGCGCCGTCGCGTCGATCACCCCTCGACCCTCCAGCGGTTGGGGACTAGCGCGCAACACAAGGAGGAAGGAGTCCCCCTCCCTGCGCCGGAGGAGCACGACCTCACCTTCTCCCAACACGGACGACATTGACATCGGCTAGCCCGAGGTCGTCAGCGGGGCCATCTCATAAGGCCGGTCGCAGCGCGTTGTGTCGCGGATCTGATCAGTCTCAGGGTTCCCGCACGGTCCGCGGGCGGTTCTGCCGCGCCACGCCCCCGCCGACTCGCCTATGCTTATATGCGGGAACTCGGTCGCGCGGCTCGCCGGAAAACCACGCGGGGACCGGGCGCGGGCATAGTGTAGTCTGGTTATCACATAGGCTTGCCAAGTCTATAACTCGGGTTCAAATCCCGGTGCCCGCACTTGAACCTCTTCCGCGACAGATTCGAGCCAACTCGATCGCCCGTGGTCCGGTTGGCCGCCACACCGCGACACTCGACTCGACGCCCCAAGGCCGTCACCAGCCGCCAGTTAACGGCTATGGCATCACATGGCCTCATATAGCCAGCCATCCATGGAATGGGCGATGGCCGTCACGACGATTCAGCTCGCACCGGAGACTCGGGAGCACCTGAAGGCCGTGGGTCGGAAGGGCGAAACGTACGATCAGATCGTGCGCCGACTGCTGCGGGCCGCGGAATACTCCGAATTCATGGACGAGCAATACGAAATCCTTCGTAGCGAAAAGAACTGGGTTCGACTTCGAGCTTCCCAGTGAGCCGCTCCGTTCTCCTCTCGGCTCCCGCGCAGAAGACCTACGACTCCCTCCCACAGGAAACACGGCAGAGGGTCCGCGAGACGCTGCTCGCATTCGCAAATTCGGGTCGGGGCGACCTCAAGCTGCTCCGGGGAACCCGCGGCCGGGATGACCTGTTCCGATTGCGGGTCGGCGCCTATCGCGTCGTCTTCGCCCAGTCCCCGACGGAAATTCGGGTCACCCGGATTATTCACCGACGCGAAGGGTACGATTGGCTGTGACCGTCGACACTCTTCAGTCCCTCGAGTGAGCTTCGACCCCCTGAGCCCGGCGGCGTGATCCTCTCTCCGACCGCTGTACTGCGAGCGAGTCCGAAGCGGTCATCTCGAAGCGGTGGGACGGCAAACGCGCCAATCATCCGAAGAGACCGGATTGGGATTGGAACTCTGCCGGATTGCCCGGTGCCCGCATCCCCCTCGCACCCGATTGTGGCAGCGTGATTTCGGACGACCGGTCGCTCGGCGGTACCTTCTCTGGCCGTTGTCGAGCACACTGCCGCCCGCGTTGCGGCGAACGCGGCGGTGGGTCGCGGCTCACGGTCTTGCGGCGAGCGCGTACTCCAAACGCTCCCGGAGGGTGAACCCCCCCGACCGCCGAGACTGCGGTCTGGTATTCAGCCCGTGCCCCTCGCCGCTGTGGGCCCCCTCAGCCGGTAGGGCTGGCCCTCCGCCCGAACGCAGGGCCAGATCGCTCGGATGCTGCGCTCCGGCCTCTACGACCTCAGTGGAGCGTGGCGTCGGCGTTCACGGCCGCCTGGTAGGAGAACGCGATCGAGAAGATCGAGGCCACGACCTCCCCGGCATCCAGCGGGAACAGCTCGGTGCTGGCCGCAAAGAACGCAAGCCCCATCGTATACCCGAGCGCGATCGCCCCCAACACGATGCCCAGTATCGCGAAGAGCAGCTGCGTCTCGGCCTCGGCCGTGGTTGGACTGGGGAACACGACACCGAGCTGGTCGCTCACCCCGCCGACGGTGAACGAGGTCCCGTCCAGCGCCACGAGGAGCGCTATGGGTCCCGTCAAGGCCGCGCCGCCCGAGAGCGCGTTCTGATACAATTCGTAATCTGTGAAGAAGGACAGAGCGCTGTTGACGTCGTTCGCCGCCGTGGCGCCCAGCTTCAGGTCGCCGGTGACCGCTCCGACAATGCCCGTATCGTCCTCGATGGCCCCGAGCACCGCTAGGGAGCTGCCGACCGTGATGAAGGTGGTCAAATGCCCTAGCTTACCCGCGAGGCTCTTCTGGATGTACTCCTTCGCGAACTGCAGGTTGGTGTCCTCGATGGCCACGCTCGTGCCGAACGATTCGGCGGTGAGCAGGATGTTGGCGGCCAGAACCCCGGCGGTGATGCCGACCCCGATGGCGATCATCGACTCGACGAAGTAGGTGAGGTCGTTCAGTTGCGTCGGGCAGGTCGTGTAGTTGACGGCATTGGTCCCACTCAATTTGTTGTCGACAAGCGTGAAGTTGGCGCTCGACAGGGAGCCCTGCGAGTAGTCGTAGCAGAACTCCTCGTTGTAGATGGTGGAGGTCATCGAACTCCACGCGTTGGACATGATGGTGACGAGCTGGTCGAGGATCCACTCCATCAGCCCGAGGACCGCGTGATACAGCCAGTTGAAGGCCGCGATGACCCCCTGGATCAGCGCGTTGAACCCTTGGAGGATCGGGCCCAGGGCCCCCCAGACAAGCTGAGCCAATGCGCCCGCGATGATCCCGGGGAGGTTGTTCCAGTTCTCCGCGATCCAGACGATGTCTCCGGGGATCGAGTCGAGGGCGTTGACCAAGAGGGTGTTCCACCCGGCGATGATCGATCCCGTTGTGGTCGGCGCGGAACCGGTTTGGCCGTTGCAGCCAGAGCACGGAAGGTACGGGACGAGGAAGAGGGCTGACGCAACGAGACCGACCCGGTTCACCTCAACCGTGGTTAGTGCCGTGTACGACCCAATCGTGGCCGTCGCATTCTTGGGCTCGAGGAGACCGAGCAGGGTCACCCCGCACTGCATCGTCGTAGTCGATGCCGAAAGGTCGACGGTCCAACTCGTCACGACCGCCATGGAGGCCGGGCCGGTGGAGGAACGTGTGGTCACTGTCACCGCCGGGTTCCCGTTCTGTCCGTTCATGCAAGACAGCGAGCTGGGGATCGAGGAAGGGCTCGAGGCGAACGAGCTGTTAACCGAGGAGTTCTCGAAAGCGGTGCGGCTTTCTAGGACCACGTTCATTCCCGGCGAGAACGGCGCCGGGACATTGGACTGACCCATGTTCAGGTTGAACACGAAGAACTGCTGCTCGCCCTGGTAGCGGGGACCGAAACCGGGCACGTTCGGAAGCTCTCCGTTCATGTACACCATGACGACCGGATCTCTCGGAAGCGGCACCACCTGGACGCTGCCGGTGATCGAAGAGCCGCTCGGAATGTTGACGACTCCGGAACTTTGGACGGAGCCGGACAGGTCCACGTAGGTCAGGTTCGACGCGGTCGTCCCGAAGTTCCAGGCGCTCCACGAATAGTAGAGCTCGAAGTGGACCAGCCACGTGCTCTCGGAGTTGTTGAGCGGCAGGAAGTACGTCTCATCGTAGTTGAAGTCGTAGCTTGTCCCGAGGTTGAGGTACCCGCAGTTCCCATTCGAATTCGAGCCCACGCCGTTGGTGAACAGCTCCTGGGAGATCCCGTTAGGCCCGGTGTTCACGGAGGTGAGGGCAACGAGTTCGGAACCGACGCCAAGGTAGTAGCAGTTCGGGTCGTAGGCCGTCGTCACAGTCACCTTCAGGCCCAGCGGCTGCAGGGGATCCGGCGCCGCGCTGTCGGCGATCCCGTCGCCCGCGGTACTGAGGGCGGTAGGGTTGAGGGGTAGGGTGAAGGGGTAGATCCCCGACTTTGTCTGCAGCGGGTCCGACGGGTAGTTTGCGGCTGTCGGTGCCGAGGCCATCGTCCCGGCCGGGCTGTACTCCTCGAACTTCCCGGCGGTCAGGGTGTAATTGGCCGACCCGAGCGCCTTCATCCCGTTGGTGAGGGACTTGTCCCCCGCCGCGTGCGCGTTCCACGGGCTGATCCCGAAGTTGGCGTCACCAAGGTAGGAGGCGGTGTGGCCGACGATCGCACCGGTACCGGTCGGACACTTCCCGGAGGCGTTGTTCGCGGTCGCGACGGCCGCGCTCCAGCCCGGAACGTACGGGACGCCCTGCATGAAGCTGAGCTTGTAATAGGTCTCGGTGTAGGGCCAGTAGTTCTCGTCGATGATCTTGAAGTCGTTGAAATTGAAGTACGGGAAGTACTCGCTGGACGGCGCCGAGCAGTTGTAGATCGCCGTCGTCGTCGTGTTCCCCTGCAGCATCCCCTGGAACGTGGGATCGGCGAGGGACGGATTCTCCCAGTACGAGGTGGTGATCTCGGCGGTGGCCAGGCTACCCGCGATCGTGCCGGCCGGTAACGTCAGCTGAACCGTCCACGTCCCGAACGCTTGGAACTCCGGAAAGGCCATGCTGGTGTAGGTCGTTTCCGGCCCCCCGAACGGGGTCATGTTGAGCAGGAAGTAGGTGCCGATGTTTGTCGTGGGCATCGACAAGGGATACGTGAACCCGGTGGCGCTGACGACATCGAGGGAGGCTCCCGACAGGAGTGACATCGAACTGACGTTGAACTCCACGGAGAGCCGGCTCGAATTGAAGCCACCGTACGACCCCCCGTAGGTGACGTTCGGAATGGCGATGCTCAACGTTGTCCCGTACGGGTTGGAGGCCGGGAACGCCACGGCTTGCGACGCGACGAACTGGTCCGTGAAGAAGTGCTGGCCGTCGGGGAGACCGTCACCGGCCGTGTTGCGGTCGAGGGGGTTCGACAGGAATCCGGTCACCGACCCGGTGAGCTCCTGGATCGTGGTCAGTCCGTCCCCGTCAGGGTCGGCGCTCAGATTGCCAAGGCCCAAGGTGTATGCGAAGTAGTCGGTGAGGCCGAAACCGGTCGCGCCCTGGTCATTGGGCGTCCCCACGGTCAATGGGTAGCCGGGATTCGTGTGGGAGACCAGCATCTCGTAGGAGTTGGGCAGCCCGTCCCCGTCCCAGTCCGGGTTGGAGATCAGTTGGGTCGAGATGTTCTGCCAGGTCTGGTACGCGCTCGTCCACGGGGTGGTGACGTTGACCGCGAGGATGAACGGGCCGTCGATGAGATTGTAGGTGTGGTTGACGAAACTGATGGGATTCTTGACGGAGTACGTCGAGGAAGGGTTGGGAACCCGGAACGTCCAAGTGAAGTTCCACTTCAACGAGGTGGGGTGGTTGAGATCCGCATAACTGCCGAGCGCGTACGAGACGAGCAGACTGCTGTGATTCTCACCGTAGATGATCCCTCCCTGATACGGCACGACCAACCATGGGGGGGCATCCATCACCGTCACATTCGTCCACAGCGTCAGCGAGTGCGAAGCCAGTGGATCGGAGAGGCTGACATTGATGAGGTACTTTCCGGGATACATGAACGTGTGACCGCCGATGACCCCCCAGTGATACGAATCCCAGACCGTCGGGAAGGGATTGTTCGAGGCGTCTGCCCAGTTCCAGGTGCCGTTCAGGAAGGGATCGACCCCGGCGGGGGAGACCACTTTCGGAGCGATGGTGGTGTACGCCCCGGTCGTGGTTACGATGCTCCGCGGCAGTGAGGCACTGATCGTCAGCGCCGCGACGGTCAGCCGCTGCGAGGTCGTGTTCGACTTCCCGTTCCCGTCGGTCACCGTCAGGTTCACGGTAAAGGTGCCATACCGATGGTAAGCGTGCAGCACGACCACGCTGACATTGCCAAACCCGCCCGCGGCGGATCCGTCGCCGAACTGCCAGAAGTAGCCGAGGTCGCTGGCGCCGAGGGCATTGTCGTAGCTGAGCGTCCCGTCAAATCGCACCGAGGTCGCGACCTGCGGAGCGGGCGGAGTGATCCGCAGGACCGCCACCGGGCCGGGGTCTACGACGGTGATTTGTTTCCAGCCGACGATGGTGGATCCGTGGGGGGTCGTGGCGTAGCAGATGACGGTGTAGACCCCCGGATTGAAGTACGCATGTGACGGGTGTGTGCCGCTGGCACTGGTCCCATCCCCGAACTTCCAAGTCACCACGGCGGACCCCGAATCCGCGCCGACGATCGAGGAGAGAGTGGCGGTAAAGCTCGAAGGCACCCCCCCGGTCATCTTGGACGGCGCGGTGAGGGTGAGACCGGGCGCCGTGGAATTGATCGAAATGTCGCTCGTCTCGGAGATCTGGTACGTGATTGACCGACTCGACCCTCCGTCAGAAGTAGTCAGGGTCAGCGTGTAGACGCTGCCAGAGCCCCAGGTATGGGAGATCGTCGTACTCAGCGAGGTCGGCGAGAACTGCGACGGTTTGGTCGTGTTGTAGTAGGCATTGTGAGTGCCGTCCCCGAACTGGATCGTCGTGTTCTGGGCGGTTTCTGCTGGTGAGAAGACGGCCAGGGTCAGGTAGACGGGCGCCCCGAGCGCGAACGCATTCACGGTCGGAGCCCAAAGTTGAGTCCCCACCGAGTTCGCGAACAGGAAGGGAATGTCCACGGGGGCCGCGGATCCAGCGAAGGTAAGGTTGAGCCAGAGGTGCGTCGTCGAAGTTGGGTAGCTCGGATTCGGCACGTACAGGATCTGAAGCACGTACTGGTCACCGAGGAAGAAGGGCCCGGCCGGGTTCCAGGTGCTCAGCTGGTGGCTGATGGGGCTCACGGTCGTCATCCACTGTGC
>JAKIWD010000072.1 GCA_022750205.1 Thermoplasmata archaeon
GGGTCGATGACCGCGGTCGTCGGTGGTCGCTCATTCCCGAGCCGGGCGAGGCGGGGGGTGGGGAGGAAAGGGTTCGGGAGGCGGCGCTCGGCCGCCCCTGTGTCGTGGGGTGCGTCGAGGCACGCTCGACTCTACGGGCACACCGTGGCGCTCGAGCACTGGTTGAAGACGACTCCGACCGAGTTGATGATCGGGGCCGACGCCGTGCCGAGGTCGATGAACACGAACACCGGGATCGGGGAGGTCGAGCCGGTACCGGTCGAGCCGGTCGCGAGGTACGCCAGCGCGTTGACCGAGGAGGTCACGACACCGACGGTGATCGAGACGGTCACCGCGACGTCGAAGCCCACCGAGTTCGTGGCGGCGCCGGACGGCTGGGTGATCGTCAGGACCACTTGCTCGCCGTAGTTGCCCGTGACCTCGGACGCCGGCAGCGCGGTCGCGAAGTTCGCGGCGGCACAGGGGGTCGTCGCGCAGGTCGCGAGAGCGTGGGGCGTGCCCGAGAGCCCCACCGCACCGACGGTCTCCGTCCCGGCAAGGATGCTGCCGGTCATACCCGCCGTCAGTACGACGAGCTGCTCGGAGCTTACCGTCGCGATACCGGCGAAGCCGCCGGGGGACGGGCTCTGGGTCACGTTCGACGCTTGCTGCGGGTTGAGCGTGGTGACGGTCGTCGCGGCCAATGCGTAGCCGCCGACCATCGCCAACATCGCCGCTGCCGTCAGCAAATAGACCATACGCTGCTTCTGCTTGTTCGCCATGGGGTTCTGCTTTGCCCTCCTCGGGCGAAGCGATTACGTATGGATGCGTATTAATATGTATGGAAATCCTCGTTGTATAACCTCCGCCTCCCGCGATGGAAGGCGCGAAAAGCGGACCGGCATGCGTACCAACCCTACCTCGACCCGCCGGCGCGCGGCTTCGGGGCAACGCTTAAGGTGGAAGCCGTGTCCCAGAGGTCCGAAGGAGAGGAATCGCCGTGGCCTGGACGCAGCAGGAGGTCCGCGAGCTCAAGGAGGGCCGCTACATGATCATCGACGAAGAGCCCTGCCGGATCCTCTCGATCCAGATGTCCAAACCCGGAAAGCACGGCGAGGCCAAGGCCCGCATCGACGCCGTGGGAGTGTTCGACGGCTCCAAGCGCAGCGTCGTCTTCCCGGTCAAGCACAAGGTCCAGGTGCCGATGATCGGCAAGAAGCAGGCCCAGGTGCTTTCGCTCACGAACACCGAGGTCCAGCTCATGGACCTCGAGACGTACGAGACGTTCTCGATGCCGATCGCCGAGGAGGTCAAGGGGCAGCTCACCCCGGGCACCGAGATCCAGTACGTCGATGCGATGGGCAAGCGCCGCATCACCAAGGCGTAGTGCGCCCTCCGCCCCCGACCGGGGGTCGACCCACCCCCTTTGAGAGCCGACGCTTTATATCGCACCGCCCGCATGAATCGGGGTGTAGAGCCCGGCCGACCGGCCGCCGTTCTGCGCGGCTCCAGGGGAGGTGAGTACACTGGCGGGCGGCGGGGGGGTGACATCCCTGCCCTCTTCGCGGCTCACCCGGATCCTCCAGGAGAAGGCCGCCGTACTCAAGAAGCAGCGCGAGAGCGCCGAAGCGGCCCTCCACGAGGTGCTCGACCGCATCCACCAGCTCGAGGCGATCGACATCTCAATCCCGGAGTCGAAGGCGAAGGAGACCCAACTCCAGGAGCTCGTCCGCCGATCGGACTGGGCCACCGTCGAGATCCAGGCCAAGGACCTGCTCCGGTTCGTCGTGGCCTCCTCGGCCACGGCGTTCGACCTCAAACGCCGTCAGATCGCCGACCGTGCCGAGCGGATCGTCCAGTTCGGGCTCCCGCTCCCGGCAGAGTTCCCCGCCGCGCTGGCGATCGTCTCCACCCCCACCGCTGCGGTCGGCGACGACGAGATGATCCGTCAGCTCAC
Source organism: Thermoplasmata archaeon (assembly GCA_022750205.1). Lineage (GTDB taxonomy): Archaea > Thermoplasmatota > Thermoplasmata > Lutacidiplasmatales > UBA184 > Lutacidiplasma. The sequence continues at coordinate 1,937 of JAKIWD010000072.1, forward strand.
GCTCCTCGACGGATGGATCCGCGCGGCGCAAGGCGATTTCTCGGCCCAGCTTCGCGCGCGCGCTCGTCAATGCGCCGAATGGGCGGGGGAGACTCCCGAACGTCTCGCGGTGCTGGAGCCGCTCCTCCGCAACGCGGTCGAATCCGTCGGCGAGGGAAGGCTCTCGGAGTGCGTGGAGCGGGTCAACGAGATCCTCACCAAGGAGCTCCCCGACGCTGTCCGCCACCGTAACGCGACCCGGAACAATGGCCTCGAGGTCTTGGCCGCGGGTCGTGACCTCGGCGTCCCGACCTCGCCGCTCGAGGCCGCCCTGCAGGCCGAGGTGGAATCGGCCCCCCTGGATTGGCCCCGCACCGTGCCGGCCATCGAGGCGGCGAACGGCCAGCTCGCCGAGGCCTTGCGTGAGCGCGTGGGCCAAGTGGTCCAGGCCCTGGGCCGCACGCTGGAGTCCGTCCGGGACTACGACGTGGACCCGACCGAGGCGCTGACGGTCGTCGAGGACGTCGCCAGCCGGGTGCCGTCGGCCGGTGCGACGGAGCTGCCCAAGCTGCTGAACAGGGCTCGCGCGGCGACCGAGGAACCGGTCGTCGGGATCGTCGCGAGCCTGTTGGACGGCGTGCGCCCCAAGCTGGTCGAGGTCCGTCGACTCGGCCGCGACGCGAGCGAGGTGTTCACCGCGATGAACCGCGCCCGCGAGGCACTCCGGCTCAAGATCTACAGCGAGGCGCTCGCCGCCAGCCAGGAAGCGATCGATCGGGTCGGCTCGCTCACCGCCGACCTGGACGCGGCGCGCGCCGAGGCCGAGTCGCTGCGCGAGCTGCTCCAGCGCCTTTCGGCGGCGCGGTTCGCGACGCAGCCGTTCGAGCAGGCGCTCGAGCGGGCGCGCAGCCATCTCGAGCGGGTCGAGCTCGAGCCGGCGCGTGAGCTCCTCCAGCAAACGATCCGCGGACTGGGCAGCGAGACGGTCGCCTACTTCTCCGAGCGGTTCGCCCAGCTCGATCGGGTCTTCACCGTCGCCGAGGAGCGAGGGTTCCTCCCCCCGGACGCCAGCATCGACCTGGCCCGGGCGCGCCAGCTGCTGGAAAGCGGCCAGCTGGGTGACGCCGGGGAGCTCGCCGCCTCCGTCGAGGTGCGGATGCGCACCGCCGCCGGCCCGTACATCGCGCGGCGCGTCGAGGAGCTCGAAGCAGGTTTCCAAGAGATCCCGGACGAGTCGCTCGTGGCGCCGGTGCGCCGGCTCCTCGCCGACGCGGACGTCAACCTCCGGGTCAAGGAGGACCTCCCGGGGTCGATCGAGAGCCTTCGCCGCGCGGAGCGGGAGTTTTCGGCGGTCTTCGCCGCCCACGCCTCCACCCTCGTGGAAATGCTCGAGGATGAGCGCAAGGTTCTCGAATCGATGGGGGGGACCGGCGACGAGATCCAGCGCCAGATCGACGAGGTCCAGCAGATCTTCAACATGGGCGACTTCGTCAAGGCGTCCCGAACCTCCCAGGAGATCCGCTCCCGGGCCCAGCAACAACAGCTGGTTCGGAGCGAGGAATCGATCTCTCACGCCAAGCTCGCGCTCGTCGAGCTCGGCAAGATGGGGCTGGACGCCGGCGCACTGAAGGGCGAGCTCGAATCCGCCCAGGCATCCGCGCGCGACCGTCACTACGCCGAATCCTACCGACGCTCGAACGAGGTCCAGGAGTCGGCGCGACGCACGAAGGCCCGGGCTGAGACGGTCCTGGATGGGATGTCGGAGGCGTCCGACCGCTGGCAATCGCTCAAGGAGGCGGGCGTTGCGGTCGATGCGTTCCGCGAGCAGTTGCGGGTCGCCAAGGTCGCCTACAACGCGCTCGATTTCGACGCCGCGCTCACGATCATCACTGCGCTCACCGACTCGCTCAAGGCCGCCCGGGACGACGCGGAGGCACGGCGACTGGCGGCGGAGATCCAGTTGCTGCGCGAGGACGCCCAACGGCTCGCCCTGGAGGTGGAACCCCTGGCCGGTCCGATCGGGGACCTCGCGAGCCGACTCGAGCGCGGCCCCCCGCACGAGGCGGTCGCCCTCGCGCGGTCGACCCACCGCGATCTGATCCAACTCCTGCGGCCGGTTCTCGGGGAGAATCTGCGTACGCTCGAGCAGGACCTTGAGGTCGCCCGCTCGGCCGGTCTGGAATCGCCCGAGGTCGACGAACTGATGACCGAGGCCCGCCAGCGTCTCGCCCTTCCGGTCCCGACCGGCGTGGCCGAGCTCGTCGACCGTGCGCGTACGCAGTTGGTCGAGAACCGGGGGTTCCTCGAGCACGCCGAGCGGATGATGAAACGCGCGCGCGACGCGCTCAACGAGGCCGAGCTGGTGCGCGTCGACGTGCGGGAGGCGCGGCCGCGGCTCGAGCAGGTCGATGCGGCGCTCGCCCGACGGGAGTACGCGCACGTGATCGAGGTCTCGACGGGCCTCGAGCGCGACATGCGCCAGGCGACCTCCCAGCAGGTGACGAAGACGCTCGCCCGCTTCCAGGCGATGTTGGCGCGGGCGCGCCATGAAGGGAGCGACACCGCCGTCGCCGAGAACCTCCTCCGCCAGGCGCGCACCGCGCTCGAGGAGGGCCGACCCGTGGAGGCGCTCCAGCAGGCCGCCCGGAGCGAGACCGAGCTCGAGCGCGTCGAACTGCAGCTGCGGATCGCCCAGGGCTCCCTCGCGTCGATGGAGCACAAGGTCAGCGAGGCGAAGAACGACGGCGTGCGCGCCCCGCTCGCCGAGGAAGCGCTGGCCCGGGCCCGACGGGCGCTCGCCGACCGCACGTACCCCGAGGTCCTGGAACACGCGATGAACATCTCCGATTTCGTCGCGACCGCCCGGGACGGGTTCCGACGCTCGCGCGAGGCGCTCGACTCGGCGGATCGTCAGGTCAAGGAGGCCCTCGTGCTCGGCGCGGACGTGCAGGATGTCGTGCCGGTCCTCGACCGGGCGCGGCACGCGCATCAGACCGGTGAGTACAGCCCCGCGACGCACCTCGCCCGGGAAGCGGCTGAAGGCGCCCGCTGGGCGATCGAACGATTGTACGCCGCGGCCCTTTCCGAGGCCCGCGGACTTCTCGACACGGCCGCGCAGAGCGGGGTGGCCGATGGATTGGAGCCGGCGCGGGTCGCGATCGCCGAGGCCGAGGGAGCACTCCAGGCGCGGGATTGGAACCGCGCGAACGAAAGCCTGGCGCGCGCGCGCCACGCCGTGCGCCTAACGCTCGACACGTTCGTCCAGGCGCGGGAGCAATCGGTGGCCGATCACTACGCGGCCGATCTGGAGGTGCCCAAACCGGAGTCGGAGCTGCGCGCGACGCTCCTCGCCCGGGTGGCGGCCGAGCGGGCCGAGGGGGCGTACGCGAGCGCCCTGCGCCTCCTCACGGAAGAGGAGACCCGCCTCACCGAGCGCCGGAGCCAGACGCTCCGGGACCGTCTCGCCGCCTTGAAGGATCGGCTCTGGGTGGGGGAGAAGCTGGGCCTGGATACCACGCCGGTCATGGAGTTGTTCAGTGAAGCCGGACTCTCCGTCGAATCCGGACAGCTCGAGGCCGTCGCCGGCCTGCTCGACCAGGCCGAGGTCAAGCTCCGCGATCTGGTCGCCGGCCGCCTCGGTGAGAAGCTGGACGAAGTGTCGACCGAGCTCAACTTCGCGCGCGAAGGGCTCCACGTCGTCGTCGACCCCATCTCCGACTCGCTGCGGCGCGTCACGGAGCTGCGGGACTCGGGGGATCTCCTGGCGGCGGCCCGCGCCCTCCTCGAAGCGAGCGACGAGCTCAATCGACGCAAGGCGCTCCATCGCGAGCTGACGAATCTGCACTACCTGCTGGATGCGGCGCTCACTCGAGCCACCGAGCGGCATTTGGACACGACGGCGGCCCGTGCCCTCCTCGAGGAGTCGCTGCAGTCCCGGGGCGCCGATTACACCCTCGCCCTCGCCAAGGCCCGGGAGGCGCTCCAGCTCGTGCAGGGCCAGCTCAAGACACCGGAGACCCCGACCGGATTCTGGGCGCTGCGGCGGCCGCCGGCCGTCCCCTAGCCCCGGCTACGACCCGCTGGAAGAGGCACTCGGGGTGGGAAAGCCCGGTGGGCTGCGCGGCGTTCCGAGCTGCAACCGGTCGTACTCGACGACGTGCTTCAAGCCCCTCCGGCGGAGAAGCTGGGAGACCTGTTCGGTGATCTGGACGACCTCCTGGCCGCGGGCCGGCTTGGAGAAGTAGAACTCCGAGCGCTTGGGGTCCACGAGCGGGAAGATCAACCGCATCCCGAACGCGTCGGGTCGATTGTACCCCGCCGGTTTGCGGTCCGCGCGAAGGTCGCGCAAGTTCTCCTCGAGGAGGACGTCCGGCATCGTCGGCTCGGTCTCCTTGAAGAAGGGGCGATTCGCTTCGACGACCTTGCGGTAGATCTCGGGGTAGACCCGGACGAGGTCCTTGTACGAGCGCTTGGGATCGAGCAGGATGTGGCCGCTGCGCGCCTTGACCGGTGGGGTCATCGGCTCGTCAGGGGCCGGCGGCTATTTCTCGGTTGGCCGGTGCCGCCGGCGCGCGCTCGCCGACGAAAGGCTCAAAGAGCGGGCCTCCTAACCGCCCGTGGCGCTCCCGTAGTCTAGTGGTCAAGGATAGAGGCCTCTCGAGCCTCTGACGCGGGTTCAAATCGGGTGGGGTCCGACCCACCGGTGAAACTCCCGCCGGGAGCACCTCCAATTTTGCGCACTGCCATCGCGAACTGGCGAAGCCCCTCCCCATTGCCAGCGGGTCGGAGGCGGCTGGGAACTTGCGACTACTCGGGTGCGGAATCCCAAATCAGCTCCGAGACGTTGAACACCAACTGGACCTCGGCCTGCGCCACGGGAGCGCGGCCGGTCCCACCGGAACCCTCACCTCTCCCGAGATCGCACAGACGGCATCGTTCAGCCATCGGTACGCGGGGCTGTCGGTGACATGCCGCGCGAATCCGACGACCTGGCGTCGGAACTTGGTGGCCGGGCTTGCAACCCCCGCCGCGTCATAGAGCTCGTCGGAGCGCGCGCGCGAGCGACCATACCCCTGGTAATCGAGCATGATCTGGACCTGCTCGAGCGTCTCGATCTCTCCCTGGAGGTCCATCGCGTACGTCTCGTCGGTGGGTCTCCGGGGGGGATTGGAGCCGTGGAAGGTCCCGGTGATCCGACCATCGCAGCAGCCCTGCGCGAGGTAGAAGTCGTGCGCCTCCGCACCCTTCACCCCGCTGAGCGCGATCCCCCAGCCGTGGGGGTAGGAAAATCGCAGGGTCTACAGAGGCTCGAGCCGCATGTGGGGTCATCTCGGACTCCCCCTAAATATCGGCGGGGGACGGCCCGTAAGGACGGCATCGCGGCGTGAGTTCCATATCCGACCCTCCCCTCACTGACATCCATGTTCTCGATCCTCCTCGTAGCCGCTGAGCCCGACCCCGTCGCACGCGGGGTACTGGAGCGGTGGGGGACCCCTCCGTCGACCGGTTGGTTCGTCGATGGGGCCCCTATTCGCGAGATCAATCCCACGGTGGGGCTCCTGCGGCGTTCCGGGCTGCACATCCACGACGATTCGCTCGATCTACGGTTGTCGGCCGACGTGCGAGCCGCACGTCCGACCCTGGTCTTCCCCTCGATCCACCGCAGCGAGCGCGGCGACCGGTGCTTCACCGTTCATCCCCTCGGGAACCCCGGCCCGTCGGCGGAGGTGGGCGGCGTGCCCCGCTCCCTCGTCGAGACCGACCCACTTCGGATGACCGACGCGCTCCGACGTCTGACCGAATCCGCGGCCGGAACCGGCTTGGAAGCGTCCTTCGAGGCGACGCACCACGGGCCGCTCCTCGGCCTTCCGGCGTTCTTCGCGGAGATCGGTTTCGGGGACGACCCCGGACCTTCTGCCGCCGCGCTCGACGTGCTCGCGAAAGTCCTCCCGCAGGTCCAACCGGCGGACGGGGACGCCATCGCGGTCGGTGTCGGCGGCGGGCATTATGCGCCGCATTTCACCGACCTCGCTCTCAAACGCCGCTGGGCGTTCGGCCACCTGATCTCCCGCCACGCCCTGGAAACGATGGATGTCGCGACGGCACGGCACGCCGTGACCATGACCCCCGGTGCCCAAGGAGCCCTCTTCGCGCGGGCGGCGGATGCGCGGACGGAGGTCGGGGCCGCGATGGGCCCCCGCCTCTCGGACGGGGCCGCCGCGCGCCGGATCTCGGGGTGACTACTCGCTGGACGACGCGCGCCGCTTCTCGGAACGCTGGTACATGATCGCGCCGCTGCGGTACACCGCTTTGCCGAGGCGCACGTTCTGCACGGATGCGACGTGGGGGGCCTTCTCGGCCAGCATCATGCTCTCGACGATCTGGCGGAACAGAGCGCTTTGGTTGATCTCGGGGTGACGGGTGAGGAAGGCATTCTCCTCGTGGGTGATCGTGATGTTCTTTCGGAGCATGCCCATCGCGTCGCGGTCGTTCTGTCGGTTGCCCGGCATGCCCGGTCCTACACCGGATGCCCTATTTATACGTACTCGCTTGAGTGCGCATCTACACGCGTCCGGCGCTCCGACAGGAGGGCGCGGGGGTATCCCGGGTGGTTCCCGGTCAGCGGCGCGGGGGCCGGTTTCCGACGGAAGGCGGGCCCGCCACGACGGTGGCCGCGCGGCGCGCATCGAGCGCGGTCGAGGCCGCGGCGCGGATGCGGGCGGGCGTCAACTCCCGCAGGGTGTCGGGCCATCGATGCAGGAACTCCTCCGGGAGGTGATGGTACGCGATGTCGCAGGCGAGCTGGTGCGCGCCGCTCGTCGTTTCCAACGAAAGGGGGAGCTCGCCGATGGCGCTCTCGCGGATCGACTTGATCTCGGCGAGCGGGACCTCCTCCTCGGCGATCCGCCGGACCTCTCGGGCGAGCAGGCGAAGGGTGTCGTCGACCCGTTCTGGACCGGTTCCGGCCGCCGCCTCCCAGTAGCCACCCCAACGCATGGCCTCGAGCTCGCTCGACGCGTGATAGGCCAACCCGTGCTTTTCGCGGACCACCTGGAACAGTCGCGAGAGGAGCGACCGCCCGCCGAGGACCTGGTTCGCCAGATACGATCCCGGGAACTCCGGCGAAAGCCGGGGGATGGAGCCGCCCCCCATCCGGATCTCGACCTGAGCGGTTCCCGGGAGCGTGATCCGGACCGGTTCCTGGGAGGGGGTCCGAAGCGTCGGGGTATCGGGGGGCGGAGGGACCCGCTGCTGGGACCACCCCCGGAACGCGCGATCGAGGTATCGCGCTACGGTGTCGGTATTCGCCCGTCCCGTGAGGACGAGTTGGGCCCCCTCGGGGGTAAAATGACGGCGGTGGAACGCGCGAACGGTCTCCCGGCGGAGACGGGCGATGGTCGAACGCGTCCCGATCCCCGATTCCCGGTAGGGATGCCCTTTCGGAAAGACGGTGTGAGCGAGCTCGACCTCGGCGCGACTGTCCGGTTGGGTCGCTTCGCGCAGTTGGCGTTCGATCAATTGCCGGCGCACCCGCTCCAGATCGCTCGCCTCCAGCCGGGGGTGTAGCACGACCTGCGCCAGCAGGTCGACGAGGGCGCGCCACTCGGCTTCCGGCCCCCACACCGCGACCTCCACCGACTCTGGGTCGCACCGTCGGCTGAACGTCGAGCCGAGTTGATCGAGGCGCCGGTCGAACGCGACCCGGTCCCAGGGGCCTGCGCCGCTCGAAAGCAGCTGCGTGGTGGCCACGGCCGTCCCGGCTTCCGCGGGCGCGTCGTAGGCCCACCCCGCCGGGCCGATGTACGTCGCGGAGAAGCTCGCGGCGGAGGGGGGCGATGGCTGGTGGACCAGCTCCATCCCGCTGTCGAGGAGGCGCCGCGATACGCGCGTGGGGTCGACCCGCTCACTCGCCATGGGCAGCCTCCGTGGGCTCGTACCAGACGGTCGTGCGCGCCTCCGTCCGGAAGAGGGAAACGGCGGCATCACGCGCTTCCGATCGCGTGATCTTGAGCACGCTCCGGAGCAGGTCCGATTCGAGGCTCCTCTCCCCGAGCATCGCGAAGTACCCCAGTCGGAAGCCGATCCGGGTGGCACCCTCGTAGGCGAGCGTCGACGCCCGGCGAAGCTTGACCCGCGCCTCGGCGAGCTCCGTGGAGCTCGGACCGCGGCGGGTCAGTCGCGCGATCTCGGCATCCAGCGCCGCTTCGACCCGTTCGGCGCGGATCCCGCGTGCGGTCTGGACTTGGACCGTGAATTGACCGGGATGGACCCGCGGTCGGAACTCGCTGACCGCCCGTACAGCCAAGCCCGGGTCGACCAGGGCCGTGTAGAGGCGGGAGGCCGGGTGTTCGCGGGCGCGGCCCCAGGTGCCTCCGACCGCGAACATGCGGCTCTCGCCCCCGAGCAGCAGATCGAGCAGGATCGCCGCGGGGGTCGCCGGGTCGGTGATCGCCGGCGCCCGCCAGCCCACCTCGACGTACGGGGTCGTCCCTGGACCGACCAGCGTCGCCCTCCGGGCCGCGTTCGGGGGAGGTTCCACGGTGCGCACCGTCGGATCTTCGCCCGAGGCTGGCAGGCCGGAGAACAGGCGGGTGACGCGCGCACGCATCTCCTTCACCGCGAACCCGCCGGCGACCACGAGCA
>JAKIWD010000138.1 GCA_022750205.1 Thermoplasmata archaeon
GCCCTCCCCCGATGACCCCCCTCGATCGAGGTCAGACGATGCGGAGCAGATCGTATGGTCCGCTGCCCGAAGCGTCCGTGAGGACGAACCCGGGGGTCCAGGGTCGAGAGCCGTAGAGGAAGACCCGGTCCTGGCGCTGCTGGACGCGGATCCGCTTCGTCGCCAACGTTCGGGTGGCCTTGAACAGCGGCGAGTCGGTGCGGCCGATGGTGAGCATGTGGAGGTTCGACCCACCGAGCGTCGCCTGGATACCGGCGATGAAGCTCGCAGCGACCTCGGGGGTGATATTGACCCGGAGCGCGGCGGCCAGCGATTCGAGACCGCTGATGTAGACGACGACCAGCCCCGGGCTTCCGCCGGGGGTAGACCCTTTGAGCCATCCAGTGAGCTCCCCTTCTTGCGCCTCCGGGTTGGAGAGCGTCGGGATCACCGCGCTCGGAGAGATGATGGATGGGACCAGGTCCGCGCATCCGTCGATCGCGCTGGGACCGACCTCCCGGCTGACGTCCACGATGCGGAAACTCTCATGGAGGCGGGCCGTCGTCACGCTCCCTTCTACCGAACGCCAGATGTCCTCGGCGGACAGCGCCCCGGAGGGCACGAGCAACACGTGGCCGCCCCGGCTCAGCGTGGAGCCGATGGCCGGTCGCACTAGATACTGGAGCATCTGGTCCGGGAGGTCATCGTCCGCCTCCAGCAGGCTGAGCGCGCCGAGCGGTAGCCGGCCAAAGCTCTCGGCGAACGTACGCGATCCCGGCCAGAGCATCCGGGCCATCGGCTCGGGTTCCGGGTCGAACGGCCGACGGGAGAGCTCCGACGAGATACCGACGGGCTCGATGCACTGGAACTTGGCCCCCTCGACAGTGTACGGGTAGGAGGAATGCGCCACCCGGATGCCCCGGAGCTTCGGAAGGAGGAGCCACCGTTCCAAACGGTCGTGGTTCATTTCCCGACGGGTTACCACGACGCCATTGACCAGATAGTCGAGCTGCGTCTGCTCCTCACGCTCCAGCACGAGGATGAGATGACACGGAGACCGGCCCATCCGCCGCAGAAGCATGCGCTCGATCTCCGCACGGTCGATCGGCTCGGCCGGCTTGTGGCTGCGGAGCCCGAGATAGTGTTCGACCAGGGCATCCCATGAATCGATGACCACCGTCGCCGGCTTGTCCGCGGGTAGGCGGCTCCAAGCTTCTTGAATGGGGCCCGGCAGAAGCAAGAACTCCGCGAACGCCTCCGTTTCCTTCGACGAACCGCTATCGAGGAGGAGTGATTGGGTCGCCGTCGCCATCCCGCCGCGGAACGGGGCCTCGGTGTCACTGGAGTCCACCACCTGGATCCCGTGGGTGCCGTTTTCCCCCATCCACGGGAACTCCCGATGCAGTTCGGAATCCGAGACCCGGCTCGTCACGAGTACGCGCTCCCCCGGGGAGGCTTCGAGAAGCGCGAGACAGAGCGTCGATTTTCCCGAGCCGGGCGGACCTCGTACCAACAGCGATTGAGGTCCCCGGAGAGCGAGGAACTCGCGGAGCTCGGAAGGAAGTCGGACTGCGGAACTCATCGGGAACCGGTTCCCGGAGCCATGGTGGGGCCCCGACCCATGGGATTGATGGGGAAGCCTAGGGTATTAGCGTATCGAAATGCTAATCGACTGACACCCCGACGACCCCGCTGACGGAAGTTGTCCGTCCTACGTCGATCGCCAGGCGCGACCTCCAACACTGGCGATGAGTGCCTTCGCCGCCGGGCGCTGCCGAGTGTTCGATAGTGCCTTAAGCCCCGAAAACGCGTACGAACTTCCAATGCGCCGCTACCGGGGGATCTCCCCGTCTCAGGCGGGGACTCGGATCGAGGGGTACGACTCCGAGCCTCGGGTTGGTTGAGGGGGCTCGCGAAGATGTCCGACCCCTGGAATGAAGCCGTAGGTGTCACGAGCGTATTCTCGGCCGCGGCCTACGCCTACGTCGCGTACCGATTGTCGCAGCGCCAGGTCGCTCCGGCCGCGGTGCTGGCCTCTCGGCAGTTCACCCTCTGGTGGGCGGGGCTTTCCGGAACCGCCGTTCTAGGTGGGGCGGCCGTGCTCCTCGCAACGCTAGGTTGGTTGACGCTTCCGGTCGCCGAGACCGCCGAGTTCGTCATCGTCCTCCTCGATTGCGCCATCCTCTGGGGCTTGGTCGGCTACCTCACGTACGTCTACACGGGGCGCTACTACCTGGTGCCGCTCAGTGCCTTCTACGCGGTCTTCTACGTGGCCGTTCTCTATTTCGAGATCTCCGAAGTCCCGATTGGCGCGCATATCCAGGCAGGTTCGTTGACCCTAACGTACGCGCATCCAGTCGTGCTGGGCCCTCTGGTGGACTTCGTGGTATTCGGGCTTCTCGTGCCGGAGTTCGCCGGGGCGTTCGCCTATCTCTCGCTCCTCCGCTCGACGCGCGACCCGGCCCAACGATATCGCATCACCCTCGTCAGCCTGAGCATCCTCCTCTGGTTCTCCGCCGCCCTATTCATCCCATCCAGCCCGGCTTCTTGGGGACTCGTCAAGGGACTCCTCGAAGCGGGATCAGCCTTGCTCACCCTCGCGGCGTACTCACCCCCCCATTGGGTCAGAGAACGACTCTCCAGCTCGGTGGCAGGGGCGGGTGGCCCCGACGCGCAGCGGGTCGCCACCACCCCGTGAACGAGTTCCCGTCGCGGGGCAGTTCCGGGACCCCACCTGCCCGGACCTCCGGCAGCGCACGCGACCGCGCCCAGGGCCGACGGGAATGAGAGAGCTCTCTCGATTGGAGGTGCTCCGAATCGTCTGTTGGTTGCTGACGTTCAGCGTACTGGTGGCGCTCCTCTGGGGGCTTCAAGTGTCGCCCGCGCCCGGTGCATTCTCCGACCCGAGTCAATTCGCACGCCTCGTTCCCGTCGTGCTGACAGTCCCCTTGCTCCTGATCATCACGATCGTCTTGTTCACGAGGGAACGCCAGGTCAACGCCTCCGAGCAACGGTCGACCTTGCTCCACCACGTGGCGCCCGGTGGACTGATCCTGGCCGACGAATCCGGGGCGATCCAGTACGCCAACCCGGCCTCACCTCCCCTCCTAGGGTACCCCGACACCGAGCTCGCCGGGCTCCGCGTGAACGATCTCGTCTCGGAATCAAGTCAGACGGAGTTTACGAGTCTCCTCCAAGCCGCCGTCCCCGACGGCGCGGCCGCCCATGTTCGGCTCCTCGGACGCCGACGCGATGGGGGAGAGGCCACGTTGGAAGTCACCGTACAGAGTGCGACCGTACTCGGCCGCCGCATCAATGGGTTCTACTTCCAAGATGTCTCCGAGAAAGCGGAACTGGTCACTGCCCTGGCCGGACGTGCCGCGCAGCTCGCCCGTTCCAATCGCGACCTCGAGCAGTTCGCGTACGTCGCGTCGCACGATTTGCAGGAGCCGATTCGGATGGTCGGCAGCTACACCCAGCTCCTCCAACAGCGATACGGCGCCCAGCTGGACGCGGACGCGAACGAGTTCCTCGCGTTCGCCCAACAGGGCGCCGCGCGGATGCGGGAACTCGTGGATGATCTGTTGACGTACGCCCGCCTCGACTCTCGGGCCCGCTCGTTCGAACGGGTCTCGATGGAAACGGTGCTCGCGACCGCGTTGGCGACGTTGCGACCGGCGATCGCCGAGAGCGGGGCGACGGTGACGCACGGGCCCCTACCCGAGGTGGAAGGGGATCGGGTCCAGCTCGGGCAGGTTCTGCAGAACTTAGTGGGAAACGCGTTGAAATTCCGAGGCGCTCAGAGCCCCCACATTCAGATCGAGGCGGCGCGGAACGGGGACGAGTGGATATTCTCCGTCCGGGACGACGGCCTCGGCATCGCACCCGAGTATCAGGAGCGGATCTTCGTCATCTTCCAGCGCCTCCACACCCGTGAGGAGTATCCCGGATCCGGAATTGGGCTCGCCGTCTGCAAGAAGGTGGTCGAGCGACACGGCGGACGGATCTGGGTCGAAAGTGCCGGCCGCGCGGGCGAGGGAAGTGCCTTTCATTTCACGCTCCCCTCGAGTCAACGACCTCCGACACCGCCCAAGCTGGCGGCCCCTAGCCCCGCCGAGGATCGGCTGCGGCGTCAAGCCCAGTCATTGATCGAGGAGCGGCTGCGCGATCTCGTTTGATCGATCTGATTCACTCCATTCCCCCCGGGCGCGTCGCTCCGCCGTTCAACGGGGTGCGCGACCGCAAGGTTCATGGCGCTCCCCCTCGCATCACGTCGCTGAAATGACCGCTCCCCGAGCGGACGGCGCCCGTCCGGTGCAGATTCTCCTTGCCGAGGACAACCCGGCCGATGTGCGGCTCATTCGAGAGGTCATGCACGACAGCAAGATCCTCAACGAGATTCACTCGGTGCCCGACGGGGTGGAGGCGATCGCCTTCCTGCGGCGACAGGGCCAGTACGCGCAGAAACCCCGGCCGAACCTGATTTTCCTCGACCTCAACATGCCCAAGAAGGACGGGCGGGAGGTGCTCCGGGAAGTCAAGGCCGACGAGGACCTTCGCCGCATCCCGGTCGTCATCATGACCTCCTCCGAGGCCGAGGAGGACATCGTCCGGGCGTACGATCTGCACGCTAACTGCTACGTTCGCAAACCCATCGACTTCGCCCAGTTCCATCGGGTGGTCCGGGAGATCGAAAGCTTCTGGTTCACCGCGGTGGAACTCCCCCCGACGTAGACTTCGGGAATCCGCGGCGTGGGCGGTACTCCCCTTCGCGTCCTCGTCGTCGATGACAACGCGGCCGACGCGCGGATGGTGGAGCTCACCCTGGCACGTGAACCCGGGGGCCCATTTGCATGCGAGCGAGCCTCGAGGATCTCGGCCGCTCGTGAGCGGATCTCCCAGGGAGGGA
>JAKIWD010000132.1 GCA_022750205.1 Thermoplasmata archaeon
CGCCCTTGGCGACCAACTCTTTCGCGGCCTGACGGGGGCGGCGACCGCGGTCATCGTCGCCCTCTTCGCCTTGACCGTGCTGGTCCTCGTCGAGGCCTCCCAGCCGACGTTCCGCGCCTTTGGCATCGGCTTTCTATGGGGGAACGTCTGGAACCCCAACCCCACGGTCCTCTCCCCGGTCGTTTTTGGGGCCGGACCTGCGATCTACGGGACGCTCGTCGTCGCGCTGATCGGTATGCTGATCGGCGTCCCGCTCAGCCTCGGGATCGCCATGTTCCTGACGGAGCTCTCGCCGGTGTTCCTGCGGGGGGGACTTTCGTTCGTCATCGAGCTTCTCGCCGCCATCCCGTCGGTCGTCTACGGTCTGTGGGGGCGGATCATCCTCGTCCCGATCATGGCGACGATCGTCGAACCGGACCTGGGCGCCACCCTGGGCCACGTTCCCGGTCTCGCGGGACTTTTCGCGGAGCCGAGCACTGGCTACACCGGTTACGGCTACCTGACGGCGGGTGTCATTCTCGCGATCATGGTCATCCCGACGATCTCGGCGATCACGCGGGAGGCGTTCCTGACCGTGCCCCGAGAACAGCGGGAGGCGGCGTTGAGCCTCGGCGCCACCCGGTGGGAGTCGACGCGCCTGTCCGTGATCCCGTACGCCCGGCGGGGGATCCTGGGCGCGATCACGCTCGGTCTCGGCCGAGCGGTCGGCGAGACGATCGCCGTGGTGCTCGTGATCGGCAACACGTACGCGGTCTCCTCGAGCCTGTTCGGGGCCGGGACGAGCATCGCCGCGTTCATCGCGAACGAGTTCGGGGAGGCGGCCCCGTTCGAGCACGCCGGGCTCCTGGAGCTCGGCTTGATCCTCATGGCCGTCTCGCTGGTCATCAACATCGGGGCGCGCCTCCTGGTCCGTCGCGGCGCCGTGTTCGAGGAGGCGGCCGCATGAAGTTCGACCGCGACGTCCGCCGCAAGCTCGTCAGCTACCTCGTCTCGGTCCTGGCTCTCCTCTGCGTGGGGCTTGCGATCCTCCCCCTGGGAGACATCCTCTACACGTCCGTCGTGAACGGCGGGAAGGTCCTCAGCATCGGGTTCCTGACGCAGAATTCCCCGCTCCCGTGCAACCCCAACCTCCAGTCCGGCTGCCAGTACGGCGGCGTCGCCAATTCGATCGAGGGGACCCTCTTGCTGATCGTGATCGCCGGGCTCATCGCCCTCCCGATCGGGATCCTCGCCGGGATCTACCTGTCAGAGTATGGCAACAACCGGTTCGGCCGGACCGCGCGTTTCCTCGCGGACGTGCTGACGGGCGTCCCGTCGATCGTCCTCGCGATCGTGGTGTTCGGCCTGGTCTACCTCCTCGCCTCGGACGGCGTGATCCCGACCAGCTACGTCCTGAGCGTCCTCTCGGCGGGGGTCGCGCTGGCACTGATCATGATCCCGATCGTCGCGCGGACCTCGGAAGAGGCGCTCCGCTCCGTCTCGGTCCAGACCCGGGAGGCCGCACTGGCTCTCGGGCTGCCGCGGCACCGGGTGGTGACGCGCATCGTGCTCAGCACGGGACGGTCCGCCGTGATCACCGGCGCCCTGCTCGCGGTGGCGCGCGCGGCCGGAGAGACCGCTCCGCTGATCATCCTGGACGCCGGGAACCCGTTCCGGTTCGTCCCGGCGGACGGGTTGCACCAGCAGACGGCCTCGCTGACGTATTCGATCTACAACTGGGTCCAGAGTCCGTACCCCAACTGGCAGGCGGACGCCTGGGGGGCAACCCTCATTCTGGTCCTCCTCATGCTCAGCATCAGCGTGGCGGCGCGCCTCGCGTTGCGCCAACGCTACGGAGCTCCGTAACCATGCCCGATCCCCCCACCCCGACCCCGTCGGCCAAGCTCCGGGTGGAGGGGCTGACCGCCTGGTACGGCCGCAAGGCCGCGATCGAGGACATCCGGCTTCAGTTCGACGACAAGGCCGTCACGGCGATCATCGGCCCCTCCGGCTGCGGCAAGTCGACGTTCATCCGCTGCCTGAACCGCATCCACGAGACCGCCCCCGGGGCCCGGGCGGAGGGGCAGGTCATCCTGGACGGGGAGAACATCTACGACCTCGACCCGGTGAAGGTGCGGCGCCGCATCGGGATGGTCTTCCAGAAGCCGAACCCGTTCCCGACGATGTCGATCTACGGCAACGTGGCGTCGGGGCTGCGGCTGAACGGGACCAAGGACCCCGAGATCGTCCACACCCATGTCGTCCGCAGCCTCAAACAGGCCGCCCTGTGGGAGGAGGTCAAGGACAACCTCGACCACCCGGCCATCCGGCTGTCGGGCGGTCAACAACAACGCCTGTGCATCGCCCGAGCCCTCGCGGTCGAGCCCGAGGTCCTCCTCATGGACGAACCCGCCTCGTCCCTCGACCCGATCGCGACGGCCAAGATCGAGGACCTGATCTTCGACCTCAAGCGCGAGTACATGGTGATCATCGTGACGCACAACATGCAGCAAGCAGCCCGCGTGGCGAACAAGACCGCCTTCTTCTACCTGGGAAAGCTGATCGAGTACGGCGAGACCAAGAAGCTGTTCGAGCAGCCGGAGCAGAAATTGACCGAAGGCTACATCACCGGGAGGTTCGGCTGATGCCCGAGCACGCCGAGCGCAAGGCGTTCACCGAGGGGCTCGACCAGCTGAGCGAGAACATGGTGACGATCGCCGAGCTCGCCAAGCTCTCCATCCGCAAGGCGATCGAGAGCCTGGAGCGCGGCAAGACGGCCGAAGCCGATGCCGTCTTCACCATCGACCAGGAGATCTACGGACTCAAGCTCGCGATCACGGCCCGTTGCGTCGAGATCATCGCGCTGCACGCACCGGTCGCGCGCGACCTCCGCACGATCACCGCCTCGCTCGAGATCACCACCGACCTCGACCGGATCGGGCGCTACTCCCGCGACATCGCCGAGATCGCCCGCGAGCTTCCGGCCGACCAGCTGGACGAGGTCCAGCGACTGGGCCGACTCTCGAAGATGGGGGAGCTCACGCTGGAGATGATCGATCATGCGACCGACGCCTTCCTCCACCGCGATGCCCAGCCCGTCCGCAACATGATCCAGGAGGACGATGCCGTCGACAGCCTGCACGACCAGGTGTTCCGCGAGATCGTCACCCGCATGGGCGAGCGCACGCTCAAGCCCGAGACCGGCGCCCAGCTGATCCTGATCAATCGCTACTTCGAGCGCCTCGCCGACCACGCGGTAAATATCGGGGACCACGTTGCCTACATGATGACGGGCGAACGGCTGACGCGCATCAAACGCCCCAAGGCCGGCCTCCCCGTTGGGTTATCGTTCTGACGGGCACGGATCAGGAGGCGGCGTTGGCGGTCCCGGTCACGAGCCTCCGACCCCCCGCCGAGGTGGAGGCGGCCCTTCCGGCCCTCCGTCGCCTCGGCGTCATCGACGTCGGGTCGAACACCGCCCGGCTGGTCGTGTATGAATCGCCCGAGGGAGGGCTTCCCCGCGCGATCGCGCAGCGCAAGGAGGTCCCCCGGCTCGGCGAGGGGGTCGGCCATGGCGGTCACCTCCATGAGGACGCCATCGCCCGGGGCCTGGGATCGTTGCGCCGGTTCGCGCGCACGCTCGAGGGATTGGGTCGACCACCGGTCATCGCCGTGGCGACCTCGGCGGTACGCGACGCCGCCGACGGCGCCGCGTTCGTCGAGCGGGCCGTCCGGGAGACGGGCATCCCCCTGCGGATCCTGACCGGCGAGGAGGAAGGACGCTACGCGTACCTCGGGGTCGCGTCGGCGTGGGAGCTGAGCAACGATCTCATCGCCGATCTGGGCGGAGGCTCGTTCCAGCTGGCTTCCGTGCGTCGGGGGGCCTTCCACTCGGCGGTAAGCCTCCCGCTGGGTGGCCTGCGCCTCACCGAGGAGTTCTTCGCGCACGACCCCCCGAAAGAACGGGAGATCGAGGAACTGCGGGCACACGTCCGCGCGTTCCTCGAGGAGAAGCTGCCGCCCGCGGCGGAGCGCGGCGAGCTCGAGCTGCACGGCGTCGGCGGGACCGTTCGGACGCTCGCCCGGGTCTCGATCGGCCTGAAGGCCTACCCCCTCACCCGCGTCCACGGCTACCCGTTGCGACGACGCGAGCTCGAGGCGCTCGCGGAGCTCCTGTCCGGGCTCCCGGCCGAGAAGCGACGGGATGTCCGGGGGATCGGTGGGGACCGAGCGGACGTCCTGGTGGCCGGTCTCTATACGATCCTCGAGCTGCTCCGCGCCACCGACCGACCCCAGATCCGCGTGAGCGGGATGGGGATCCGCGACGGGCTCGCCCAGGAGTCGCTCGGACTTACGGTGCCCGCGCCGAGCGACACCCTCGTCCTGCGGGCGGCCACGACGGCCAGCCTGGCGTTCGGCTACTCGCTTCCCCGCGCCGAGGCGCTCGCGCGGCGGACGATACGCCTGTTCGAACAGCTGGCCCCGACCGAGCACTGGGGAGCGGCCGAGCGACGGGCGCTCCGCGCGGCCGCGCTCTTCCACGATGCGGGCGCAGCGATCGACCTGTGGGGCCACGCGCGGCACACCTCCTACCTGCTTCGACACTTCCCGGTGGTCGGGCTGGACCACCGGGAGCTTCTGCTCGCGTCGCTCATCGCGTACCAGCACGATGGCGACGATCTGCCGGTCGAAGCGGTCAAGGAGCTCAAGGGGGTGGTCGACAAGGACGACGTGCGCCACGCCCACTCGCTCGGCGTCGTGCTCTACGCGGCCGAGACGCTCACCGACGACCAGGTCCGGTTCCAGCGGGCGCCCTCCGGCGCCCTCCACATCTCGCTCTCAACGGAAGGGGCGCGCGGGCTCTCCCCGCGCACGCTGAACCGGCTGCGCAAGCCCCTTAAGCGCGCGTTCGACCTGGAGGTGGAGATCCGTGGCAGCAGTGAGTAGCTCGCGGGTCCATGGCCAACCCGGCCGACTTCTGGTCTTCGAGGGCCTGGATGGGAGCGGCAAATCGACCCAGGCGCGCCTCGTCTCCAAGTGGCTGGGGGCCCGCGGCTACCGCGTCTTCTTCACGGAGTGGAACAGCTCCGAGCTGATCTCCGACACGATCCGGCGCGGCAAGAAGAAAGGGCTGCTGACGCCGACGACGTTCTCGCTCTTACACGCCACTGATTTCGCGGACCGTTTCGAACGTCACATCCTGCCCCCGCTGCGGGCGGGCTACCTCGTGATCTGCGACCGGTACGTCTACACCGCCTTCGTGCGCGATGCCGCGCGGGGATGCGACCCGCTCTGGGTCCGGAACATGTACAGCTTCGCGCCGATCCCGGACAAGACGTTCTACTTCCGAGTACCGGTCGCCGTGTCGCTCGGACGCAAGATCGCCTCGCGCCAGAAGATCTCCTACTACGAGGCCGGCATGGACATGGGTCTCTCCCACGACGTCAACGAGAGCTACGAGCGGTTCCAGTCGCGCCTCAAGCGCGAGTACGAGCAGTGCGCGACGCGCGACGGCTTCACCGTCATCGACGCGGCCCGACCCGTCGAGACCGTCCACGCCGAACTGCGCCGCGAGATCCGTCCCCTCCTCGAGGGGTTCCCGACCGAGACGAGGCTCACCCATGAAGTCGAGAGCGAAGCCAGCTAGCACCTACGGCACCCGCCTGCCCGGTCTGCCGCGCGAGCCATTACGGGGCCACCTGATCGTC
>JAKIWD010000152.1 GCA_022750205.1 Thermoplasmata archaeon
CGATGGGGAATGGAGAAGCCGCGGCAAAACTCGGCCCACAGGAGCACGTGGAGATACGCTCCGAGCTGAACGGTCCGCTCAGGTGGTCCGTCGAAAGGTTCCCGTCCCAAGACTCATCGTAGCTGCACTCCTCACTTGCCGGTCCGAGTGTCATGTTTTCGCAAGCGGTCGCCCAGGACACCACGAAGTAGACGGTGGGAATCCCACCACTCACGTCGCCGGTTTGAACACTCAGGTTGGTGGCGAGCCAGTAGGACGGGTTGTTCCCCGAGTTGATGAGCCGTACGCCTCCCCACTCATTGACCACAGCGATGTACGCGGACCGATTGCAGAGTACGGACCACACTGCGGAGACATTCGCCGTGTAGTTGGGCAGGTTTGCGATGGCCGCCGGGCTCGCTCCGAACGGTGCGCAGTAGCTGAAGTTGCTCGGGACAGCCGATGTCGATCGAACGGGGGCTGAATCGGGAGCGGCTGGCGCCAAGGTCGGCCCACCTCGGCTGGCGCCCGGGATGCCGAAGCTCGGCGACGCGATCAGCACGAGAACAAGGGCGAGGACCGCGGCCACCGTAAGCGAGGACCTGGGCCGTCGCCGTGGAATTGCTGCGACTCGAGTTACGGACAAACCGACCCTAACCGAGGACCGCGGTTCCGGTTACTTAATGCCGACCGCAACAGCGGACCGCGCCTCCGCGCCGCCGCGGAGCCGGTGATTAGGCGTCATTGTGCCCTAGGCGCCGAAGTACAACATGGGTGGCTTTCTCCGACGCAAAGAACTGAACGCATTCGTAGCCCAACGCTCGCATGTCAATCCCCTCGAACAGTCGCTCTCCCCCGCCCAGCAGGACCGGCGAGATGGCGAGGTGCAGCTCGTCGATGAGGCCCGCACGAAGGTATTGCTGGATCGTGTTGGGTCCACCGGCAATGCGAACATCCATTCCGTTGGCTGCCTCACGCGCCCGGTCCAGCGCCTCGTGGATACCGCCCGTGACGAAGTAGAACGTCGTTCCACCTTCCATCGGGATAGGCAGACGCGCGTGATGCGTCAAGATGAACGTTGGACCGTGATAGACTGGGTTCTCCCCCCACCAGCCTTTCCAGCTCATGTCGTGCCACGAACCGCGGCTCGGTCCGAACATGTTTCGTCCGAGGATCCAGGCGCCAACATTCTTGCTGCCCCGCGCCGCGAAGTCGTCATCGATCCCCGTTGTTCCACCGTCAGCGCCAAAGTGGGCTCGTTGGAAAGTGCGTGTCGAGACTAGCCATTCGTGCAAATCTGTCCCCCCTACGCCGAGCGGATTGCTGAGATCCTGATTCGGACCAGCTCCGAAGCCGTCCAGAGAGATGGTGAAGCCCTCAACTCGGACCCGTGTCATTTTCAAACCCTCTCTTCGATGGAGGCCGAAGAAGTACTAGTTGACTTCGCGATGGTCGCGGATCCTCCGCTCCGCCCCGCGCTCGTTTGCCTCGCGGGAGTCGTCTGGGAGCCCACTCGTCACGTGCCGGTAGGTGAACCGCCGCCAGTTGACCATCGCCTCGTTTTCTTCATGGGTCTTCGGGCGCCCCGAAGAAGGGATGCGCCGGGAGGGTGCTTTGGTCCCTGTTGAGATGCAGGGGAAATCGGCACGGAACGCAGATTCGGCGGACAGTTGGAGCCGTGTCCTCCGCTCCCTCGCCTACGCGCTCCTAGCTACGGTCGCGGTCTGGACTGTGCTGGTCTATGCGGGTGTAATCGGTCTGCAACTCTTTCTCGACGTCACACTGGGCTTGTTGATCTGGGCCGCAGCCTGCGGACTTGCCGCGCGGTGGCTCGCATGATCCCGAACCGCGCGTAGAACGCCGCCTCGCGGCGCCAGTCGGCTCGGAGGGCGTCTTGGGCGACCGGATTGGCCGATAGGGCCGCCTGGGCCGCTTTGACTCGTCCTCGGAGATCCCGAAGCCTTCGCTCCGCCGCACGCTCGTTGGCTTTGCAGGAGTCGTCCGGGAGCCCGCTCGTCGCGTCCCAGACGCTGAACCGCGGGTGGATCGGCCGCTCGAGGTCCTCGTCAGAATCCTCGCGGTAGTCCGTCCGGGCCTCGGCGCGGGTTCGGGGACCGTATCGGGGCGGCCCCCGTGGCTCCCCGGCCGCGCGAGGCCTCTGTGCTGGGGGGCTTCTGGCCCTTACGGGGTCGCTGAACTCCCTCGGCGTCAGCGCGTGGGTGGGGGAGGCGGAGGCTCAACCCAACTTGGCCGCCCGGCCGCCGGAGCCGTCGTCGATTGAGCGGTGTCGGGGGACGGCTTCCCGGGTCGCCGTCGCAACGCGAAAATCCATCCGACCGCAGCTAGGGTGGCGAGGACCACGATGACGATCCAGAAGAGAGTCACGCTCTGAGCGCTGGTCAGCGTCGGCAACGGCGATCTCGAGGGAGGCGGCGCGCTCGGGTTAGCGGTGTAGACGACGTAGAGCGCCGACGGCCCGCCAGCGACCACCAACGTCGTGGCGGTGGGAGTCAACGTGTAGCCGGCGATGGGCTGAGCCACCACGACGTACGACCCGTTGGCCAGCATGCGCGACGCGCTCGTCCCGACCCCCATGGTCGCGTTGCCGTTGATCGTAGCCGTCCACGAGGTCCCAGCGGAAAGCCCCGACTCAACCACCGTCGCCAGGTATAGGACGGTCGCGAAGGTAACCGACCGGGTCTGGGACGCCCCGTCCACCGACACCGCACCGGTGCCCGGCGTGACGGAATATCCCGCGATGGGAGTGACCTGGAACGAGTAACTTCCGTTCTCGAGCAGGAAACTCGCTGTCGCGTTCAGGCTCCGGACGGTCGTGCCGTTCATCGTGACCGACCAGGGCGTTCCCGGTAGGAGCCCGGCCTCATCGAAGACGACCGAGTACAGCGGAGCGACCACAGGGGTATACACGATTCGGACGGTGTTGGCCGCACCCGTCGCAGCCCCGATCACGACACTCCCCGCGAAGGGGCTCACGGTGTAACCGACCACGGAGAGGACGGTGTAGGCGAACGTGGTCTCGGTGCCGAACGTCGTGTTTACCACGATCGAGTTGGAATTCGTCATGCGCGGCGAGCCGTTGAGCGCCACCCCCCACGGCGTCCTCGCCGGTAGCCCCGTCTCCACGAACACGGCCTCGTGCTGGGCCCAAGGCACCATCAGTGGGTAGTAGTCCAGGTTCGACGCAGCGAGCACCATCGGCGTGTCTCCTATTCCGTCGGAACCTGTCAGGTTCTGTGCCGGGCCGCGAAGTACGTCCGCGCCGGTGTAGTTGCTCCAGTAGTTGCCTCCCACCGGATAGGTTGCGTTCCAGTCGGAATGCCCGGCGTCGTTGAGGTGCCAGCGTTGGTCCTGGACGAAGTCATTGTGAGAAATTTGGGCGGAGACGTTCCCGTCGATCCAAAACGACGTGTTGTCGTGGGCGAACGCATTCCCCCAGATCACGCCGGCGGCGGTCCCCTCAACGAGGGCGCCGAGGGAATCGCCGGAGAGGTTGTTCCCGACGAGCGAGAACAGCTGGGTCGCGTCGATGAACGTCGCGAGGGATCCGGAGCCGGCGTCGCCGGAGAAGTTGTTCCCTGCCACGGTAAGCCCTGAGCCGACGTTCGAGCTGAGGCTCCCGCTGGAGTCGCCCGTGGCCGTGTTGTTCGCTATGGTGACCGCGACGTCCGTGTCGAGGAAGAACCCATAGAAAGCCCGGTTGGCCGAGTTACCGGAGGCAAGCACGTCGGCACTGGATGCCGCATAGATCGCCGAGGCTCCGTCTCCGTCGAACGAACTCCCGATCACGGAAAGCCCGGTGACGGAGTTGGCTTGGACGCCGTTCAGCACGGTCTGACGTATCTGGCAGTTCGTCAGCGTGACATCGGTGGCCGACGTGAGGTCCGCTCCGGAGCCGGTGGACCCAGAAAGATTGCTCGACGTGACAGTGATCTGGGCGTCGTTGGACAGTGCGATGGCGTAGTAGCCGGAGGTCTCGTTGGACAGGTCGGTGCCGA
>JAKIWD010000110.1 GCA_022750205.1 Thermoplasmata archaeon
ACGACGCTCCCCGGTGGAGCCATGGTGGTTTCCGGTCCGTCGGCGGGGAGCTGAGAGATCACCGAATCTCGCATCGCTTCCCCATGCACCCGGTCCTAGATAGACCGTCGGTCGCCGGGCGGCGTGGTGGCGCCAACGCCACTCGGGGGGGCCCGGCGACCGATGCTCCTAAAATAGCGGTCGAGCATTCAAACGTGTACGGAACCGGGAATGAGCGTTCAAGAGTTGGACGGGTCGGGGTTCGACAAGTTCTCGTCGGGTAGCCCGGTCGCCGTCGTGGACGTGTGGGCTCCGTGGTGCGGACCGTGCCGGATGGTCTCGCCGATCGTCGAGCGCCTCGCCACCCGCTACCAGGGAAAGGTCGCCTTCGGCAAGCTCAACAGCGACGACCACGGGGAGAAGGCGGGCCAGCTCGGCATCATGAGCATCCCGACGCTCCTCTTCTACAAGGAAGGAAAACTCGTCGACCGGATCGTCGGGGCGTACCCCGAAGAGGTCATCGACGAGCACATCCGAAAGCTCCTCTGACTGGTCCGCCCGGGGAGCGAGCCCACCGGTTCTAGTTCCGTAACCTTCGTGCTCGGCCGGTCGGCCGAGCCCATTGCCTCGCGCTCGCTTGGAGGGCAGCAGTGAGCGAGACTGCGGAGACCCAGCTCGCGCGTTATTCGTTCCGTCGCAAGCTCGACGAGATCGCGCAGGCGCGCGGCCGCGCCACGGAGCTCGTGACGCTCTACGTGCCGCCGGGCAAGCAGATCTCCGACGTGATGTCGTACCTCCGCAACGAGTACGCGCAGAGCTCGAACATCAAGAGCCGGACGACGCGCAAGAACGTCATGTGGGCGATCGAGTCGCTCATGGGCCGGGTGCGCCAATTCAAGGAGCCACCGAAGAACGGTGTGGCGTTCTTCGTCGGCAGCAAGGCGGTCGGCGCGGACAAGTCGGAGCCGGTCACGTTCATCGTCGAGCCCCCGGAGCCGCTCAACACCTACCTCTACCGGTGCGACTCGACGTTCCTGCTCGACCCATTGCTCTCCATGGTCCACGAGCCCGAGATGTGGGGGCTCGTCGTCATGGACCGGGCCGAGGTGACGATCGGACTCCTGCGCGGCAAGCGCATCGACGTTCTCCGCAACAAGCAGTCGCTCGTCCCGAGCAAGCACGGCCGCGGTGGGCAGTCCGCGCACCGGTTCGAGCGGATGATCGAGCACGCGGCGCACGAGTTCTTCGTGAAGTGCGGCGAGATGGTCAACGACCTGTTCCTCCCGAAGAAGGACCTCCTGAAGGGGATCCTGCTCGGCGGACCGGGCGCGACGAAGGAGTACTTCTACAAGGAAAGCTACCTCCACTACGAGCTCCAGCAGAAGATCGTCCAGCCGCTGTTCGACGTCGGCTACACCGACGAGTACGGCCTCCGCGAGCTCGTCGAGCGCGCGACCCAGACGCTCCATGGGCTCGAGCTTACCGAAGAGAAGCGGATCGTCCAGCGCCTCCTCTCGGAGATCCGGAAGGCGGAGACTGGACTCGCCGCGTATGGAGAACGCGACGTCGAGACCGCGCTCGCCGCGGGTGCGGTGGAAATTCTGCTCGTCTCGGAGGGCCTAAGGAAGAAGCGGGTCGAGTTCCGATGCGGGCAGTGCCAGACGGCGTTCGTCAAGGTCCTCGCCGACGACGACGTCGACCGCCCGACGAACGAGCCGTGCCCGAACTGCGCGGGGGGCCCGGTCCAGAAGGTCGGCACGGAGGATTTCGTGGAGCAGCTGTTCCGACGCGCCGCGGAGTCCGGGGCGGACGTCCGGATGATCTCCTCGGAGAGCGAGGAAGGCGAGATGCTGGCGAAAGCGTTCGCGGGAATCGCCGCGATCCTCCGCTACCCGCTGGCGAACCGTGCCCCCGGACTTCGGGCGCCGCGCGCCGGATAGAGAGTTGCACCGCGAGGTGCTCGGAGCGATTCGACGTCCCGGGGACGGGTTCGCTCCTCCGATTCGAGTCACTCACCCAAGTTTGCGCGGCAGGATTGGGGCCGAAATGGCCCGATGCCTTTCTCGGAGGCGCCGAAAAAAGGTCGAACCGTACGATTAAATAGAATGGGCCAGCCTTCGACGGTCAGGTGGTCTTACGGCGCAACCGATGTATGGTGGCTATCCAGGGATGGAGCCAGCCGAACTGAGCTCGTTGAAATCGATTCTGAACATCGCGCGGATCCTCGCTCTGGTGTTCCTGATCATCTTCATCCTCGTCGCGATCGGAGAGATCCTGGTCCTCGTCGCGCTCGCCTCGATCGGCCTCGCGGGATTCGCGCTTTTCGGCGCGATCTTCCCGCTCCTCGCGTTCGTGATATCGTTGCTGATTTGGATGCAGGTCAGCGAGATCAAGCGGATGGTCGACGCTGGGCAGTATCAGGCGGCGAAGGACAAGACGCTGATCTGGATGATCCTCGGGTTCATCTTCGGATTCATCCTCGGCATCATCCTGCTGATCGCGTACCTGAAGTTCGACCCCGTGATCAACTGGCAGCGCCAGATGCAGATGGGCGGCGGACAGCCGCCCGCGCAGCCTCCGGCCTGGGGCGCTCCCCCGCCGGCGGCACCTCCGATGGCCGCCTCAGCGCCCCCTCCCAGCCCGCCGCCGATGCCCGTGGCCGCTCCGGCCGCCCCGGCGGCTGGAATCTGCCCGCGCTGCGGAAAGCCCGCGACCTGGGTGGCCCAGTACAACCGCTGGTACTGCTACAACGACCAGCAGTACGTCTGACGAGCCGGAATTTCGTTCGTCTCAACCCCTTCCAGTTGGGTCGGCACCCGCCCTGAACTCTGCCAAGTGGCCCGTCACGGACTGCTCTGGAGAGAATGGTTCTGCCAGGAATCAGTCGTGGAAGGGACGCCTTCCGTCGAGTCCGCGGACCCGGCTCTTACCAGAGATGGCCCAACGGGTCGTCGGCGGGGGCTGGGGGAGCCGTTGGGCGCCCGGGCGGGGGCGCGGGCCCGGTCGTCCCGGGGGGATACAGGCTCGCGTAGGGCGTCGGCGGCTCCTTGCGAGGCGGCTGGCGGGCGACGACCAGCCCTACCACGGCGACGGTCAGGCCCACCACGGCGACCGTGAGAACGATGAGCCCCCCCGCCGGGAATCGGCCCGGGGAGTGGGTGCTAGGTCCGGCGCAGGTTCCCGAGAGCAGGCATCCGGCCGCCACGTTCGCCTGCGCAGCGGTCTCGGGCTGCGCCTGCACCGACTGGGTGCCCGTACCTTCCGCGGGGTTCGCCATCGGGGTCGGGCCCGCCATCAGGATACCCCGATTCGCTGTCGAGGTCGAGCTCGCGTCGTAGCGGGTGGACGACGCCAGGATGGTGGGGTGAGGACCCCCGGCGGCAGCGAAATCGACCGCGTCCGTCCCCGCCGTGGCCCCTCCGACGGAGTCGCTCTGCCAGTCTCCGGAGCCCCCGAAGAGATCGGCGCCCGTCGGGACGAGGATGAATCCCTCACGAACGGCGAACGGGCCGATCACCGCGAGGCGGATCGCCGTTGTCGAGATCCCTCCCCGAAGCACCACCGGTCCGATATCGGCCCCGAGGAGGGTCACGTTTCCCGAACCGGCGACCGAGCCGTTCCCGGAGCGCGAGGCCGAAACGGGGCTTCCGACGAACGGCACGTGGGTGAAGGAGAATCCCGCGGACCACGAGCCTTTTCCGGTGAACGCGCTCGAAGCGGACCAGTTCGGTGTCGCGGAGAGGTTGTTCGGAACCAGTCCGAGCGCCGGGGAGAATGCGATGTTGGCCTCCGCGTGGCTCTGGACGGAGAGGTTCCAGGTCGCCGTGTGGGAGGCCGGCGAGCTGAGGATTCGAATCGTCGCCCTCTCGGTCAGCACCGCCGAGCTGCGGCCGGAGGAGTTCGAGATCGCGAGGGCGGGGACGGGTCCGTGCGGGCCGACGACGGTTGCGGTCGTCGTGAAGTTCGCGCTCGCGAGGGAGGCCTCCCAGGCGCGGAGGGTCAGATTTCCCGTCGCGATCGGGCTCGCGCAGTTCGGCCGGCAATAGGAAGCGTAGACCGCACCGAGCATCGTCCGGTTGGCGGTGAGCTCGAACGTGGTGGCGCTCGTGTTGGTCTCCGTCAGGACCACCTGAACGCCGAAGAAGGCGTGGATGGAGTAGGTGCCGGAGCCGTTGGTCGAGTTCGTCGAGCCGCTGATGTTGGCCCAGTTGCTGCCTCCGTACGCCCAGGTCTGGTTCGACGCGAGCGCCGGGCTCACCCCCGCCGAAGAGGTCGGAGCGGCGCCGAGGAGTCCGGTCGAGGGACCGGCGAGGATACCAACCAGCCCGAGAGCGACGACCAGGATCGAGAGGGCTCGCGGAGTCGTCCGCGGCAGCCGGGGGTTCTCACGGCGGGCCACGGACCGACCAGTGGCGGACACGGTTCTTAAGCGGATGTTCACTCCCGACGGTCGGGCGATGTACGGCGTGCTACGCCGTCCCTTCGCCGGGAGGGAGGCCCGTGCGAGAACTGACGCCCGCCGAAGCTCGGGTCATCGCGGGCCTTCTCGGGGCCGCCGCCGCGACCGAGCGCGAGCGGCTGAAGCGGATCGCCGTCCCCCGCTCCACCTACCACGCCGCGCGTCGCCGAGCGTACGCAGAGGGCTGGCTTCGCGACCGCTACGTCCCCCAGCCCGAGCGGATCGGGTTCCCCTGGGCGGTGACGGTGGCGGCGCGGCCGTTCGTGGACCGCGCGGACGAGGTGACCAAGCGCTGGGCCGGAGATGCGTCGTGCGTGTACCTGGCCGCCGGGCCCGAGCTCGCCCTCGGGGTGTTCCTGCATCGTGACGAGGCGAGCGCCCGCCGAACCGCCACCGAGCTGGCGAACCCGTCGTCCAACTCCTGGCGGCAGGTCACGATCGCCAACCTCCACCGTCCGTCGGTTCCGGTTTACTTCGACTACGAGGGTCTGTGGTCGCACCTCGCCGGCGCGGAGGGCACCGTCGCCTATCCGAGAGGCCTCGGGGGATCGCCGGAGCCGGAGGAAGCCGCGCACCTCACGGATCACCAGAAATGGGCGGTGCGCGAACTTCTCCATCGCGCGTTCGACTCTGCGTCGAGCGGTCGCGCCGGACACCTAGTCGGGCCGCTGGGTCTCCCGTTCTCGCAGCAACGGCTCGTCGCCCAGGGAGTCGTGCTCCACCGGGTGTTTCTCGACCCGGGATCGCTGCCATCCTTCCGGGGCCATGCCGCGGACCAGATGGTCCTCGTCAGCGGAGCGTGGAAACCCGGCGCTCGACCCGAGGCCCTGTTTCGGACGCTGACGCAGGAGTGCCGAGTTTACCCCTTCCTCTACGTCTTGGATGGCGAGCGAGCGATGCTCGGTGCCCTCGGGCGATCCGTTCGCTCCGACGACAAGGCGGTCGAGCCGCGGCGACCGGTTCTCCCGACCCTGCAGGAGACACTCCAGGGCATCGAACTCGTTCAAGTTCCGGTCGGGTCTCTGCGAACGCTCGTGGACCACCGCTACGACCGCTTGCTCCCCCCAGCCACGCCCGGCTGATTTCGCGCCGGCCCCCCGCCGAGGAGCGGCCGACTCCGCTCGAAGTCTGGGCCGACCCGGCACAGATCGTTTGGATTCACGATGTCCGGCGGAACTTAGCGGCCGTCGGTGTTCGTGAGGCCCCCCTACGCAGCGTGCTGGAATCACTCCGGGACAGAAAGTCGCCGGCCCGCAAAGTCGGCCGCGAATCGGCGAAGCACGGGAAGCGGGCGCCGTGGGATTTGAACCGCGGGAGGGTGCGAGTCACGTCCTGGCAAGTGGGTGCCCGATCCGTCGGCGCTAGCCCGATCCCAGGGCGCGGGGCAGTGTGTGTTCTTAAAACTCCGAGCGTCGGTTCGCTCGGAATGCAACCCCGACCTGACGGCGTCCTGCGAATTTCGCGAGTCCCGTTCCGGGAGTCCGCGGGGATCTGGGCCGCTGCGTGCGCCCTAGCGTTGATCATCTCCGTGATGAGTTTCCCCGGCGGCGCATCCGCGCCCGCAGGTGCCATCTCGGGATCGGGCGGAACCGGCTCGAGCCCAATTCAGCTGGCGGCCCTCTCCTTGGCGGCCGGGAGCGGACCTGCCGAGGGCGATCGAATGACCTGTCCCGTCGCCTCGGCGCAGACTGCTTCGTGCGCCCCATCCCCAGCTCCGTCGACCTCGGGCATTCGCGCCGCGTCGACCGCGCCCCGGACCTCGACGTTGCGTTGGGTCGGGGGCCCGATTACCCCTCGCCCGCCCGGGCGCGTGGCCTGGATGACGTACGACGTCGCCGCGGGCTACGTCCTGCTGTTCGGCGGAGGGAACGTCTCGAAATTCTACAACGACACCTGGAAGTTCCAGGCCGGAACGTGGACCAACATCACCCCGGCCGTCTCGCCCCCCGCGGTCGCCGACCTTTCTCTGGCCTACGATGCGGCCGATGGGTACGTCGTGCTCACGAATGGCCTGCCATGCGCCGGCCCCGCGCCCGGGTGCCGGATCGGGTACCTGAACGAGACCTGGCAGTTCAGCGCCGGAAACTGGACCCAGGTGGTCACCACCGCCCATCCCCCGGGGTACGCCTGGGCGGCGATGACGTACGACTACGCCGACCACTACCTCCTCTTCTATGGCGGGGCCGACCCCCTCTCCGGCAGCACCGGAATGCCGTACACGTGGAAGTACGTCGCGGGAGTCTGGACCAACATCACGAACGGCACGCAGCCCAATGAGCCGTTTCGGGCCGCCATGACCTACGACGTCTCGGACGGGTACGTGCTACTTTTCGGAGGCGGCCCCCGGTTCCCCCTGGAATGGAACTACACGTGGAAGTTCGCTGGGGGGTTGTGGACGAACGTCTCGGGCGCGGTAGCACCCCCCGGCGTGGAGCTCCCCGCCCTCGCCTACGATCCAACGCTGGGCGATATCGTTCTGTTCGGC
>JAKIWD010000052.1 GCA_022750205.1 Thermoplasmata archaeon
GACGCTCGCGACCCTCGAAGTCCCGGCCAAGACCGTGGTCTTTGATGGGGTGGTCAGCCAGCGCCTGCTCGACGTCGCCCACGAGAAGGGGATCGAGACCGTTGTCGCGAACCGGCTCGGCGCGGTCGGGAAGGTTCCCGAACCGATGCGGATCATGACGCGCAGCGACCTCGAGGCGCCCGGCGCCCGCTAGACTCGCCCTTCGTCTCCCCGGGCGACGCCCCCTTCGGGCGTCGCCCCCTCCGGGCGGGCC
Organism: Thermoplasmata archaeon; assembly: GCA_022750205.1. Lineage (GTDB taxonomy): Archaea > Thermoplasmatota > Thermoplasmata > Lutacidiplasmatales > UBA184 > Lutacidiplasma. The sequence continues at coordinate 254 of JAKIWD010000052.1, forward strand.
GTTCGCCTGCGACCCGCTCGCATCCCTTATGGGGACACGGGTCGTCCTCTCGTCTACTGATGGCCGAATCCGGTGCGCATGGGGTCGGGGATTCCTCCCGACGCTCGCCGATCGGGCTCGAGGACGTCGAGACCACCGACGACATTCCGATTCCCTCGGACCCGCTCGCGCGGGTGATCGGGCAGGAGAAGGCGGTCGAGATCGCTCGCATCGCCGCCTACCAGCACCGCCACCTGCTGCTCGTGGGCCCCCCTGGCATCGGCAAGTCGATGACCGCGCAGGCGCTCGCGCTGCACCTCGACCGGCCGCGGACCGAGATCCGGGTCGTGCACAACCCCGAGAATCCGGAACGCCCCACCGTCGAGGTCGTCTCCGCTGACGAGGTCCACAAAGAACACGAGACCGCCCGTGCGGTCGAGGGCGAGCTGATCGGCCCGGCCGATGCCCCGGCCTCCGTCTCCGAGCGGCTCGGTTACCGATGCCCGCGGTGCAGCTTCTACTCCCTGCCGGGCGATCGATACTGCCCGAGCTGCGGGAACCTCAAGCAGCTCGTGCCCGGTGCGGCCGGTAGCGGTAATCCGTTCCGGGACCTCGTCGGCGGTATTCTCGAGCTGACGGTCAGCCCGGGGGGCAACCCCCAGGAATCGGTCCGCACGACGCGGCTCCGCAACGGGGTCGAGGAGGTCGTCGCCTACGAGCGGGCGGGAGACAAGATCAAGATCCTCGACCAGCGCGCGCTCGAGCGCCGACGGCTGCTCCAGAAGGAGAGCCCGCGGAAGGTCCTCGTCAAGCTGGACCGCAACACCTTCGTCATGGCGACGGGGGCGAGCGAGACCGAGCTGCTCGGCGACGTCCGGCACGATCCGTACGGCGGGCACCCCCAGTTGGGCACTCTCCCGTACGAACGCGTCATCCCCGGTGCCGTCCACGAGGCGCACGAAGGGGTGCTATTCCTGGACGAGCTGCCCCACCTCGGGCACCTGCAGCGGCACATCCTGACCGCGATGCAAGAGAAGCGCTTCCCGGTGAGCGGGCGCAACCCGCAATCGGGAGGGGCCGCCGTCCGTGTGGACAGCGTGCCGTGCGATTTCATCCTCGTGGCCGCTTCGAACATCCAGGACCTCCCGCAGATCCTTTCCCCGCTCCGCTCCCGGATCGCCGGTGCCGGTTACGAGGTCCTGCTCGATACCGCGATGCCCGATACCGAGGCCAATCGCCTGAAGCTCGCCCAGTTCTGCGCCCAGGAGATCGCGACCGACGGGCGGATCCGGCCCGCGACGCGCGAGGCGATCGAACAGCTCATCCTCGAGGCCCGGCGCCGGGCCGAACTGATCGACGGCCGGCGCAACTCGCTCACACTTAGACTGCGCGAGCTCGGTGGTTTGATCCGTACCGCCGGGGACCTGGCGGCGGTCTCGGGGAGCGAGTGTCTCGAGGCCGCTCATGTGAAGGCGGCGTTGTTGCGCGCGCGGTCGATCGAGGAGCAGATCCGCGAGACGTACGGCTCGTTGCAAGGCGGCCTCCGCAAGGACGTCAGCGAGTCCCAGCGCCAATCCATGGGCTACTTCAACTGGAACGAACACCCCGATCCCGGCGGGTTTCCCGGCGGCTACGGCTGACGGCGGAACCGATTTCGCCGACAGACTAAAGAACGGGACTCTGGTGGGCCGCCCGACGGGCGCGTAGTCTAGTGGTTATGACGTCACCCTGACACGGTGAAGGTCGCCAGTTCGAATCTGGCCGCGCCCATGGCTCGCCGCCCACGCCGCTCCGCGGTGCGAAGATTCAATGAGCCTCCCGGCTTCGCTCGAGACGGACGAGCTGGGGCGAACGGGCCGGAACGATGCTGCTGAGACCGGGAGAGCGGGGCATCGCGGGGGAACTATGCGATTGCAATCTCGGTGCGGGCAAGGTCCAGGGCAAGCTCTACCTCACCGACCAGCGGATCCTCTACGAACTGCACGAATCCCCCGGGATCTTCCAGCCGGGCCGGGTCATCACGCACATCGATCTCGGTCTCCAGGAGATCCGGAACATCAGCGTGGTCTCCCAGCTGATCGGGGGCCCTCGGCTCCAGTTGGAGATCCGGGGCAACCACTGTACCTTTACGGTCCAAGATCCGAGAGGGTGGGCCACCGCCATCGCACACGCCCGGGCGGCAGTCCCTCCCCCTGCGCCGTTTCTTCACGTACCTCCGCCGCCTCCACCCCCGCCCCCGGGGGGCGGCTTCACTCCGGTCGTCGTCAACGTGGCACCGGCGAGCGCGACCAGCCACACCGTGGAGCGGCAGGTCGTCAAAGTGCGGTGCCGCCATTGCGGGCGACTCAGCGATGAATTGCCCGGGAAGTGCTCGGGATGCGGAGCTCCCCTCTGACGACTACCCAGCGAGTCGGGCCCGTGGGCGAACTCGCCCCCGCACTGCACCGGGGACTAGCGGGTTAGTGCGGGGTGAGGAACACTCGAAGGCGATAGGACTGGTAGGGCGTCAGGCGGTAGCGCACCGACCCGATAAACGGGGACACCTCGATCCAGTCAGGGCCGATCCGATCGACCGAAGTCCAGGGCAGATTGAAGCTGGCCAAGGGAAACGCCAACCGCATTCCAGCCGGAGAAATCCCCAACCTCCCGATGACGGGGAAACGTCGCGGGAAGTAGTAAATGATCACCAGCTCCGGCCCCAGGATCACCCACAGGAAAAGCGGCCCCCATACTGGGGTGAGGAGGCCGAATGGTGGTCCGGCCCACACTCCGGCTGCTTGAAAGAGTGAGATCGACAGGAGGCAAGAAAGCCCCCCCAGCAGGGCGCCCGTGATGAGACCGAACTGAGCGGCGCGAACTGCGTCGCCCTCTACCCATTCACAGGGGGGCCCGGCCGGCGCGGACGACATCGGATCCACGTATGTTCCGGGAGATTTCAAGACTCCGCCCGACTCCAAACTGGGCTCAGTAACCTCGTGGGGCCTCGGCGCGGCCCCCTTAGCGGAGAATCCTGGCCGGTGGCTCCCGCCGAGAGTAGCTCGGACTCGTCGCTAAGGAAGTCTCGAACGAGTCGGAGCACGAGACCTTGGGCCGGGAGGGCGAGACCGGCCGCGTCGCCAGACCATCCCAAGGATGACCACACCCACCAAGGCGATCACCCCGACGAGGGCGAGCAGCTCTATCGTCGGGACGCCACTGGGGGTGGCCGCTGGGATCGAAATCGGCGGGGGCGCGCTCTCATGGGGCATCGGCTTGAGGTCAAGGGTTACCGGCGTGACATTGCCGGCGGTCAGCGTCACGTTCGCATCGGCGGCGTAGAAGTTGGCCGCGGAGGCCACCACCTCGTACGTCCCCGGCGGCAAGGTAGACACGAAGTAACCCCCACTCACCCCGACCGGGCTGCCGTCGACGGTGACGGTGGCGTTGCCGGGGAAGACGCTCCCCGACAAGGTTCCCGGATCGAGGCCGAACTGGATCAATATCCCCGTTGGCCCTCCGTCCACCCCGAACGTCCCGTTGGGAGGCTCGGCCAGGTAGGCGATCCCCACGGACACCGTGTACGTGTACGAGCCGTTCGGAAGGGAGAAAGATGCAAAGCTACTACTGCCATCGTAGGAAAAACCGTTTCCCACGATCGACCAGGACTCCCCCTGCGGCAGGTCCTCGGTCTGGGCCAGTACCGAGTAGATCGTCATGCTCCAGTTCAGGGCCAATAGCGACGACCCGTCGATCGCCACCATCCCGGAGTAGGGGCGGTCCAACCGGAATCCCGGAACCGGGCTCACCGTGAAGGGGTAGGTCCCGTTCCGGAGGGCAAAGGTGATCGACGCGTTCGGCGAGGTCTGCGCGTTGAGATCGATCGAAATTCCCCACGGGGTTCCGGCGGGCAACCCGACCTCGGAGACCACCAGTCGTTGAGGCGTCGGAGGGGGAGGGAGCCGGACCGCCAGATACTCGCCGGCGACCACGGTGATATTCGCCGAAGAGTACAGGCTGGTCCCGTTCAGCAGCTGAAGCCAGTAGGCACCCGGCGCGAGCGTGAGATTGGCCTCCCCACCGACGAACGCCACCGGTGTGTTCCCCACGAGCAGCGTTCCGGTCGGGAGTGGTAGGCTGGCGTTGACCTCCGCCACGGTTGAGTTCGTGAAGAGCACCCCGAGCGAACCCGGTCCGTTCGTGAGTCGCGCCAGCGGCAACCCGCCCTCGGGGGCGTTCCACGGCGTGTTGGTGACGTTGTAGGTGGCCTCCGCGGTGTCGCTGCCAAAATTGTAGGCATTGACTACCGACTGAAGGTTGTGGCCGTTCCAAAAGTCGAGGCCCATGGTGAGGTTCGACGCGCGGTCCAACGCATGGAAACCACCGGCGGGACCGTCGAAATCCCACTCCGCGTCGTCGTAGATCCCCAGTGGATTGTACGAGGACCCGTCCACGACAAACCCCTCGACCGTCCATCCGTGGGCCCACGGGAACGAGACGTTGTCGTAGGTGATCATCCCGTAGCCGTCATCGTACGCCAGCCCCACGTGGGGTACTCCATTGATCGACGAGGCGATCACACGCGTCGTGACATTGACCGGGTAATGGATCACCCAACCGTTCCCCGCGAGCCCGCTCGCCGCCTGGTCCTGGTAGACCCCGCCGTAATCGGTCCCGTTGCCGACGAGCGTCGAGCTCTGAATGGCACCCCCGGAGCCTTGCGAGAAGTTCCACACGTTGTTGCCGAAGACGAACAGGTCGGCGGTCGAGTTCAGGAACAAGGCATCCTGGACCCAGAACAGTTCCGTTTGGGAGCCCGAGGTGATGACCAGCACGACGTTGAGCTGGAACGTCACGTCATTGGTCCGGTACGGCGAGCCACCGCTGAACGAGTCGGTGTAGGCGTTCACGTTCTGTAGGTCGAGCGTCCCCTCGAACTCCGGCGACGCATACCGGTAGGGCGTTCCGTCTCCGGAAATCCCGAAGTCCGCGAGCCCCATCGGGGCCGGCTCGGTCGCGAGGAATTTGTACGGGTTGACGCCGCCAGCGCTTGGGATCGATCGGAATTCGGCTCGAGGAACGTAGGTCCCTAACGGATCTATCCCTCCGGTGGGAGCGGGGGCCCCGCCACGAGAACCTGCGCTCTGCGGTGGATGTGCCCAGTTTGCGTGGGCGGTCCAAGTGGTTGGCAGTCCCGAGCCGGTGACGAGGATGGTGAGGACAACGGCGACCAGAAGCGTGGGAGCCAGCCGCCAAGAAGCGCGAACCCCCGCAGGATCCACGGCGGGAGGGCGGCGGGGTCGGGGAGCGGTCACCGTCCTTCCCCTCCCCTTGGGACTACTTGCCGCTAACGGACGGAGGTACGACACGGCCTACCGGTGCGATGCCCGACGGTCGCCGTTCAGCGCTTCTTCAGCGCCTGCACGAGCTTGCCGACCTCGGCCTGGGCGTCGCCGTAGAGCATGCGGCAGTTGTCCCGGTAGAACAGCTCGTTCTCGATCCCCGCGAAACCCTTGCCCTGTCCGCGCTTGACGACGATGACGTTCTTGGCGCGGTCGACATCGAGGATCGGCATCCCTTGCAGGGGGCTTCCCGCCCGCCGCGCCGCGGGGTTGACGACGTCGTTCGCGCCGATGACCAGCACGACATCGGCGTTCGGGAACTCGTCGTCGATCTCGTCCCGGTCGAACAGCTTGTCGTAGGAGATCCCGGCCTCCGCCAGTAGCACGTTCATGTGGCCCGGCATGCGACCGGCCACGGGGTGGATGGCGAACTTGACCGTCACGCCCTTCCCCTCGAGGAGGTCGGCGAGCTCCTTGACCTTCTGCTGCGCCTGGGCGACGGCCATCCCGTAGCCCGGGGCGATGATGACCTCGTTGGCGTACGACATCATGACGGCGACGTCGTCTGCCTCGATCGACTTGAGCTGACCCTGGATTGTCACGCCGGTCTCTTCGGTCGCCCCGAAGGCGCCGAACAGGACGTTGCCCACCGAGCGGTTCATGGCCCGGGCCATCAGCAGCGTGAGGAGCGATCCCGCGGCCCCGACCAACGTCCCAGCGATGACCATCGCATACCCGGCATCGCCGAGAGGTCCGTTGACCAGCGCAAAGCCGTCCAACGCGACGGCGACGCCGGTCAACGCGTTGAACAAGCTGATCACGACCGGCATGTCCGCGCCGCCGATCGGAAGCGCCATCAGGACGCCAAAGGCGAGGAGCAGGACGAAGAACGGCAGCAGCCAGAGCGTGTGCACCTGGACGACCGCGAGCACCCCGAACGTGAGCCCGACCACGAGCACGCCGATGTTGATCGGCTGCTGAGCCGGGAAGACGAGGGGTTTCGATCGCATCCATCCCTGGAGCTTGAGGAAGGCGATGACGCTCCCGGCGATCGAGATCGACCCGATCACCGCGCCGGCGATGCTGAGCCCTGCCGTCGTCGGATTGCCGAGGCTGGTAAGCAGTTCAACGGCGGCGATCGCGCCCGCCGCCCCGCCGCCCATTCCGTTGAACACCGCGACCATCTGCGGCATCGACGTCATCTGCACCACGCGGGCCCAGTACCAGCCGAGCCCGCCGCCGACGACCACGCCTAGCGCGATCAGCGCGAAGTTGGTGATCCCGGTGTTGAGCGTGGTCAGGCTGAGGAACGTGATGGCGACGGCGACGAGCATCGCGATGCCGGCCTGGACGATGCCCCGCCGGGCCGTTTCGGGCGAGCTCATCGCCCGTAGCCCGAGGATGAAGACGATCACCGCGACGACGTAGCCGGCGTCGACGACGCTCGAGACCCAGTCGTTCATGCGTTCCCCCCCTTGCGTTTGGAGCGGTCGAACATGGCGAGGATCCGCTCGGTGACGACGTAGCCGCCGGTGACGTTCATCGCCCCCATGACCACGGCGATGAACCCGATCGCCTGCTCGAGGGGCGTGGCGGCGATGCCGAGGGCGACGATCGCGCCGACGAGGACGATCCCGTGGATGAAGTTCGACCCCGACATGAGGGGGGTGTGGAGGAGAACGGGGACCCGGCTGATCACCTCGAAGCCGACGAAGGCGGCGAGGATGCCGATGAAGAGCGCCGTCCAGATGTCGGCGGCCATCTACTTCGGCGCTCCGAGCAGGGCGGCGGTCGGCGCATGCGTGACCGCGCCGTCATGCGTGAGCAGGCTCGCCACGAGGATCTCGTCGGTGAACGGCGTCGTCAGGGCCCCCCCCGGCCCGACGAGCAGCCCGAGGAACGACTGGACGTTCTTCGAGTACATCTGACTGGCATGGAAGGGGGCCTCGCTGGGTAGGTTGAGCGGCCCCAACACGGTCACTCCTCCCTCGATCACGCGCTCGCCGGGTCGAGTGAGTTCGCAGTTGCCCCCGGACTCCGCGGCGAGGTCGACAATGACGGCCCCCGGTTTCATGCGGAGTGCGGTCTCGCGCGAGACCAGCAGGGGCGCCTTGCGACCGGGGACGTTGGCCGTCGTGATGACGGCGTCGGCCAGTGCAACGGCCTCGGAGACCATCTTTTGCTCCTGGGCCTTCTCTTCCGTTGTGAGCTCGCGGGCGTAGCCGCCCGCCCCTTCCGCGTTGATTGCCAGCTCGAGGAACTTGGCGCCCAGGCTGCGCACCTGCTCGCCGGCCGCGCGGCGGACGTCGTAGGCCTCGACCACAGCGCCGAGCCGTTTGGAGGTGGCGATCGCCATCAGTCCCGCGACCCCTGCGCCAAGGATCAGCACCTTCGCCGGTCGGATCGTCCCCGCGGCGGTCGTCAGCATCGGGACGATGCGGGGGATGTTCTCGGCGGCGATCAGGGCGCTCCGGTAGCCCGCCACCGTCGCCTGGGAAGAGAGAGCGTCCATGCTCTGGGCGCGAGTGATCCGCGGGAGGAGCTCCAGGGCGAATACCGTGACCTTGCCATCCCGGAGTCGCGCGATCGCGTCGAGCGACCGGGTCGTGTTCATGAACGAAACGAGGATCGTTCCCGGAACGAGGAGGGCGGCCTCCGCGGCGGTCGGCGGGGAGACCTTGACCACGATCCCTCCGCCACCGAGCACCGAGGCGCTCGAGGGTGCGAGTTTGGCGCCTGCGGCGGTGTAGGCGTCGTCCGGATAGTACGCGGCCGCGCCCGCGCCGGACTCGACCACGACCTCGAGCCCGTCCTTGACGAGCTTGGCGACCGTCTCCGGGACCAGGGCGACGCGCCGCTCACCGGCGGCCGTCTCCCTCGGTACGCCGATACGCAGGGGCATGGTTGGTTGGGTCGGTCGAAACGGGGGAGATTATACGCTTGGCGTGGGCCGATTTCGCCCGCGGACGAGGCGCAGCCGGCGTGCTGACCTCCTCCGGCCATCGGCGAGGCCGGAAAGTTCATCTCCGGTTCCCGTCTGAGCTGCCTGGTGACGGAAGTCGAGGTCGATCCATCGCCAACGGCCCCCCCTTCGACGGCGGCCGTCCGCGACCTCATCGTCCGCGGGGATGCCCTAGAAGCGCTCCGCGCGATGGCCAGCGAGTCGGTCCATCTCGCGATCACGTCCCCACCCTACAATGTGGGGATCGCCTACGCCGGCTACGCCGACGATCGGGGGCATGCGGAGTATCTCGCCTGGCTCGGGCGCGTCTGGGGCGAGCTGTTCCGAGTCCTGGTCCCGGGCGGTCGGTTCGCCCTGAACGTCGCTCCGACCTCGATCAAGGCCTTCCGCCCCATCCACCACGACCTGACGCGCGGGCTCCGGGACCTCGGCTACATCATGCGGACGGAGATCATCTGGTACAAGCAGACGATGGGCCGCCGCACGGCGTGGGGGAGCTGGCGGAGTCCGGCCAATCCGCACATCATCCCGTCGTGGGAGTACGTCCTCGTCTTCTCCAAGGGTTCCTGGCGGCTCCCCGGCGCTCCCGCGGACATCGACATCACCGCGCGCGAGTTCCAGGACTTCTCAGACGGATTCTGGTCGATCCGGCCGGAACGGCGTCGCAAGGGCCACCCCGCGCCGTTCCCGGAGGAGTTGATCGAGCGACTGGTCAAGTTCTACTCGTACCGGGGCAATACGGTCCTCGACATGTTCGGCGGTACCGGGACCGTCGCCGCCGTCGCCCGGACCCATGGCCGGCACTTTCTCCACGTGGACGCATCTCCCGAGTACTGCGCGGTGGCCCTGGAGCGCGTCCGCGCCACGAAGCGACCGGCCCACGGTCCCTCCATCCCCGCTCCGCGGTCGGTGGTTGCCGTGACGGCGCTCGAAGCGGGCGCCGGGGCGGCCACGCGAGCCGGGCGCGCACGATCTGCGCGACCCGGGAGTCCTACGCCGTCAACCCCGGCGGGTCGTTCGGCAACATCCGACGCGAAAGCTCGCTGACCGCGAACGCGAGCAGCGGCTCGAGGTTGACCGTATCCGCCCGATTGTAGCGGATCAGCTTGTCGAGCGCCGCGGGGTTTCCCCGTCGGTACGCTTCCCACAATCGGACGGCCTCCAATCCCCCGACGCCTTCGACGCCGGTCCGATCGCCGATCCCGAGCTGCTGCTCGATGCGCTTGAGCCCGCCGCTGTACCCGAGCCGCCGGAGCACGAAGCGCAGGTCGATGTGGGCCGACGGGACGATCAACTGCGGGAAGCGGTGTTGGAGGAACGGCACGTCGAAGAAGATGCCGTTGAACGTCACGAGGATATGGAACCGCTGTAGGTAGGCGGGCAGTTCCTCGAGATTGTCGTCGGCGATGAACGAGCGGGTCTCGTCCGTGGAGTGGACCGCGACCACCGTGACGATGCCCTGGTACGGGGAGAGCCCCGTCGTCTCGATGTCCAGGAAGGCCGTCTTCCCCCGGAACCCCGGATACAGCCGCCAATGCTCGGAGCTCGGGAGCCGGTAGGAGAACCAATCGGCGTTCGCCTCGTGGAGCGCCTGCTCCGTCGCTTCCAGCTCCCGCTCCAGCCGACGGCGACGTTCCGACGAGATCCCGGGGAGCGCACCTGCGGCACGGAACCGATCCCAGCTCGTGATGCCGCGGCTCCAGAGCTCGGCCTCCGTTGCCGGCCCGATCCCCGGCAGATGCAGGAAGGTCGCGCGGAGCAGCCGGGAGTCGAGTTCGGACGGCATCACTACTTCGAGGAAGGCGCCCCGGACGCGGAGGTCGCCGCTCCCAGGGTCTTTCGCATGTACGTCGCCACGACCTCGTAGCCGATCTTGGCGTAGAGCGCCTGGGCGCCGGCATTGAAGCCGAAGACGTTGAGCTCGATGGTCGACTGCCCGTGCTCGAGGCTGATCGCTTCGACCGCCCGCAGGGCTCCCTCGGCGTACCCGTGCCGTCGGTGGGGCTCGTCGATCGAGATCTCGTAGATGTAAGCCCCCCGGGGTCCGCGCGCCGGAGGGAGGGCGAGCCAGATCGACCCGACCCGGAGCCCGTCGTCCCGTCGGATCGTGAAAAAAAGGTGGCCGGCCGTCGCGGCCCCATTGGGTAGTATCCGTTGGAACTCCTGCCGGGACTGCTCGAGCGCGTCCGTGCTGGTCCATTGCCCGGCGCGGGACTTCGAGTCGGCGTAGCTCTCGACGGAGACCCGCACGAACTCGTCGAACTCGAGGGCGGTCATCGGGACGAGGGCGACCATGGGCCGGCCAAATCCTCCGCGCGCTAAAACGGCGGAGGGTACCCGCTCACGGCCGGGGGTCGGCGGCCTCGACCGGGAGCGCGCCGAGTGGTGCGGTCTGCTGCTTGACCGCGGCCCAGAACACCGGGACGCTCGACCGGGGGAGGCGGCGGTCGTAGAACGGGGCCCGGTACTCGGCCTCGAGGATCAGCGGGTCATCGGCGTCCCAGATGAGGCGGAGCACCCATCCCTCGGGCTGAGCCTGCTCGAAGGCGAAGATGCGCTTGCGCGGATCGGTCGTGACGGGATTGGGCTCGAGCACGTCGAGCGGGGGCATCGGGGGAGGGGCCGAGCCCATCAGCAGCACCGGAGCCGGCTGCGGAGGTAGGCGAAGGCGCAACCAGCCCACGACGGGCCAGTGGCTGCGCGCGACGCCGAGCGAGGGCATGGGACGCGTATCGGCCGGGACCACTAAACGACTTGGACGCCCGGAGGGGAGCCCGCCGCGCCGCTCGGGAATTCTCAAAAAGGGGAGAAGGCGGGCTCTTCCGAGCCCGCCCGCGAATCAGTTGCGCCGGTCGATTACTGGGCGCCAGGCGGGGGGCCCGTCGGGGGACCGCCGGACGGAGGGGCGGGCGGGGGCGCCGGTCCACCCGAGGGGGGTGGCGACCACTGTCCGGGCGGGGGGGTCCAGGCTCCCGGTGGCGTCGCCGCCGGGCCCGTCGGGGGCGATCCGCCGCGCTTGCGGCGCATCATCATGACGCCCACGATCGCACCGATGACGGCCAAGATCACGATCACCAGGATCGCCAGATCGAGCGTGCTGAGGCCGGCCACGGACGAGCTACTGGTCGAGCCGCCTCCGCCGCCGCCTCCCCCGCCGCCGGACGACTTGGTAGCCGCGCTCGCCGGGGTGCTCGGGTTGCTCTGGCCGACCGAGTTCCACGCCACGACCTTGACGTAGTAGGTCGTCGAGGCGGTCAGGCCCGAGATCTCGAAGGTGGTCGAGGTGCCCGCGCTCTTGGCGGTCCAGGGCCCGGCTGCGGCCGACGAGTAGTCGACGGTGTAGTTGGTCACCGCCGCCCCGTCCATGTGGGCGGGGGCGGTCCAACTGGCGTTCAGGCTCGAGGAGCTGCCGACGCTCAGCGTGAGCGTCTGGGGCGGGTACGGGACCCCGAGGGGGGTCGCGCTCTTGCTCGCGGTGACCGGGCTGTTACCGGCCGAACTCGTCGCCTCGACCACGAAGTAGTACGTGGTGCCGTCCGTGAGGCCGCTGACCGTGGCACTGAGGCCAGTCGCGCTCGGTCCGGCCGTCCAGGGGCCGATCGCGGCGGTGGACCAGAGCACGTTGTAGCCGGTGACCGGGTAGCCCGAGGCTCCGGTCGAGGCGGTCCAGGTCAACGCCGCCGTGGTGTTGCCGGCCGACGCGGTCAGGCCACCGGGTACGGTCGGGAGCGGGACCAGCTTAGTGACGGCGGTCTGGCCGGTGTAGAACAGCGGCGAGAAGAACGTGCCGGTGTCGTTCGAGAACGTCGGCAGACCATAGCTCGGGCTCGGGAGCCCGATCGTGGAGGTGACCGCCCCGGTGCTGGCGTTGAGCACCATCAACTCCGACGTCGAGTAGTCGCCGGTGAGCAGCACGATCCCGTCGGTCTTGTCGACCGCGACCCCGTACGGTTGGAACGAGCCGGTCGTCCAGTTGCCCACGTACTCCTGGGTGTTGGTGTTGTAGACCGTCACCACGTTGTAGTACTCGAGCGGGACGTAGAGGTTGCCGGCCGTGTCGACGGCCATCTGCAGTCCGTAGACGGTGTAGCCCCAGACGCTGAAGTTGCCCAGCGGGTTGCCGGTCGCGCCCGAGTAGAGGGTCACGGTCGAGTTGGAGCCGGTCGAACAGCTGACCACCGCGACCTCGTCGGTCGCCGGGACGGCGGTCTCCCCGCACGGGTAGGTGGCGCCGACGAGCGTAAAGTCCAGCGTGTCGGCGTTCGCCAAGATGTCGACCTCGTACACATTGTAACCCGAGGACTGGGCCGCGTAGAGCAGGTGGTGGACCGGGTCGACCACGATGGTGAGGATGGGCATCGCGAACGTCATGCTCGTGACGAACGTCCCCGTGGCCGCCGAATATACCGTGACGAGGGTGGACGTGTCGCTGACGTAGATGTATCCCTGCTCGGTGTCCACGGCCGCCACGAATTCGTAGTCGTTCGCGAGGTTGGACCCGAGGTTGTCCGACCAGACCAAGACGTTGGTCGTGTCGTTGTAGGCGGATAGGACGGCCGGGCCCTCCGAGAGGACGTAGTAGCGGTCGTGGACCGGGTCGGCGACGACGTACGCCGACCAGATCGGCGAGCTCGGGTAGTTCACGCTCCACGAGTAGTTGCCGGTGATCTGATCCAAGGTGAGCAGCCAGGTCGCGTTGCCCGGACCCCCTGTGACGAGGTAGGCGTTGGCGCCTTCGGTCACCGACTCCAGGGTCGTGAAATAGTCGCCGTTGTCGTAGAGGGCCGTCGGGTTCTGGACGTGCTGCCAGAGGACGCCGAACAGGTCGAAGTAGCTCCAGAGCTCATCGCCGCCGCCGACGGAGCCGTTGTAGTCGCTGAACACGACGAGGTCGTCCTGCCAGTTGTACGCCGCGGCGTTCGCGTAGTTCGGGCCGGGGCCGGCGAGGTCGAAGTAGAAGGTCCCGTCCGTGTAGAAGACCGCGACATCCCCTGCGTACGATTCGTTGGAGATCCAGATCAGGCCGGAGTAGTTGTCCAGCACGCCCGGGCCCGAGTAGAACGAAGTGTCCGCCCCGTACGTTAGGCCGACCGCCGCTCCATCGAGGCTCGTGTTGATCGCCGGCAGGTAGTTCGTGTCGCTCGGGAGCAGGATGTAGTCGTTCGTCCAGACGTCAATGAACCCCTCCGGGTAGCAGTAGGTGCAGCCGGTGATGAAGATGACCTGCGACACGGTGTTGGTCGTCGTGTTGATGATCGCGGTGTCCAGGTTCGTCCAGTTCTCGACGAAGACCTGGTCGGTCGACGGGTCGAACATCACGTACGAGGGAGTGAAGTACGGGTCGGCCGGGAAGGTGGAGAGGTTGGCGACGACGGCCATCGTGGCCGCGTTGACGACCAGCACGAAGCCACCCGTGGAGTTCTGGAAGGCGATGAAGAGCGTGTTCTGGACCGGATCGTAGGCGATGCCCCACGCCGCGGCCGCGGCGGGATCCACCAGTTGCACGGGGGTGCCGATCGGCGCGCCCGTCGTGAGGTTGTACTCGGACAGGAAGTTGGAGCCGGACGTGTAATCATAGTCCGAGCTCACAGAGAATATCGATTGGGCGGCCGGGTCGGCAGCCGTCATCCCGTAGGAGACGCCGGTCGGGGAGTTGACGACCGAGGTCGTGAGCGCGCGTCCGCCGCTGGCGGGGTGGGCGGCGTGGGCTGGGGCGACCGTCTGGGCGGGGTGGACCGTCGCCACCGCGGCCAGCGCGGCGTGCGGGGCGCCCGGGGTGGAGGCGTTCGTCCCGTGGGGGACGAACACCGCGCCGATCATGAGCACGGAGACGAGCAGGATCAGACCAAGGCTGGCGCCACGCACAGTTCGGATTCGGGTAGTATCCATGGGGACTACTCGGCCAGTTTTCGGGGGCCCGGCTATTTCAACCTGCCGTTACACGACGCTGTCGCACCTTGCCACGCCCCACGGGAGACGAGCGACCGGGATCGGCGCGTCCGCCCGGGGTCGTTCTTTCCTGGAAAAAAAAGAACCACACGCGTTCTGATTAACTGCCAAGCGCCGCCAGCTTACGTAGCTGCGGACGTTAGTGGCCGCGGGCTGAACAGATCGCCCGAAGGCTTTCTGCGTACACCCCGGCTCTATCGAGCTCGTCTTTTACGAATGTCCTTGAAGGTCTCTCTTTTTCGAGGGGGTTTCGGGCTTAGATGCTTTCAGCCCTTATCCCGTAGCGCGTGGCTGCTCAGCGATGCCCTGCCGGACAACTGATGGACTAGAGGCGCCGATTCCCCGTTCCTCTCGTACTGTGGGAAC
>JAKIWD010000009.1 GCA_022750205.1 Thermoplasmata archaeon
GACGCCGCCGCGCGCTTGAGGCACGCGTCGGTGCAGCCGGACTTCTTCGCGATCTTGATGTGCGGACGCGGGGAGACGCCGACGGCGTGGGCGACCTGCCACTTCGCGTGCTCGCGCGCCGTGCCGACGGTCGCGGTCGCGTACGCGAGTAGCGCCTGGCGGGCCCCGAGTCGCACGATGGGGACCTCCGGTTCCAGGATCGCGAGCGAGGCATCCCCGAGCGGCGTGATGTCCCGCGCGTAGACGGTGCAGGGTCCCTTGCGGTCGATCGAGAACATCACCTGGCAGTGTGGGCACCCGGCCCCGCCGCAGGTGCATTCGGACTTCTTGCGGAACTGCCCGAGGTCCGTCGGGATCGGGAGAAGGCCGAGTCGCAGCGCGACCGCCTCGTCGAACATGCTCGTGGAGGAGTCGTAGTCCTTCCCGCTCGCCTCGTCGCGGATCGGCCCGAGGTGGAACTCCACGTCCTCGATCGCGAGCTTCGGCACGTCGGCGAGGAGCGTCCGGCGGATGGCGTTGACCTGGCTCGCCGTCGTTCCGCCCAGCTCGAGCTTGAGCGATTTCGGCTTGAGCTCGACGATCGCGACGTCCACGCCTAGACCCTCCGACCACGGCGGCCGCCCTTGGCCTTGGTCCCGTCGTGCGGCACGGGGGTGACGTCCTCGATGCGGTTGATCTTCATGCCGGCGCGCGCGAGCGCGCGGATCGCGGCCTGGGCGCCCGGACCCGGCGAGCGCGACCGGTTCCCGCCGGGGGCACGGACCCGGACGTGGAGCGTGTCGTAGCCTTTCTCCTTGATCACGGCGGCGACCTGGTCGGCCGCCTTCATGGCGGCGTACGGGCTCGACTCGTCGCGGGCCGCCTTGACGACCATGCCGCCGGTCGCCTTGGTCAGCGTCTCGGCGCCGGTGATGTCGGTGACCGTGATGTGGATGTTGTTGTAGCTCGCGAAAATGTGCGCAATCCCGACCTTCGCCATGTTCAGTTCGGGGCCCCCATCTCGCTGACGGCGACCGGCTCGGTGCTCCGGCCCTCGAGCTTCTGGCGGATGGCGACGCGTACCGGGTGGTCCTCGGCGTTGAGCGGGCTCGCGCCCGAGTAGGAGATCTGCATCTCCTCGCCGCCAAGGACCAGGTAGCCGGGCCGAGTGACCCGATGGTCGCCGATCGCGAGATGACCGTGGACGATCAATTGCCGGGCCCCGTAGGAGGTGGGCGCGAGGCCCTTGGTGAATACGATCCATTCGAAGCGTCGCCGCAGCACGTCCTCGAGCGCCAATGCGAGCACGTCATCGAGGGTGGGCGCCCCGACCGGAAGCATCCCGAGCCGGGTGAGACGACCGAGGAGCCCCTCGGTCTCGCGCTGGGCCTGCGGGTCACCGGCACGCAGTCGCGCCTGGAGGTCGCGCGCTTGGCGACGAAAGCCTCGGAGGATCGACTGGGCCTTCCACAGCTCGCGTTTGTTCTTGAGGCCATACTTGACGACGAGCTTGCGCTCCTCGTCCATGCGGGCCGCGTCCCACGGGTGCTTGGGCGTGTCGTACGTCCGCCGGAGGAACTTCGGGTCGCCCATGGGAGCCTAGGTCTTCTCCTTCTTGGCGGCGGCCCCAGTTGCGGCAGGGGTCGCGGCGGCGGCCGCCGGGGCGGCCGCGCTCGCGGCCGGCTTCTCCTTGTCCTTGTCGTCGCCGCCCTTGGCGGCGGCCGCGGCCGCCTTGGCGTCCTTCTTCAGCACGCCGGCGGCCATCCCAGTGCGACCGTTCGATCGGGTCCGCTGTCCGCGGACCTTCTGGCCGCGTTCGTGGCGCACGCCGCGGTAGGAACGAATCATCTTCAGGAGGTTGACATCGTCCCGGCGGGACGTCTCGAGGTCCCCGCCGACGAGGTGGTGGACCTCACCCATCTGGTAGTCGCGGGGGTGGTTGAGCATCCACGGCGGCAGCTTCTGCGGCAATTGACCGAGGACGAGCTCGATGCCGTCGACGGTCGCTTCCGGGAGGTTGCCGATCATCTCGTTGGCGTTGACGCCGGCGACCTTGCAGACGACCTCGGCCATGCGAAGTCCGACGCCGCGCACGCCCGTCAACGCGAGGCCCGTCGCCCGGGTCCCATCGAGGTCGGCGTTCGCGAGCCGGACGATGTAGCGGAAGTCCGGATTGTCGGGGATCTTCTTGACGACCTTCTTCGGCGCCCCGGGGGCCCCCTCGCCCTTGGGTGCCTTGCCCTTGCCATCCTTACCCTTCGGAGACTTCTCCTTGCGCGCCGCGGGCTTCTCCTCGGCTGCCGCGGGAGCGGCCGCCGCCTCCTTCGAGGGCGCGGCCGGTTCGGCCTCCTTGGGGTTCTTCGGCGCGGTGCTCACTCTCCGTGTGGGGTTCCCCGGTCATGCCGCGGGATCGGGAGAAACCCCCGTCCCCGGGTCATCGGCCGCGGGCGGGGCCGCCGAGATGGCCTTCCTTTTTAAGCGCTTCGGTGGCGAGCGCGTCGAGCGCACCGGAACGACGGTTTTCTCGGCGAGCGGAGGGGTTCGCGCGGTCTCCGAACTGGCCCCGCTGGGCGGCGTCCAGCGGGCCTCCAGCACGCGATAACCGCTGCCCCTCGAAAGTACCTCGACGCCCGCAGGGGCATGCTCCTGTAGCCAGGCCTGGTAGAATCGGATGCCCTGACTCCCCTTCCCGACCATGTAGAGACGGCCCCCCGGTGCGAGGTGGAGGGGAACCTCCTGGAGGAGGCGCGTGATCACCTCGCGTCCGGCGTGATACGGCGGGTTGGTGGCGATCACGTCGAACTGTTCGTCCTGGACCGGCACGAACAGACTCCCGGCCCGGACCTCGACGTTCTCGAGCCGGTTTCCCCGCACGTTGGCGCGGCTGACCGAAACGGCCCGACGATTGACGTCGGTCATCACCACCCTGCCGTTCGGGGACTGCTTGGCGGCCGCGATCCCGATCGGTCCCCACCCACATCCGAGGTCGAGGACCCGGGAGGTCGGCGAGAGCTCGAGGGCTTCGATGAGGATCGCGGTCCCGGGGTCTAGCCCATGCGATGCGAACAGGCCGGCATCAACCTGGAAGCGGAGGAGCGCCCCCCGATAGAGGAAACGGAGCTCATGGCGCTGCGAGGGGGCGCGCGGTCTCTCGGTGAAGTAGTGCTCGGCGCGACGCGGGACCTCGGGCTCGTCCGGTTCCATGCGACGGCTACCGGCGGCCCCCGAACAGGCCGCCGCGCTTGGACGAGCTCTTCGCGGGAGCCGATCCCAGCGCCTCGCGCAGCAACTCCCGCTGGTGGGGCGTCAGCTCCGGCGGCAGGTCCACGTGGGCCGTGACGATCAGATCGCCGCGTTCCCGCGAGCGGAGCCGGGGGAACCCTTCGCCCCTCAGCCGGAATCGGGTCTCGGGCTGGGTGCAGGGCGGGACCTTGAGCACGGCCTCGCTCGAGAGCGTCGGCAGCTTGATCTCGGCGCCGAAGAGCGCTTCGCTCAACGTCAGTCGCAGGTCGGTGAGGGCGTCCTGCCCGTCCCGGGTGAATTTGTCCGACGGTTCGAAGAGGATCTGGACGAACAGATCGCCGGCGATGCCGCCTTCGTTGGCCGGACCGCCCTGACGCGCCAGCCGGAGTACCGCCCCGTCCTCGACCCCCGGCGGCACCGTCACTTCGATCCGCCGGACCCGATGGATGGCACCGGCTCCCTCGCACGTCCGGCACGGGTCGCGGATCCGCCGGCCCGTTCCATGGCAGATCGGGCATTCGGTGATCGTGATGAGCTGGCTGTACCCCCGATTCTGGGAGCGACGGACCTGGCCGCGCCCGTCACACTCCGGACAGACCTCGAGCGCCGTGCCGTTGCGGGCGCCGGTGCCCTTGCAGTCGTCGCACGGGACGAGCTGGGGGACCTCGAGCTTCGGTTCGGCGCCGGTCACCGCCGCCGAGAGGGGCAGCCGAACGCTGATCTCGATGTCGCTGCCGCGGAACGGCACGTGCGAGGAGCGTCGGTGCGGCTCACCGAACGGCGAGTCGCCCAGCCCCCGTCCGAACAGCTCCTGGAAGAACGGCGAGGAGCCGAGCAGGTCCTCGAGGTCTCCGGCGTGGGTGAAATTTTGCCAGGTGAACCCCTGGGGGCCGAAGTTCGGCTCGACACCGGCGAACCCGTGGGCATCGTAGTTGCGGCGCTTGTCCGGATCGACGAGGACCTCGTACGCTTCGGAGAGTTCCTTGAACTTCTCTTCCGCGACCTTCTGGTTCGACTGGTTCAGGTCGGGGTGGTGCTGCCGGGCGAGCCGCCGGTACGCGGTCTTGATCTCCTCAATGGAGGCCCCGCGGCCGATCCCGAGGACATCGTAGTAGTCGCGCTTCGCCATCGATCCCGGTCCACGACAACGGAGCGGAGACCCGCTCCCAGCTTACGTACGGTGGGCGCTATTTACCGTCTTGCGAACGGGGCTGCTACGGCGGGGATGGGCGTGAGTTGCGACAGGTCACCCGGGGACCGAGCGTTTCGACGGACGTCGCGGACACCGGGCTCGACCGACCCCCGGGACTGCGGTAACTGCCCGGGCCCTGCGAGTCCCCTTGCCCGAGATCCCTCGCGATCGACGGGCACTTACTCCGCGTTCCCCGACGGGCCCGATGCGCGACGGAGGACGAGCCGCATCGACCTCGTACGGCGCCGGGCTCACCGAGGTGCCTCCCACCTGACCCGCACCGTAGAGCCGACCTCGCCACGGAGCGAGACGGCCGCCGGTCGCTCGCGCGCGCTGATCTCGAGGCTCCCGAAACTGGAGCCCAAGAGCCCGAATCCCGCCATCGGCAGGTTCTCGTAGGTCCTGACCACGCGGACGCGACGCGGGCGGCCTCCGCCTACCTGTATGCGGGCTTGGCCGGTCCCCGTCGGGACCCATTCGCTCGGCACGTTCGTGATGAGGTTGCCGAACCGATCGACGTGAAGCACTTCGCCCCGCGCGCCACCGGGCGAGGCCACCGGCAAGGGCAGAGCGAGCCGCGTGTAGGGAACGGGATTCCCCATCGTCGAGGGGTCCTTTCCCCGGGCGAGGAGCGCGGCCGCCGGCGCGAAGAGGTCCCGTCCCTCGAACGTCGCGCTCGGGACGACCTTCAACCCTATTCGTTCCGGCTCCAGTCGGTACGCGGTCCCGCCGCCGAGCCGGTCGGCCAACAGCGACAGCAGGCCGTTATCCGGGCCGACGAGCCGGCTCCCGTCGTGACAGGAGATGGCGATGGGGGCCCGCCGGCCCCCCACTCCCGGATCGACCACCGCGAGGTGTACTGTTCCGGCGGGAAACCCCCCGGCCATGTGCCGAAGCAGGAAGGCAGCCTCCGGCACTCGATGGGGCGTCAGGTCGTGGGTGAGATCGACCAGATGTCCCGGAGGGATGCCCTGGGCGAGCACGGCCTTGATCTGCGCGGCGTAGGTGCTGCCCACGTCGGTGGTCAGGGTGACCCAGCGAACCCGGCGCACCATCTTGCTGGTCGAGTCCTGGCGGGGAGCGGAACCCCGCAGGGGACGGTAGCCCCTAGGACTTCATGATCGCGAGCAGGAAGATCGCGATCGCGACCAGCGCCCCGACCACGGCCGCCAGGATGACGAGGAACGCCTGGCCGATGAGTCCGAACAGCAGCGAGGTCGACCAGCCGAACGAATACTTCGCCAGCAGCCCGACGAGGACGCCCATGACCAGCCCGACGACCAGGAGACCGACGCCGATCGTGCGGCTCTTGCCACTTCCGAAGTACGCGGTGAACAGGCCCGCCAGGATCAGGAAGAGCCCGAAAACCAGGAGGAGGATCGCCAGGAAGGGTTCCCACCACGCGCCGCCATTGATCAGTTCGAAACCGGTCATGCGATTGCCTGTGCTTAGAATTTGATGCCCGTGAGGGTCTTGGTGTCGATGACGCCGGCGACGGAACGGATCTTGTCGACGACCAGCTGGCCGAGCGCGTTGAAGTCTTCGGCCTCGACCTTGGCGATCAGGTCGTACTCCCCGAACAGCGGGTGGAGCTCGACGATCCCCTTGACCCGGAGCAGCTCGGTGTAGACCTCGTGCTCCTTAGCCGGTGCGGTGCTGATGAGTACGAAGCCAATAGCCACAGGAACCCCTGGACGTCGGCGCGACACCGACCCCACTTAATAAGGCTTCGCCGAGAATCGCGCCGATTTCCACTGGCGCACGAACCGCTAAAGCCGATGGCCCGGTTCGAGCGCCTCGTCGGCCGATGGAGAGGACGATCCACACCTGGCCGACGCGCCTGTTGGCCCGACCGTGGCTACTCGCTTTCGTCCCGATCAACGCGGCGACGTCCGGCTTCGGCGTCGCCCTTCCCTTGCTGATCCTGATCCCACTGGCCGGGAGCTGGTCGGATGTCGCGATCGCCGCGTCGTTGTACAACGGCGCGGTGATCCTATCGTCGATGTTCTGGGGGTACGTCTCCGACCGCTACCCGACCCGTCGGCGGCTGCTCCTCCTCAACTATGTCGGGTTCGCCGTCGTGTACTTTGCCCTCGCCGAGGCGACGTCGTTACCGGTCCTGTTCGTGCTCTACACCTTGGTCGGCGTGCTGGCTCCGGCCGGCGCGAGCGCGTCGAACCTGCTGATCCTCGAACGGTTCCCGGAGCACGAACGACCCGGGGCGTTCGCCTCCTTCCAGGAGATGAGCATCATCGGGGCGATGGTCGGGCTCCTGGTCGGGTTCTTCTGGCTGCTCGCGGACCGACCCCTCCAGCCGCTGTTCTTCGTGCTCGCGGCCCTCGCCGCGCTCTCCGTCGTCGCCGTCTGGATCGGCGTGCGCGACGGCCCGGTGCCGGTCCCGACCGCGGCGGTCTCCCACCACCCCGAGAGCCTGATCTCACGACTCCACGTGATCGGCCTCCGCGGTTTCATCCCGTACTTTCCGCGTCGCCCGTCGTTCAACCGGCATTCCTGGCAACGGTTGCGGCGCTGGTTCCGCGAGGAGATGCACCACGAACTTCCGTTGATCCTGCTCGCGACATTACTGTTCAACCTCGCGTCGAACCTGTTCAACATCTCCTACGTTCCCTACCTCGAGCGCGGGATCGGGCTGAGCGCCTCGGCGATCTTCCTGGTCAATTTCGCCAACAACCTCGCCCAGGGCCTGAGCTTCCCGAGCAGCGGCACCCTGACGTCACGGCTGGGCGCCGACCGGCTCGTCCAGCGATCGACGTACGTGCGCAGTCTCGGCTACCTCGCCGTGGCGGGATTCACCTTCGTCCCGTTGGCCATCTCCAGCGCGTACGGGGCCAACCTCCTCGCCTTTGCCGCCCTCGGCGCGGCGATCGCGTTCTACTCGACGGCGTCGTCGATCATCCTCTTCCGCGCGCTGGAAGGGAGGGACGCGGGCACCCTCCTCGGTGTCAACAGTGCTCTCGGCGGCGCCGCCGCCGTCGCCGGAGCGATCCTCTCCGGGGTCCTTTCGATATTCGGCAGCTATCGGTTGACCTTCCTCGTCGCGGCCGGCGCCCTCCTCGTGTCCCTCCCGCTCTGGACCGCGGCCCAGGTCGCCTACGACCGTCGGCGGCATCCCCGCACGTCCCCGGCGGCTCCTCGTCCGATCCCGGAAGCGGCGGTCGCGGCCGAAACCGATTAACCCTGAGCGGCTTCGCCGACACCGTTCCGGGGCCGGCATGGTGGAGGAGAGCGTCGTCCAGCGGGGCCTCCAGGACGTCGTCGCGCTCGAGTCGCGCATCTGCTTCATCGACGGCCGGGGCGGACGCCTCATCTATCAGGGGTACGACATCCGAGATCTCGCCGCCCGCTCCTCGTTCGAGGAGGTCGCCTACCTGCTCTGGTACGGACAACTCCCGAGCGCCCGACAGCTCCACGACCTTCGTCAGCGACTGGGCGAGCTGCGGACCCTGCCCCGACCGGTGCTCGACGTGCTCGACCGCATCCCGGCAGACAGCCACCCGATGGACGTGCTGCGCACGGCGGTCTCCGCGCTCGCGGTCTTCGAACCCGGAGAGAGCCGTCCGGGCGAGAGCTCGATCGGCGGGGCGCTCCGGCTCACCGCCGTGATCCCCACGATCCTTGGTTACTTCCATCGGCGTCGGACGGGGGCCCCTCCCCTCACGGTGAACCCCGAGCTCTCTCATGCGGCGTGGATCCTCCACGCGCTCCGGGACTCGCCCCCCACCGATCTCGAGGTCCGCGCCCTGGACGTGGCGCTCATCCTGCACGCCGACCACGAGTTGAACGCGTCGACGTTCGCGGCACGCGTGACCGCTTCGACCCTGAGCGACCTCTACTCGGCGATCACAAGCGCGATCGGCACCCTCAAAGGGCCGTTGCACGGCGGGGCGAACGAACGGGTCATGGAGCTGCTGGCCGAAGCCGGGAACGTCGACCGGATCGAGGCGGTGGTGCGGGACAAGCTCGCCAAGCACGAGCGGATCATGGGCTTCGGACACCGGGTCTACAAGGTCGAGGACCCGCGGGCGACGATCCTCCGGGACTGGTCGCGCCGCGTGGGGGAGGCCAAGGGCGACCTGACCTACTTCCAGCTGCTCCGTCGGCTCGAGGACGTCGTCCACGCCGAGAAGGGCCTCTACCCGAACGTCGACCTCTACTCGGGGTCGGTCTATTCCCTGATGGGTATCCCGAAGGACCTGTTCACCCCGATCTTCGCTGCCAGCCGCGTCGCGGGATGGACGGCCCACGTCCTCGAGGAGTACCAGGACCTCCGCTTGATCCGCCCGATGGCCCAATACATCGGGCCTACGGACCTGACGTACGTCCCGATCGAGCAGCGGCCCGACTAGCGCGCTGGCTGCTTGTCCGTCCTGGCGGGGTGGACCGCGACGACCCGCATCAGCGGGTACCGGAGGTCGGAACGGTGGGCGAGTTCGGCCGTCACGCGCGTTCGACCCTGAACGAGCGTCACCCGGGCGTGAAGCATCTCGGCCGTGAGGTAGTGATAGGCGAACGCGCCCGCGCCGGTCGGGCCGGCCCGAGAGGGAACGATCCGGACCCGTACCGCCGCCACGTACGGCTGGAGGCGCAGGGCCTGCTCGATCGTGCGGGCGAGGCCGGCCGCGGTCCGCCGGCTGACGGGGGTCCCCAGATACTGGTGGAACACGCCGCCGAGCTTGATCCCGACTTCGAAGAGCAACGCCTCTCGGTCGGAGAGCACCGCCCCGTGGAGTGATCGGGGTTCCCGTCCCCGGGCAGCGGCCCTCACGTGGTGCCCCCCACGGCGCGCTGGACGGTCGACGGGCCGGCGATGTAGTACGCCGCGGTGCCGAAGGACGCGACGAGCGAGGCAGCGAGCGCGAGGTCAAAGGCGACGGAACTTGCCGGCGGTCGGAACTGCAGCACGAAGAGCGACAGCGCCAGCGCGAGGGCGGTCACGGTGGCGACGGGCCGCAGGGTGCTGCCCCGCCGGATCTTCGGGAACGGGATCGGTACGACCATCAGTAGGGCGAGCGCCGCGACCAGGACCAGGAACGCGGCGGGCTGGACGCCGAGGAACCCGGGAACGTCGAGGAACAGGGCGCCCACGATGACGGCGAGGGCCGTCTGGGGCGTGGGGGCGCCGAGAAAGTACGGGTACTGAAAGCCCCGTAGCGTGAAGTAGACCAGGCGTGCGACGGCCAGTCCGCCCACGAGAACCCCGACGACCAGCGCCCATCCGAGCCACGGGCCCCACAACTGCGCGTGATCGCTGTGCCAGGCGATCAGCGCCGCAGGGGCGGCTCCGAACGTGATCGCGTCCGAAACGCTGTCCGCGACCCGCCCGAACGCGCCGGAGCTGCGGGGGCTCTTGCGCGAAAGGAGACCGTCCATCCCGTCGAAGACCACCCCCGACGCGATCAACAGCATCGCCCAGAGCGGATTGCCCGCGGCGACGTAGAGCACCGCGCCGACCCCGACCAAGCCGTTGGCGAGCGTGGCCAGGTTGGCCGCCAGGCGGAACCGGTCCATCTACGCGTGCTCCCGCGCGATGGTGGTGACGCCGGCCCGCACCCGCTCCCCGACGGCCACCGAGGGGGTCACCCGGGCGGCCGGCAGCAGCACGTCGACGCGCGATCCGAGCAAGATCATCCCCAACCGGCCTCCCTTGGGCCCCCGGTCGCCGACGCCCACCAGGGAGACGAGGCGGCGCGCGAGGAACCCGGTCATCTGGACCACCTCGACCGGGCCGAGGGACGTCGCAAGCTGGTAATGTCGTCGTTGGTTGTGCCGGGCGTCGTCGACGAACGCCGGACGGAAGCCGGAGCCTTCGTCCGACATCGAGGCCACCACCGCGTCCAAAGGGAACCGGTTCACGTGCACGTCGGTGACGTTCATGAACGTCGAGATGCGGATGCGCTCGCCCTCGGTCGTGATCGCCCGGATCCGACCATCGGCGGCGGCCACGATGCCCTCGCCGACGAGCCGCTCGGGGTCACGCAGGAACACGGCGAAGAAGACGAAGAAACCCCAACCGACCAGTAGCAGAAGTCCGCTGAACGCCGTGCGGGGCACCCACGCCGCCGCGACCCCGGCGGTGAGGAGGACCAACCCGCCGGCCGATGCCGCTAGATAGCGGCCCGACCCGGGCGCGAACACGGCCGGACTACGACTTCAGGACGATCTCGATGTTGACGCCGTCGGGCACCTGGATACGCATCACCTGGCGCAGGGCCCGTTCGTCGGCATCGATATCGATGAGCCGCTTGTGGATACGCATTTCCCAGTGGTCGATGGTGCTGGTGCCCCCGCCGTCCGGGCCCTTGCGCACGGGGACGCGGAGGTGCTTGGTCGGGAGCGGGATCGGGCCGGCGATGGAGACGCCGGTCTTTATGGAGATCTCCTTGATCTGGCGGCAGACCGTGTCGACCTTCTTCGGGTCGATCCCCGAGAGGGAGATGCGGGCCTTCTGCGTCGGCATCTCCGATTTCCCCCTCGCTGAAAGCGCCGGCGTCCGTTACGCTTCGCGCTTCTTGACGTCGATGACGACGCCCGCCGCGACCGTCTGGCCCATGTCGCGGACGGCGAAGCGGCCGAGCTGAGCGAATTCTTTGTACTTCTCGATCACCAGCGGCCGCTTCGGCGTGATCTTCACGACGGCCGCGTCCCCCGTCTTCAACGTTTGGGGATTCTCCTCGGCGGTCTGCCCCGTCTTGGGGTCCAACCGCTTCTGGAGCTCGGTGAACTCACAGGCGACCTGGGCGGTGTGGCAGTGGAAGACCGGCGTGTACCCGGCGGTGATCACCGACGGATGGTTGAGCACCTGGATGTTGGCGATGAAGCTCTCCACGACCGTCGGAGGGTTGGAGGCGGGGCCAGCGACCTCGCCGCGGTGTATGTCGTTCTTGTCGATGCCGCGGACGTTGAAGCCGACGTTGTCGCCCGGCTCGGCCTCGGTCACGGACTCGTGGTGCATCTCGATGGACTTGATCTCCCCGGTCTTGCCACCGGGCATGAACACGATCTTGTCCCCGACCTTCAGCCGACCGGTCTCGACGCGTCCGACAGGGACCGTGCCGATGCCGGTGATCGTGTAGACATCCTGGACCGGGAGTCGCAGCGGCTTGTCGAGCGGCTTCTCCGGGACCTTGAGGTTGTCGAGGGCTTGGAGGAGCGTCGGGCCCTTGAACCAAGGCATGTTCGGGGACGCCTTGTTGATGTTGTCGTCCTTGAACGCCGAGATCGGCAGGAAGACGACCTGCGTATCGAGCTTGAAGCCCACGTTCTTGAGGAGCTTGGTCAGGTCGTCCTTGACCTCGTTGAACTTCTTTTCGGAGTACTGGACCTCTTGCCGGTCCATCTTGTTGATGGCGCATATCAACTGGCTGACGCCGAGAGTCCGACTCAGGAAGATGTGCTCGCGCGTCTGTTCCTGGACGCCTTCGGCGGCCGAGCAGACGAGGACGGCCCCGTCGGCCTGGCTCGTGCCCGTGATCATGTTCTTGACGAAGTCACGGTGGCCGGGCGCGTCGATGATGGTGAAGTAGTACTTCTGGGTGTCAAACCGGCGGTGCGCGATGTCGATCGTGACACCGCGCTCGCGCTCTTCCTTGAGGTCGTCCATGACCCAGGCGAACTCGAACGTCGCCTTGCCCTTGGACTCGGCCTCGGCGCGGAACTTGTCGATCTCCTCCTGGCGAATGTAGCCCGTATCGAGGAGGAGGCGGCCGACCGTCGTGGACTTCCCGTGGTCGACATGGCCGATGAAGACGATGTTAAGGTGGGGCTTGTTCGCCATTTCAGTGCGCTCCGGGCGCGCCCAAAAGGTGCCCCTATATAGGCGTTGGCTCGGGGTTGGCTCGCCGGTGGAAAGCGTTGGAGCGTATCGGGCACCGACGCGCATTCTCGCATCGGTCCGCAGGCTCCTCCGGTGCGGGTACGCACGAGGCGGTCCGCGGCACGCACGCAGTGCAACGGGCCGGACCGCGTCCCCGGGCACCGACCCGCGGTACGTCACGAACGAATATCTTCCACGACGGTGATGACCGGACCGATGGACGAGGAGACCCGCGAGCAGCTTCGACGCGTGATGGGGGTGTCCGGTCTGCAGTCCTCCGACGGTCGCGCGGTCTCCCGCCTCGTCATTTCGCCGAAGCAATTTGGCGATTTTCTCCTCGCTCCCCCGTCGGAAGTTCCGGTAGGCCCGGTCTCCGGGGTCGCCGACGCCATCGAGCGGAGCTTGACCGAGGCCGGGTTCACCATTACTTCTCGAACGATCCCGGGCGCCCCGGCACCCTACCAGCTCACCGGTCGCCCGGCGCGCGACGGGATGGTCATCGGCGACCGGAAGGTCACACCCGACACCGCGTACAACCGGACGACGCGCTCCGTAGTGGTTGGGCTGCTGTTCGCGTGGCTCGCGCTAGTCGGTATCGCGGTCGCCGGCTTCCGGGGGTTCTGGATCCAGTCGGTGTTCATTGGGGCCCTACTCCTCGCAATCCCGGCCTTCGTGATCGGAATCTTTCGCGGCTTGGGCTTCACCAGCGAAGTCGCTGGCGCACGCCTGGAATCCCTCGTCGAAGTTGGCACCCGGTCCGACGGGGAGCTCCCGTCTCTGCCGCTCCGGGTGACCCTCGGGGTGGCGTACGTGCGCTCGCATGCCAGCATGCAGGGGGGAATGGCCGCCCGTCAGGTCGTTACTATCGAAAAGTTGCCGGCGCTCGCTAGCGTGCTCGGCTCGATGGACGCCCATTGGCGTCAGCTTCCCCCCTCGCACGTGCCGAAGGAAGAACGACTCCTACCGTAGCCCTCCGCACGGCTCCGGCGGAGGGAGCCCTCACGGGAAGTAGATCCCAGGTAGGCCCGGGTCAGCCCCGAGGGGGGAAATCGACCCGACGAAGGGGTCCCCGTTCCCAAATCGCTATAGTCCCAGCGGACCATCCCGGATTCCCCGCGCACCCACCGGCGCATCGGGTGCTTAGGACGTTCGTGGCCGAGGTTACCGCACGCACCGTCGGCGAGAGCCGCGCGACCGTGGCCAGGCTCACGGTTCCCTCGGATGCCAACGTCATGGGCAGCGTGTTTGGCGGCGTGATCCTCGATGAGGTCGACCGTACGGCCTACATCACCGCGACGCGACACTGTCGCCGTAACTGCGTGACCGCTTCGTTCGATCGGGTCGACTTTCTGGGGCCGGTGCACCTCGGAGAACTGTTGACCTTCCAGAGCGAGCTCACGTACGTCGGACGCTCGTCCATGGAGATCTGGGTCCGCGTGCACGCCGAGGACCTGCTGTCGGGAGACACGCGCCCCGTCGGCAACGCGTTCGTGACCATGGTCGCCGTCGACAAGTCCGGCCGGCCGATCCCGGTACCTCCCCTGACGCTCAAGACGCCCCAGGAACGCGAACGCTTCGCCGCTGGGCAGACCCGGATGGAGGATCGCCGCAAGGCACGACAAACCGTTTCCCGACGTACCACTCGGTCAAGGTAGGAAGCGCGCATGTTGTGTGAAATGTGTGGCCAGGATGTCGAGTCGATCAACCAGGTGCGGGTGGAGGGGACGATCCTTCGTTTGTGCCCGAACTGCAGCCGCTTCGGAACGGTGCTCGCGGCACCGGCCGCCGCATCGTCCGGGGGCGGTCCGCGTGCCGGTCCGACCTCGCCGCTCGAGGAACGGCTCGCTCGGGGCGGACGTCGGCTCGCCGAGCGCGATCTCTTCCGAGAACTTCCGGATATGGACCTCGCGCCAGACTGGTTCAAGCGGATCCGGATCGCCCGAGAGAAGCTGACCTGGAGCCCGGAAGAACTCGGGAAGAAGCTCAACGAAAAGAAGTCCGTCGTCCTCAAGATGGAATCCGGCTCGTTCCGTCCGCCGGATACGATGATCCCGAAGTTGGAGCACCTGCTTCGGATCCGGCTCCGCGCCGATCCCGAGCCCGCCGAGTAGCCGTCTCAATGACCGTCTAGCGCCGCCGGGGGGCCGCGCGAGAACGGCAACAGTGGCTCGCCGGAATGGCCATAGTAGAGGCTGAGCCGCCGGCACTCCGGGCACCGGAAGCCCTTGAGGGAGGGAAGCTCCGAGTACACCGTGGAGATCGACTCGACGCTCGCGCCCGGTTTCCCCGAGCCGGGATCCGGGTCCCTCCAGATGAGGCCGGGCGACCGGCCAACAAGCGAGAGGTAGCCCGGCTCCATTCCCGCGCCACATTCCGGGCACGGCGGCCCCGAGGACAACGCCTGCGCCATCGACGCGAGGTTTGACTCTTCTTCCCGAGGGGGGGCCGTCATCCCGAAAGCTCCCGACGAGGGGCCCATCGGCCGCATCCTATTTCACACCAACCGGGAGGGAGAGCGAGAGCCACCGAGCTTGGGCGGCAGTCTTCGCCTACCGGAGGACGGCGTGAGGGGCTGCACGCGGCTTTATCTCGCCGGACGGCGAGGAGTAGTCGGAACTCGGACGAGCCCCCGAGCGACGGACCGTGCGAAGAGAAACGCCGTTGCGTCGAACACGCCGCCCGGTCCCGGGGCGCTCTTCCGCGTTACGGCACCTTCGATCCCTCGCGGTGGTCGCCCTGCTTTTGCTCCCGGTCGTGTCGATCCTGCCACCCTCCGGCTACGGCGGGGGGCTACACCGTTTCGAATTACAAGTGACCTCGGGCTCGACGAACGGACCGGTTCCCGCCGGTGCGTCCAGCCATTCCGGCGTAACTGCCTCCACCCCACCGACGGGTTTCGAGTTGCCTGCCCCCCGGCTGATCGTTCCCCGGTCGCCGAGTCCCCGGCCAGAACCTGTGCCGCCCACGCCCTCGCAGCTCCAGGAGCTGCCCCGACCTCCCCTCGTGAGCACGATCCTCCCCGCGGGAGCGTCCGACGGGACAGCACCGCCCAACATCGCCCTCACCGGCAATACCACCCTGATCGAGAGCTCGAACACGACGGTCGGCAGCATCTCCCTTCAGGGCAATTCAACCCTCTACGTCCACAGCCCTTCGGGACGAACCACGTTCACCATCCTCGGGAACGTCTACGTGAACAACAGCGCGACCTTCTTCGTCAACGGCTCGAACCTGTTGATCGGAGAGTCGTACGACGTCGAGTGGGGGATCTACCTGACCGGCACGCCAAAGTTCGGACTGGAGAGCGCGAACGTCACGATGAACGGCTACCAGTGGGGAGCCGAGTATGCGAACGGGGCGAACGTCACGATAGTCGATTCCTACGTGGGGTACCCCTCCGGCTGGGTCGACACCGACCTCGTGGGAGCCCCACGGCTCACGCTGCTCAGCTCGTGGTACTCCTCGGATGTCATCCTGTTCGACAGCAGCGTCGCCCCCTCGACCGCCAACTTCTCCGCGGCGTTCTCCGTCGGTTTCAATGTCTGGCTCAACTTCAAGTCCGGCACCACCGCAAACCTCAGCCTCCCCGGGCTCGACACCGCCGGGAACTGGACGTTCCCCGGTGCCGACCACGTGTCGGGCGTCAACTACACGGTCAACCTGTACTTCTGCATCGTTTCGATCTTTGCGGTGATGCTCTGGCAGGGAGCCAACCTCACCCTGGCCAACTCGCCGGACCTCGCGATCTCCCTCAACGTCGTGGCCGGTAACGTGGCCCTCGCGGGGCTCTCCCAATCCCCGTATGCGAACTATTCGCTCCGCTCCGGGGGGTTCACTCTCCAGCTGTGGAATACGACCGTCTTCACCTGGAACCTCTACCCGTTCGGCGGCGCCGTCACCGTCGCGTCGAGCCAGATCGGGGAGATCCAGGTCTTCAACGCCGCCACGACCCGGGTCGACGGCAGCACGCTCACCGCCGACGGGGGCTACTACGGCGAGCAGGGCACGGGTTCGTTGTTCATCGTGAACTCGACCATCGAGGGCCAGATCGTCGGGTACAGTAGCGTCGCGACCGTCGAGAACTGTTCGGTCAACTCTCCCGGGACCTCCCAGGTCCTTGCGACGGGGACCGGACGGGTCGACGCGACCAACACCACGCTCGCCAGCCAGGACACGTATCGCGCACTCGGTCAGGGTGTCATCCAGATCGCCTGGCCGGTGACCACCACGTTCACGCTCGCGGGTGCGCCGGCCGCTTCGGCCGCCGTCGCCCTGCGCGATCTGCCGAGCCTGGCGCCGGTCGACGCGGGAACGGCGAGCTCCGTCGGCATCTGGGCGATCGAGGTGACGAGCGTGATCCTGAACGCCTCGAGCTCCAGCTCCCCCTCGTACGTCGAAACGGCGGCCTCACCCGGCTACGGCGCCACACTGGCCATCGGCGGACTCGTCGGTCCGGTGAGCTACCGGGTCGGCTTGTCGCCGCTGGTCGATCAGACCACGCCCGCGAACGGCTCGGTGAACGTCTCGACGAACTTGGCGGCGGTCGTCGTCCGGTTCCATTTCCCGATGAACGAGTCGCAGACGATGGGCGCGGTGACGATCGTGCCGACCCAGACCGGGGTTCAACCCGGATGGGATGCGGCCGGCCAGACCCTCACGTTGTCGCTTTCGGGGGCCCTCCTCGCGAACACGACGTACCACGTACAGGTGAGCGCGAACGCGTTGACGGCCGACGACATCCCCTTCGGCGGCTCCTATGCTTCGTCGTTCCAGACCGCACCCGCACCCTTGGCGGTGCCCGCGGTGACCGCGAGCTCGCCCACCAATGGGGCGACCAACGTCTCGGTCAACGCGTCGGTGACCGTCCGTTTCAGCCTGCCGATGTCGGTCGGAGAAATCGCCGCGGCCTTCTCGATCTCCCCGTCCTCCGCCCACGGTTCGGTCGCGAGCAATTCGACCGCCTTGGTGTGGACCCCTAGCAGTCCGATGGCGTATGCCACGAACTACACGGTCACCGTCTCCACGGCCGCGAAGAGCGCCGCCGGGGCGGCCCTCGCAGCTCCCTACGTACTTTCTTTCCGGACGGCGAGCGCACCCGCGGCGCCGCACCCGAACCCAACGGCGACGCCCCCCACGGCTGCACCCCCGGGTCCACCCTGGATGGAGTACGCCTTCGCGGGGGTGATCGTCCTAGCGGTCCTCGCCGGCATCGCCTCCCTCGTGTTCTGGCGGCGAGGTCGCCGACCCGGTCCCACCGCTCCCGCCGCGCCGACCTCCTCCGTGGCCCCGCCCGCCCCATGGGACGAGGACGAGCCCGCGTCGCGTTAGGGGCGTCGCACGTCGAGCCGCCCGGTTCGGGCTGCGAGCAAGTGGGGTGGTTGTCCCTGGGTTCAACGAGTCGGCGGAACGGCGTCGGGTCGGAAGAGCATCGAGACCGAGTTCACGCAATGGCGGGTGTTCTTGGCGGTGAGTCGCTCGCCCGCGAACACGTGGCCCAGGTGACCCCCGCATCGTGCGCACAGGATCTCCACGCGCTGTCCGTCCCTATCCGACTGGCGGCGCACGGCGCCGGGAATCTCCTGGTCGAAGCTGGGCCACCCGCAACCGGAGTCGAACTTGTCGTCGGCGCGATAGAGAGGTAGTCCGCACCGCCGACACTCGTACACGCCCCGTCGGGTCTCGTGCTCGTACTCGCCCGAGAACGGCCGCTCCGTACCTTTGTCGACGATCACCGCGGCCTCCGCGCGCGTCAACTTGCGCCACTCCGGAGGTGAAGGGCCGCTCATCGGGGCCTCCCGCACGCTCGCATTCGATCTCCCATCAACGGCCGACAGTCCACCCGGCCCGAATAGCCCTGTCGCCCGCGATCGGTGGGACGCCTAACCGGCACCATGATATCCTCGGCGGTCGCCCGGTCACCCGGGTCTGCCGGGCGGTAGGAACAGCTCCAGGATCGCCTTCTGGGCATGGAGCCGATTCTGCGCTTGGTCCCAGATCGCCGCGCGCGGTCCGTCCATCACCTCGTCGGTGATCTCCATCCCGCGGTGGGCCGGCAGATCGTGCAGCACCCAGACATCGGGGTGGGCCGCCGCAACGAGGTCGGCATTGATCTGGTAGCCCTGAAAGGCCGTTTCCCGGGCGTCCTTCTCGGCCTCGTCCCCCATCGAGACCCAGACGTCGGTGTACAGCGCATCGGCGCCCCGAGCGGCGTCCAACGGCCGCTCGGTGAACTGGATCGAACCGCCCGAGGCTTTCGCGAGGAGTTCAGCCTGCTTGACGAGGTCGGCCGGCGGGCGATACTTCGAGGGGATCGCCGAGGTCAGGTGGAGTCCGACCAGCGCGGCCCCGAGCATCAAAGAATTGAGCACGTTGTTGCCATCCCCGACGTAGGCGAGCTTCCTGCCGGCGAACTTTCCGTCCCACCGTTCGTAGAGCGTGAGCAGGTCCGCAACGATCTGGCACGGATGTTCCCGGTCGTCGAGCGCGTTGATCACCGGCACCGAGGCGCCCGCAGCGAGGGCCACCTCGTCGGCATGGCGGAAGGCGCGGTAGACGATCGCGTCGACGTATTGCGAGAGCACCCGGGCGGTGTCGCCGATGGTCTCGCCCCGCCCGAGTTGCATGTCCTTGGGGGAGAGGTAGAGCGCGTGACCCCCGAGGTCGTTCATCGCGACCTCGAAGCTGGTGCGCGTGCGGGTCGACGGCTTTTCGAAGATCATCGCCAGGTTCGTTCCTGGCCGCGTCGGGCTCCGGTCGCCGCGCCGACGCGCCTGCTTCATCTCGTGGGAGCGCTGGAGCAGTGCGAGGAGGTCGTGTTCCAGGTCGACGATCGATAGAAGATTCCGCTTGGCGCCCGCCGGACTCATGGTGGAAGGACGAGAGTGTGCGGGAAGAAAACAATTGACGCGCCGGTGGGACACGCCAGGGAGGCCCGGTCGGCTGGGAGACGCCCCACCGTCGAATCCGTCGGCAACCGTTTAACTCGGGCCGGATTCGCGCCGCCGAGGGATCCACGTTGCCCACGGCACCCAAGGCCAAGCGCTCCGACACGCCGAAAACCGCCCCTCGGCCCGCGAGCACGGGCCGCCGGGTCTACATGGTCACCGGCGGGTTGACCAAGTTCGCCAAGGCCCACCCCGCGATGGATTTCCGGCTGATGGTCCGGCGCGCGTACGACTACGCGCTCCAGGGCATCCCGAACCTGACCAAGGATCGGATCGACGGAACGCGCATCTCCTACTTCTCCGACCATTTCTCCCGGCAGCTCAAGGCCGCCAGCATGGTCCAGGATTACCTCGGAATGAACCCGAAAGGGTCGATCCGCCTGGAGTGGGGAGGCGCTACCGGCGGCGAGTGCTTCCAGGCGGCGTATGAAGCCGTCGCGAGCGGACGGATGAACGTCTGCCTTGCGGCGGGCTATGAGACGATGAGCCGGGTCCAGACCTGGAAGGGCAACGAGTTCATCGCGCTCGCCTCGGACACGAACTTCGACTTTCCGCTCGGCGGGTTCTACACCGGGTACTACGCGCTGATGGTCAACCGGCACATCCACGAGTACCTGCGCCGTACCAAGTTCGCCAAGGTCAAGGACGAGCGCGAGGCCCAGCGGCTCGCGATCGCCGAGGGCAGCCGGATCATGAGCCTCGTCTCGGTCAAGAACCACCGCAACGCATTGCACAACCCCTACGCGCAGTATCCGAAGAAGCTCACCGTCCAGGACGTCCTCAACAGCGAGATGATCAGCTACCCGCTGACGCGCGAGCAGATCTGCACGATGAGCGACGGCGCGGCCGTCGCCGTCCTGTGCGACGAGGAACGCGCCAAGGAGTTCACCGACCGGCCCGTCCAGGTCACCGGAGTCGGCACCGGGACCGACACGATGCGTCTCGCGGACCGACCGTTCGGCAAGGTCCCGCTGATGGCTCACGAGAAGGCCAGTGATTACGCGTCGCTCGACTACCCCGGCGTGCACTCGTTCCGCGCCGGCCGCGCGGCCGGGCTGGAAGCGTACAAGATGGCCGGGATCACCGACCCGGTGCGCGAGCTCGACTTCATCGAACTCCACGACGCGTACGCATCCAGCGAGATCCAGACCTACGAGGACCTCGGGCTGTGCCGATACGGCGAGGGGTACTCGTTCACCGAGTCCGGAGCGCCGTTCCTCAAGGGGATCGACTACGGGTTCCCCGTGCCGAAGGCGGGAACGATCCCCGTGAATCCCTCCGGCGGCCTGATCGCCTGCGGCCATCCCGTCGGCGCGACCGGCCTCATGCAGGCGGTGTTCGCGTTCTGGCAGCTCCAGGGCCGGATCGGCCAGCATTTCAAGGACGACACGCTCCAGATCCCCGCCGCGCGCCGCGGCGCGATCCATAGCCATGCCGGGACGGGGTCGGCCGTGACGGTCTCCATCCTCGAGCGGGGGTACTGACGATGGTGCCCAAGCCCAAGACCTTCACCCGGTTCCGCGAGCTCCAGGCGGAGATCGTGCGCAGCGGCGCGGCGATCTACCGGGACGCGGAGGGCACCGAGAGCCTGATCATCGACTACCCGTACTCGATCCGGTACATCCACAGCTATGCGGAGGACTCGCCCTTCTTCCTCGCGCTCGCCAATGGCGAGCTCAAGGGTTCGAAGTGCACGGACCCGGCGTGCGGCTTCGTCTTTGCGACGCCGCGTAGCCACTGCATGGTCTGTGGCCACACGACCAAGTGGATCACGCTCCCGCTGAAGGGGAAGGTCCACTCCTGGACGACCTGCCACTTTGGCAGCGAGGCGTTCCTCAAGGAGACGCCGTACAACCTGGCCCTGGTCGAGTTCGACGGCGCCGGCAGCCTGCTCATGGCCCGACTGAAGGACTGCGTCGAGTCGGAGATCTACATCGGCATGCCGATCGAGGCGCGGTTCGACGCCTCCCCGAAGTTCTCCATCGCCGACATCTGGTTCGTCCCGTCCAAGGAGGGCGCGCCGAAGCCCGGCGCGTCCCGGCGCACCGGCTAAGCGCCAGGGCATCGCTCCCGATGGCCGGAGCATCCGGGACCGGGGAGGATGGTCCCGGAGCGAGCGGGCCGCCGCGCGGCCCGGAGGAGGCGGCCGCGATCTCCGGCTACCGAGCCCGACTGGCGGCGACGCTGGCGCAGGGCACGTCCTTCTGGGAGCGGGTCGGGCGCGAGGAGCTCGTCTGGCGGACCCCGTTCACACAGACCTTGGACTGGCAGCCGCCCTTCGCCCGTTGGTACCCCGACGGGCGATTGAACGCAGCGGAGAATTGCCTCGACCGTCACCTGGCCACCGAGGCAGGGCGGCGTATCGCGTATCTTTGGGAGGGCGAGGACGGAAGCCGGCGAACTCTGACCTACGAGGAGCTCGCTCGGGCCGTCAATCGCCTCGCATCGGCCCTGGACGCCGAAGGCTTCGGTCCCGACGACTTTGCCGCGATCTACCTCCCGATGGTTCCGGAGCTCCCGATCGCCATGTTGGCCCTGGCCCGACTCGGAATCCCGTTCACGACGGTGTTCTCCGGATTCAGCGCCGCGGCCCTGTCCGATCGCATCCGCGACCTGGGCGCCCGACTACTGATCACCGCGGACGGGGGATGGCGTCGAGGGAAGATCGTCCCGTTGAGGGCCATCGCCGAGGAGGCGCTCGCCACGGCGCCGACCGTCACCCGCAGCGTGGTCGTGCGGCGAACCGGTGAGCGCGTCGACCTCAACCCGGCCCGCGACGTCGGCTGGGACGAGCTGCTCCGACGTGGCGACGAGGAGTTCGCGGCCCCCGCGTTCCCTTCGGACCATCTGCTCTACCTCCTCTACTCCTCGGGAACCACCGGGGTACCCAAAGCGATCGCCCACGGCACCGGCGGCTACCTCGCGCACGTCCGCGCGACGATGCGCTGGGTGTTCGATGTCCAGCCCCACGAGGTGTTCTGGTGCGCCGCGGACATCGGGTGGGTGACCGGGCACAGCTACATCGTGTTCGGCCCCCTCGCGAACGGGCTGACGAGCGTGCTCTACGAAGGCGCGTTCGACCATCCGTCCCCGAGCCGGATGTGGGAGATCGTCGAACGGTATCGTGTCAATGTCCTCCACACCTCCCCCACGGCACTGCGCGCGTTGCGCAAGCACGGCGACGAACACGTCCGACACCACGATCTGTCCAGCCTGCGGATGCTGGGCACCGTCGGAGAGGCGATCAACCCCGAAGTGTGGCGCTGGTACCACGAGATCGTCGGCGGGGGTCGCTGCCCTATCGTCGATACGTGGTGGCAGACCGAGACCGGCGGCATGCTCGTGTCCGCCGCTCCCGGACTCGCGTCGATCCCAATGAAACCGGGGTCGGCGACGTTGCCCCTTCCCGGGATCGACGCCGACGTCGTGAACGAGAAAGGCGAGCCGACGAAACCCGGCGAGAAGGGGTTCGCCATTGTGCGACGCCCATGGCCGGGCATGCTGTTGACGCTCCACAAGGACCCGGAGCGGTACCGCCGGAGCTACTGGGAGCGGTTCCCCGGATGCTACTACGCGGGGGACTTCGCGCTCCGGGACGCCGACGGGTACTTCTGGTTCCTCGGTCGCGCGGACGAGGTGCTCAAAGTGGCGGCCCATCGGTTGGGCACGATCGAGATCGAAAGCGCACTGCTCACGCATCCCGCCGTGGCGGAAGCAGCGGTCTGCGGAGTTCCCGACGAGGAGAAGGGGGAGGTCCCCGTCGCGTTCGTGGTACTCCGAGGGAGCGGTTCGCCGTCCCCGCAGCTGGCCGCAGAGCTGCGGCGGGCGGTCGATGCGCGGATCGGCAAGATCGCCCGACCCCGCCGGATCTACTTCGTCCGATCGTTACCCAAGACCCGAAGCGGCAAGATCATGCGGCGGGTCGTACGGGCCGTCGCGACCGGCCAGGAGGATGTCGGCGACCTCACCACGCTCGACGACGAGGCGAGCGTGGACGAAGTTCGTGCCGCGTTGGAGTCACTGAGGGATGCCGAGACCGTCGTCGACTAGAGGCGGTGCCCTATCTCTGCGCCGTTGGACGGCGGGGGAAGCGGGGATCCCGACCTCGCGCGCGGTGGAGGCCCCCGTGCCCGGTCGATTGGCCGCACCATGTCTCGAGCCCGGGGGTACCGGCCCGCGGAGTCCGCGACGTCCCGGCGGCCAAGGTAAGCGTTCACCGCGGAAAGGGTTCCTGAAACGTTCAGGGCGCCCCCGACGAGAGGGGGGATTATGCCGCGGGCCGGGCTTGAACCGGCGGCTTCAAGATCTTCAGTCTTGCACTCTCCCAAACTGAGTTACCGCGGCATCCGATCCGGCCGACCGCGTCCGGCTATAAAGGCGCTCGCCGGCCGTGGCGTCCGAACGCGCGCGCGCTCACGTTCTGTCGCCGGGATCGAGGAGGTTGGCCCCTTCAGTTTATCTAGGCACGGCGGCCTTTAATCGGGCGCCCGTGAAGAAGACCCTCGTCGTCGCGGAGAAGTTCAACACCGCGCTCCGCATCGCCATCGTGCTGTCCGACGGGCGGATGCAACGCAACCGCCTCGGGGGGACGAACGTCTTCCGGTTCGAGCGGGCCAAGGAAAGCTACGCCGTTGTCGGATTGCGCGGCCACATCGTCGAGCTCGACTACCCCGAGGAGTTCCGCGAGTGGACGTTGGCCGGACTCCCCCGACTCTTGGAGACCGAACCGCTCAAGCGGGTGACCGAAGGCGGGATCGTCGGCACGCTGCGCGAGATC
The DNA here is from genome assembly GCA_022750205.1 of Thermoplasmata archaeon. Classification (GTDB taxonomy): domain Archaea; phylum Thermoplasmatota; class Thermoplasmata; order Lutacidiplasmatales; family UBA184; genus Lutacidiplasma. The sequence continues at coordinate 23,970 of JAKIWD010000009.1, forward strand.
GTACGGGAGTTCGACCGCGTCATCATCGCGACCGACTTCGACCGCGAGGGCGAGCTGATCGGCCAGGAGTGCCTGGAGATCCTGCAACAGGTCCACCCGACCATCGAGGTCAAGCGGGCCCGCTACAGCGCGCTGACCCGCGAGGAGATCGAACGTAGCTTTGACAATCTGCAAGAGCTCGACCACGCCCTCGCCGAGGCCGCCGCCGCCCGGCAGGAGATCGATCTCGTCTGGGGCGCGCTCTTGACCCGGTACCTTTCGCTCACCGCCGAGCAACGCGGCCGCGGGTTCCTGTCCGTGGGACGAGTGCAGACTCCCACGCTCGCGCTCCTGGTGGAGCGCGATCAGGCGATCAAGGAGTTCGTGCCGACCCCCTTCTGGACCGTCGAGGCGCAGGGAGCGCAGGACGGGACCGGTTTCAAGCTCACCCACGAGCACGGCCTGTTCGAGGTCAAATCCGAAGCCCAGGCGGTCTACGGGAAGGTCGAGGGGGCCACGCAGGGCACGGTCCTGGAGTACCACGAGGAGGAGACCCGACGTCGCCCTCCCATCCCGTTCAGCACCACGCTGTTCGTCGCCGAGGCGACCCGGATGGGTCTCGGCGCCGCGCTCGTGATGCGGATCGCCGAGGACCTCTACACCCAAGGTCTGATCAGCTACCCACGCACCGACAACACGGTCTACCCCCGCGGGCTCGGCCTCCGCTCGATGGTCGAGAAGTTCAAGGACGGCCCGTTCGGCGAAGCCGCGGACTACGTCCTGACGCAGGAGTCGTTCCGCGCCACCCGCGGCCGCAGCGAGACAACGGACCACCCGCCGATCTACCCGACGGGCGTCGTCGATCCGAAGAAGCTCAAACCGGACCACGCCAAGGTCTACGAGCTGGTCGTGCGCCGATTCCTGGCGACGGTCGCCCCCGACTCCACCGGGATCGCACGCACAACGAAGATCGAGATCCGGGGCGAGCGGTTCGACGGGAAGGGTCAGCTCCTGACCGACCCGGGCTGGTATCGCGTCTACCCGTACTCGCACCCGGACGAGACGCCCCTCCCCCCGCTCACTCCGGGGGCACCGCTCACGATCACCTCCGTCACCCTCAACGAGGACCAGACCAGACCGCCGCGCCGCTACACCCAGGGCTCGCTCATCCAGGAGATGGAGCGGCTCGGCCTGGGCACCAAGAGCACGCGCCACGACGTGGTCCAGAAGCTGTTCGACCGGCACTACGTCGATCAGAAATCGCTCGAGCCGACGAGCACCGGCATCGCGGTGACCGAGGCGCTCAAGGCCCACGCCCCGGTGATCACCCGCCCCGAGATGACCCACCGCCTCGAGGACGACATGCAGCTCGTCGCCGAGTCCAAGAAGCCTCAGGCGGACGTGCTTGCCGAGTCGCGGGAGATGCTCCGCGAGGCCTACGACCTGTTGGCCCTGAACGCGGGAGCGGTGAAGAAGACCCTCCAGACCGCGCTCGATCGCCAGCACTTCGCCGGTCCATGCCCGAAGTGCCAAGGGGCGCTGCGGATGCTGCGCAGCCCGCGCGGCAGCCGGTGGATCCAGTGCGTCAACAACCCCGCGTCGTGCACCGTGAGCTACCCGCTCCCTGCCGCCGGGTTCATCGAACCGGCACCAGAGTTCCTCTGCGCGAAGTGCCAGACCCCGCGGGTCCGGATCGTCTTCCGAGGTCAGCGACCCGACCTCTACTGCATCAACCCCGACTGCGAGGAGCACCACAAGGCGTTCCGCATCGGAACCTGCCCGACGTGCGGCTCGCCCCTCAACATACGGTATTCGTTCGCCGGCAAGCGATTCGTCGGCTGCTCGGGGTACCCGAACTGCCGGGTCACGTACCCGCTCCCGCAGCGGGGCAAGCTGGAGAAGGACCAGCCGCCGTGCCCGATCTGCCGGGCGCCGATCGTCACCGCGATCGAAGCGGGACGCCCTCCCTGGACCCTCTGCATCAATCCAGCGTGCCCCTCCCGCCACAAGGAGGGTCCGGCCAAGCCGTCGGGGGTCAAACCCGCGGCCAAGGCCCGGGTGAGGAAGAAGCCGGCAATCCCCACGGTGACGCCCGCCGAGCCCGCCCCCAGCCCGGCCCTCGCGGCCCGCGCCGCGACGAAGGCGAAGTCGCGCCGGACGACCCCGACCAGGAAGACCGTGGCGCGTAAGTCCCGGGTCGAAGTCGCCGCGTCCGAGGCGTCCCCCGCCACCGCCGACGGGACGGCGTCTCCGCCGTAGAGCGGCCGCACCCCTCCCGCGGGACCCGCGAAATGCGGTGTTTCGCGACCCTCGCGTCCCGTGTTAAATACGGCACTCCACTCGACACGCCGTGCCACCCGCTGCGATCCATCTCGACCGGATCGATTCGCGTTCCTTTGAAAAGCGGCTTCAAGACAACCCGCTCGTGATCCTGCCCGTCGGGGCGCTGGAAGCCCATGGGCCGCACTTGCCGCTCGGCGCCGACCAGATCCAGGCGGAGGCCACCGCCGAGCAGCTCGGCGAGCGGACGGGCGGGCTGCTCGCCCCCTCCATGGCGTACGGCTCCTGCCCGGGGGCACGGCGGTTCCCCGGAACCGTTTCTCTCACGCTCTCGGCGCTGACCTCCGGGGTGGCCGGCGTTCTCTCGGAGTTCGGACGCATGGGCGTCCGGAGGCTCCTGGTGCTCTCGGGCCACGCGGAGCGCGGTCACATGGCGGCCCTCCGGGAGGCGGCCGACCTGGCGATGCAAACGCATCCCCGCCTGAAGGTCGTCGTGCTCTCCGATTACGATTTCGTCTACGAGCTGCGCGGCACGGCGGCGCCGGCCACGGACGGCCACGCCGGGCTCCTCGAGACGTCGCGCGTCCTCCACCTGGCGTCGCACACCGTCGGAGCGGAGCGACCGGTGGTGGCGCGGGGCGGCTCGCCGTTCGTGCCGGGTCCTCCCGGCCTCGAGGAGTGGCCCGAGAGCGTCCAGGGCGACACCCGCATGGCGAGCGGGGAGCTCGGCGCGCGCGTACAGGCGCACGTGCTCGACCGCCTGGAAGCGACCGTCCGCGAGCTGCTGCCGGGCTGATCAGAGTTAGGTCGACCGATGCCGGCAGCCTCTGACGTGATCCGCATCCGCGGCGCCCGCCAGCACAACCTGAAGAACGTCGACCTCGACCTGCCCCGGAACCGGTTCATCGTCATCACCGGCGTGAGCGGGTCGGGAAAATCGTCACTTGCGTTCGACACGCTCTATGCCGAGGGGCAGCGTCGGTACATCGAATCGCTCTCGGCGTACGCCCGCCAGTTCCTCGGCCAGATGGACAAGCCCGACGTCGATGTGATCGAGGGGCTCTCCCCGGCGATCGCCATCGAGCAGCGCGCCGGGAGCCGCAACCCCCGGTCGACGGTCGGCACCGTCACCGAGATCTACGACTACCTCCGCCTGCTGTACGCCCGCATCGGCGTGCCCCATTGCCCGAACGACGGGTCGGAGATCTCCCCCCAGTCGATCGACAAGGTCGTCGAGTCGATCCAGACGCGCGCGGCCGGCGAGAAGGTCGACGTGCTCGCCCCGGTCGTCCGCGGCAAGAAAGGCGAGTTCAAGGACGTCCTGGCCAAGTTGCGGGGCCAGGGGTATCGCCGCTTCGTCCTCGATGGGGTCGAGGTCCGGCTCCCCGGCGCCGAGGTGCGGTTGGAGAAGAACAAGAAGCACACGATCGAGGTCGTCGTCGACAGCCTCGAGGTCTCGGAAGGGGAAGCCACCCGCCTCGCGGAGTCCGTCTCCCTCGCCCGCACCCTCGCCGACGGGCTCGTCGTCCTGCGACGGCCCGGCGGGGCCCGGGAGACGTTCTCCAGCTCGCGTGCCTGCCCGAAGTGCGGCTTCTCGATGGAGGAGCTCACGCCGCGGATGTTCTCGTTCAACAACCCGTTCGGGGCGTGTCCGGAATGCTCGGGACTCGGTGCGACGCTCCACGCGGACCCCGGTCGGATCATCCCGGACAAGACCAAGCCGCTGACCAAGGCGATCGCCACCTGGGGCTTGACGCCGGAGCGCGAAGGGCTCGATCGGTTCGGGGCGATGTTCGACTACGACCCGACGACGCCGGTCGCGCGACTCTCCGAGAAAGGGTGGAAGGCGCTGTTCGAAGGGAGCGACAAGGCGCTCGGCCGCACGGGTCACTGGGCGCACCACTGGTGGGGCGGCGGCTGGTTCAAGGAGGGCCTGGGGGGCGCCGTCGAACGCCGGTGGAAGGCCGCGAAGACCGAGGGTCTGAAGGAGTATTACATGGGGTTCATGACCTTCACACCGTGCCGCAAGTGCGGCGGCCGCCGGCTCAAGCCGGAGAGCCTGGCGGTGACCGTGCTGGGCCACTCCATCTCCGAGCTCGCGAGCATGAGCGTGGAGAAGCTGATCCGCCTGTTCGCGACGCTCCACCTCACCACCAAGGATGAACAGATCGTCGGGCAGGTGGTCAAGGAGATCCGGTCGCGCCTCACGTTCCTGGAGAACGTCGGGCTCACCTACCTCACCCTCGAACGCGCGTCCGGCACCCTCTCCGGCGGCGAAGCGGAGCGCATCGCGCTGGCGACCCAGATCGGCAGCGGGCTCGTCGGCGTGCTGTACATCCTGGACGAGCCGTCGATCGGTCTGCATCCGCGCGACCATGAGCGCCTCCTCTCCACTCTCCGCACGCTGCGCGATCTGGGCAACACGCTCCTCGTGGTCGAGCACGACGAGATGACGATGCGCGCCGCCGACTGGCTCGTGGACCTCGGACCGGGGGCCGGCGTCCAGGGCGGTGCCGTCCTCTTCAGCGGCGCACCCGCGGAGATCGGGGGCGCCCGGCGGTCGGTCACCGGCGAGTTCCTCTCCGGACGTCGCTCGATCGCCGTGCCCACCCAGCGGCGCGCTCCCAGCCAGCGCTGGCTGGTGGTCCACGGCCCCAAGGAGAACAATCTGAAGGGAGACGCCATCCGGATCCCCCTCGGCACCCTCACGGCGTTCTCCGGCGTCTCGGGAAGCGGCAAGTCCACCGTCCTGCAGGAGATCCTGTACAAGGCGGTCCGCCGCCACCTCGGCCTGGGTCGGGAGACCCCGGGCAAGCACGACTACATCGAGGGGATCGACCTGATCGACCGGGTCCTGCTCATCGACCAGGCCCCGATCGGCCGCACGCCGCGGAGCAATCCGGCGACGTACACGGGCCTTTGGGGCCCGATCCGGGACCTGTTCGCCGGACTCCCGGCCGCCAAGGCCCGCGGCTTCGGGCCCGGGCGGTTCAGCTTCAACGTCAAGGGCGGCCGCTGCGAAGCGTGCGAGGGCGACGGCGTCCTGCGCTACGAGATGCACTTCCTCCCGGACGTCTACGTGGTGTGCGAGGAGTGCCGGGGGCGGCGGTTCAACGCTGAGACGCTCGAGGTCCGCTTCAAGGACAAGTCGATCGCCGACGTCCTGGCGATGACGGTCGACGAGGCCAAGGAGTTCTTCCGCAACCACCGGCGGATCGAGAGCCGGCTGTCGCTCCTCTCCGAGGTCGGTCTCGGGTACATCACCCTCGGGCAGAGCGCCACGACGCTCTCCGGCGGGGAGGCACAACGCATCAAGATCGCCTTCGAGCTCGCCAAGACCCAGACCGGGCGCACGCTCTACCTGCTCGACGAACCGACCACCGGGCTCCACTTCGCCGACGTCGACAAGCTCCTCGAGGTGCTCTACCGGCTGCGCGAGGGCGGCAACACCGTCGTCGTGATCGAGCACAACACGGACGTGTTGAAGTGCGCCGATTGGCTCATCGACCTCGGGCCCGAGGGCGGCGATGCCGGCGGGCACGTCCTCGGAGCCGGGCCGCCCGAAGAGATCGCCGCGATCAAGGGCTCGCACACCGGCCGGTTCCTCGCCCCGCTGCTGACGCCGCTTGCGGCCGCGCGTCGGTCCGCGCGCCGATGAAGCCCGTCGACGACGGCCGGCCCGGGTTCGTCCCGGCCAGCGAGCTCGTCGCCGCCGCCGGCGACCCGTTCCGCCAGGCGCCCTCGGTCACCGGGGTCTACCTGTTCCGCACCGGGCGCGGGGAGGTCGTCTATGTAGGAAAGTCGCGCAACCTGCGTCGCCGGGTGCTCGACCACCTGAAGGTCCGGGTCGAGAAGGACGGCTCGATCCTCGCCGAGAGCGGCTCGGTCGAGTTCGTGCCGACGCGTTCGGAGCGCGAGGCGCTGCTGCTCGAGGCGAACCTCGTCAAGCAGTACCAGCCCCGGTACAACACGCTGCTCAAGGACGACCGCAGCTTCCCGTACATCGCGATCACCCTCGGCGAACCGTTCCCGCGCATCCTGGTCGTGCGGCGCCCCACGCGGCGCAACGACACCGTCCTCCTCGGGCCGTACACGAGCGCGCGCGAAGCGCGGAGCGTCGCGCAGCTGCTGAGCGAGACGTTCCAGATACGTCGGTGCGTGCGACTTCCCAAGCGGGAATGCCTGTACTACTATCTCCAGACCTGTTCGGCGCCCTGCATCGCGGCGATCACGCCCGAAGCGTATCGGGCGCGCGTCAATCAGGCGATCCAGGTGCTCAAGGGTCACGGCGAGAAGGTGCGCCCCGATCTCGAAAAGGAGATGCGCAGCGCGGCCGAGCACGAACAGTTCGAACGCGCGGCCCTCCTCCGCGACGCGCTCTCGGGATTGCGGGCGCTGACCGAGCGCCAGTCGGTGGTCACCCCCGGGTCCGGGCGGGCCGACGTGCTGGCGATCGCATACCCGCAGGATCCCGGCACGCTGCGGATCGCCGTCGGGCTCCTCCGCGTCGAGGAGGGCGAGGTCCGGCGGACCGAGCCGCACCTACTGGCCGTGCCGGCCGACGACGTGCCGGAGCCGGCCGAGGTCCTGCGCCAGTTCCTCGTTCAGTACTACTCGACCCGCCTGGAGCTGCCCGATCGCCTGTACATCGCGGGCCCCCGCCTCGAGGGCATCGACGAAACCCTCGACTGGATGGAGGGGGAACGCGGGATCCGGCTGCAATTCCGCCCCACGGGTCGGCCGGCCAGTTGGGCCCGCCTCGCCGAACGATTGGCCCGGGCGCACGTCGACCAGGTCGTAGCCCAGCCCGTTCCCCGGGAGGTACTGGGGGCGTTGCAGAGCCTGCTCCTGTTGCCGACGCTGCCCAACCGCATCGAGGGGATCGACATCTCGATCTTCCAGGGGTACGAGGCCGTCGGCTCGCTCGTGGTGTTCCAGGGCGGCCGACCGGCCAAGTCCGAGTATCGGCGCTTCCGGATCCGCACGGTCGAGGGGACGAACGACTTCGCCATGGTCGCCGAGGTCGTCCGTCGGCGCTACGCGCGTCGGCTCGCCGAATCCGAGATCCTGCCCGACCTGCTGCTGATCGACGGGGGACGGGGGCAGTTGTCGGCGGCGCTGAGCTCGCTCGAAGAGCTCGGGCTCAAGGACTCGCTGCCCGTCGTGGGGCTGGCGAAACGCGAGGAGGAGCTCTACGTGCCGGACGAGGCCGAGCCCAAGCGCCCGAACCCGAACGCGTCGGCGATGCTGTTGCTGCGGGCGGTGCGCGACGAGGCCCATCGGTTCGCGGTCACCTACCACCGCACCCGGCGGCGCATCCGCCTGCGGGAAGAGGTCGAGGACGCCGAGCGTTCGGCTCCGGCGATCTAACGGGTACCCTTCGCGGGGCGATCCGGCGTGCCGATGAACGGCATGCCGCTGACGCGGCGGGCGACCTCGTCCGGTGTGAGATGCCGCAGCTCTTGGTCGACCTCGAGGATCGCGACGTCCAGCGCCTCCGGCGGGAACGGGGTCGGGGAGCCCTCGGCGACCGCTTGGACCGCGAGCTTGAACGCGGATTCCTCGGACCGGCTCTCGCCGATCTTCTCTTCGAGGAAGTCGGCGACGGCGCGGCGGTTGCGCCCGATGGCGTACGCCTTCCAGCCGATGGTCGCCCCGCTCGGGTCGAGCTCGACCAGGCCGGGGACGCCGTCGCTGAACCCGCCGAGCAGCAGCGAGACGGCGAACGGGCGCGTGCCGCCGAACTGCGTGAACTGTTGGAGGTGGGTGCCGAGGAGCTGGCCGAGGAGGGTGTACGGGGCGGTCTCCCCGAGCAGCAGCTTGTGCCGTTGCGCCTCGAGCCGGAGGAACTCGACGAGCACGCGGGAGTCCGCGATGAGCCCGGCCGTCACGCAGCCCAAGCCCGTGTCGATGGCGAAGCTCTTCTCGATGCTGGTCGATTCGGCGAGCGAACTCACGGGAAGGTTGCGGAAGGCGACGAACACGACTCCGGAGTTGTACGTCACCGCGACGGCGGTGCCGCCCATCTGGATCGCCTGGAGGGCGTACTCGACCTGGAAGAGCCGCCCGTCGGGGGAGAAGACGGTACTCGCGCGGTCGTAGGCCATCTGGCCGGGCTGCATCTCCATGCTCGTGAACTCCTTCGGTTGGCGCGGGGCAGTCAGGTGGGGGATTTGAACCTGCGCCACGCGATGGCGTTCGCTTCACCGAGGTCGCCGGTCCGGGCGCCGGAGAGGTTGCGGGATGGGAACGCGCGGTCGCGCGCGTGCTTTTCCGGTCGAATTCTGCGCCGGGCCGACGCCCGGCGAACGTTCGGGGAAGCGCAACCGTTTAGGCACGTCGTACGTCC
>JAKIWD010000097.1 GCA_022750205.1 Thermoplasmata archaeon
CCTAATCCCAACGGCACCGCCACGATCCAGGCCCACGTGTTCTTCATCAATCAGGCACCGTTCACCGAGGTCGGGACCGTCCGTATCTCCCTGAATCCCGCCAGCGGTCCGAGCTGCGGTTCCGGTTCGCTCAACCTCAACGTGCCGCCGAACGCCACGTTCAGCCAGTCGGTCTCGGTCACCGTGCCAGGGACGTGCGATCTGAACGGTGGGACCATCACGGCTTCGTACAGCGGGGACGGCCTCGACGTCGCCCTTCCGCCGGAGTCGATCCCATGAACGGGCCGGCGCCGCCCCGCGCACAGGTCCCCTCCCTGGCGCGACGGTTGGTCGTCGGTGCGCTGATCATGCTCCCGCTGCTCGTCTTCTGGGTCGGCCTCCCCACGATCGCTCTCGAGCAGCTGGGGAACCGTGGGGTCAGCTCGTCTCTCGGCGTCGCGACCATCTCCGCGGTCGGCCTCCTATTGGCGTTCTTGGGGGCGGCCCGATACGTGGCCAAGCCGACGCGTGCCTACGGCCCGCTGGAGTTCCTGGGGGCGGTCGCGATGTCGGCGTACCTTCTGGCGATCGTCCCGTTCGCCAACCTGCACCTCAGCGTGGGAAACTCGGTCGACCTGACGCTCAACTACGCGCCGCTCCTCGAACTGTTGGCGATCATCCCGGCGTTCGCGGCGGCGGCCGCGCTGCTGACGACCGTGGAGGATGGCCTGAGGCCCGGCGAGCGGCTACCCTTCGACTATCCCCCGCGAGGGACGCGCGCGGGACCCTAGGCGACGCTGGCCGTTCGGATCGTCACGGGCGTCTTGGGCCGGTCCGAGCGGTCGCGGGGGACCGCTGCGATCGCGTCGACGACCTCCTGGCCGCCGACGACCTTGCCGAAGATCGCGTGCTTGCCGTCCAGCCACGCGGTCGCGTCGAGCGTGATGAAGAACTGACTTCCCCCGGTGTTGGGGCCGGCGTTGGCCATGGACACGATCCCCGGCCCGGTGTGGCGGAGCAGGGGGTGGAACTCGTCCGGGATCTGGTAGCCGGGGCCCCCGGTGCCGTCCCCCTTCGGGCAGCCGCCCTGGATCATGAATCCCGGGATGATGCGGTGGAACGCGACGCCGTTGTAGAATCCCTCGCGCACCAGCTTGAGGAAGTTGGCCGAGGTCTTCGGCGCCTTGTCCTGGAAGATCTCCAGGCGCACGTCGCCCATCGTCGTCGCCAGGGTCACCGTGGGGTTTGCCATGGACGTCCGACCCCCCGGCGGTTAATCTCTGTTTGGGCCGGGAACCCTCAGTGGAAGTGATTGTGCACCGCGATGAGGTAGATCAGCAGCAGGAGGGTGACGACGCCCCCGAGCGAGAGCAATGCGCCGTTGAGGAGGTCGCCGATCAGGAGAAAGCCGATCACGATGATCGACAGGACGAGGGCCCACAGCTCCCGGTCCCAGAGTCCGGTCGCCACGACGAGCAATACGATCCCGAGCAGGAACAGCAGCAACAGGCCGAGGAGGGAGACGCCGAAGTAGGCGGCCGAGTGGGGCAATAGGCCGGTGAAGAGGAAGAGCAGAACGCTCAGGACGAGCAGGAAGACCGCGAACAGGCCGATCAGCACCGCGATGATCGCCACACCGAGGGGAAGATGGTCGGACGACGAGTACGGCACGTGTTCCACCCGCCCATTTCTGGTGGCTCATGTCACAAGTAACTTTGGCTCGGTTCGACGGGCCCGGCGCGACCCCTCTTTATAGTTTGAGCCCGCTCGTACCGCTCCGGAGCAGGGGCGCCGATGCGCGCGCCCTCCGGCGGTGAACCGCAGCATCACCCTACTCGGGTTGGCGGTGCTGCTCAGCGGCATCGGCCTCATGGCCTCCCCGGACGCCCTCACGGGCGTCGAGTCGGTCACGCCGTTCCTCGAGATCGGCGTCTTCGTGATGCCGGTCGGCATCTCGGTGATCCTCTGGGGCGCCTCGAGCCCGGATCCGACGGTCACGACGGTCAGCGGGGTCTTCGGCAACCCCGACGAGAACGAGCTGCGCCGGTCCGAAGGCGGGACCCGTCGCAACTTCGATGTGCGGTATCTGCCGGGTCCGAAGGAATCAGTCAACTGCCGCCAATGTTACACGCTCATCCCGTGGAACGTCGCCGCGTGTCCACGGTGCGGACGCAAGCGCGAGTGCAGGGCGTGCGGCAAGACCCTTTACTTCATGTCGGGCGGGATTCGCTGCCTGCCGTGCGTCCGCGAGGAGACGTTCTGCAACTGCCCGAAGGTGGGTCGGAGCCATCCGACTCGGGCCCCGGGGGGCGTCCGGTGACCCTCCCTCCGTTGGAATCCCGCCTCCCGCGGGGCCAGACCGTGCTCCCCCGCCAGGTCATCGTCCATTTCGACGGGGCGTGCGAACCGCCCGGAACGGGTGGCATTGCCACGTACGGGTTCACGATCGATGGGGAAGGATTCGAGTGGGAGGGGCATGGACTGGCGGTACGGCCGCACGCTCCGACCGCGACGAACAACGTCGCGGAGTATGTGGCCGCTATCTGTGCGCTCGAGTGGCTCGTCTCCCAGCACTACAACGGCCCGGTGCTCGCGCGGGGAGATAGCCAGCTCGTCGTCCGCCAGGTCAACGGCGAGTACGAGGTCAAGGCAGAGCACCTCCGTGCCTACCACGCGCGCGTCGGGCAACTCCGCGCCCTGTTCGAGCGGGTCGAGTTCGAGTGGATACCGAGGGAGGAGAATCGACGCGCCGACGCGCTCTCGAAGCTCGCGCTCACGGAATCTGCCCCCGCACTGGCTCCCCGCAAGCGCCCCCGCGCGTGATCCGCCAACGGTAGAGCTGCCTCAGGCCGCGGGGGAACTCGGCCGGGCTGGAAACTCAGCCCCAACGAACGGTGTAGACCAGCGTGCGCCCTTCCACTGCGGCGCGGGCGCGGGCCGGGTCGACCACGGCCGCGAAGGCCGCCGCGGCGTCGGGGCTCAGTCGGGGGCGTCCACCGTAGCCGCGGGGCGTCGCTTTCCCGAGGAATACGCGCCGAGGCGGACCGTCCGATCCGGGCTCAACGGCGGGGGCCGGAGGGTTCGGAATCTCAGTTGACGGTGGCATTCTGCGACTCGTTCCGCGCGACCTTCCGCCGGTGCCACGTGTCACGGACCTCGCCACCCCGCCGATTGTCAGACGGATGTCATACATAAATCCGAAGGCTCCACACGAAGCACGGGGGTCCGGGATCCTCCTAACGTCAGGGAATGAGGGCTGACGGCTGGCGGACAAGGGCCTGCCGTTCCACTGCAAGCGGAGGAGGTCGATTCGGTCGGATCGTCGGACCGAGGGTGCCACAGTTCGCCCCGAGCGCCCGCAGTTTATCCGGGAGAAGTTCGGTCCCGCGAGCGGCGGAACTCCGCGGCGATCGAACGCGATCCGGGCGAGGGCTGGGTGCGCCGGAAAGGATCCCCCGCCGCGACCTCTCCCACGGCAACGACCGCCAGGTAGAAACCGGAACGACCGGATTCCCAGAATGTCCGCACCATGTCTTCGCGATCGAACTTCACGTTCAGGTTGCTGCATGGCGACCGCGGCTGGGTGACCTCCAAGACCGCCGAGCCCGCCTCCCAAAGATCTCCGACGCACACTTCCCCCTCCGCGATACCCTCGACCGTGAGATTCTCGCCGAAGCTGCCCCAGGGGAGCGAAATCCCGCCCAGTTCCCGGCGCCAGAAGTCGTAGTGATCGGCGGGGTAGGCGTACACGGCTTTGCGCGGACCGCCGTGGACCTTTGGATTCGCTTGGACGTCCCCATCCACGTGGTGTCGCACGATCCGGACACGGCCAGAAACCGGGGACTTCCATATCCCCGTCGTGACTCGCCGACCGTGCCACTCAACGGTCTGGGCGGTCCCGACGTTGACGGAGCGGATCACCGGCATGCCGTCTCACTCTCTGGGTAAAGGTGTATCTCGTCTATCCGTCGGAAGCGAGTCATGACGCCGAAGCCGTTGGGCGGATCCCGCCGTTTATCCTTCCGGAGGCAAGCGCCCGCTTGGCGCCCGTTCTCAGCGGAAGGATCATCGACAGTGCCCGACGGTACTTCACCGAGAGCGTCAGACTTCCCCCGGCTGGTCAGCTCCATGTGATTCGGTCTATTGAGAATGCAGCGTTGGGTATACGTCCTCTTTGCGGTGGTCGTCGCCGTCGCCATTGTCGGAGGTCTCGCCCTGACGGGACTACCTCCCTTCGCCCATCCCTCCTCCTCCGCTTCCCCGGACCTCCTGAGCTTCGAAGCCGCGTCGTCGGTCGCTCGTACGGGTAGTGCGGCCCACCCAGCCCCGACGTGGAGCCTTGTCTCCGCGCGCGGATTCATCACGCCGGTCTCGTACTCTGTCCCCTGGTTGTCGTTGTGGGCAGCTGCCGGTGAAAATCTGACCTGCGCGCCTCCCCAATTTCCCGGGGGAGGTTCGTTCACGATACCCGGCATCCCGCCGGGTTGGAATTCCGGTGTGGCGCCAAGCTGGCTGTTCGCGTTCGCCACCTCTTCCACGACCAGTTTCGCGGTCGTCGCAGTAGTGGCGGGCGCGCCCGTTCCGATGTGGACGGTCGATGCGAGCAATCCGGATTGCCCGAGCCCGGGGGTACCCCCTTCCGCCACGAGCCTAGTCGTCGACTCGCCGACCGCAGCGGGGGCTGCCTGGACCCGAGCGGGGGCGGCCTTCGTGCAGTCCCACGGGAACGTGAGCGAGGTGATCGATGTGGCCAACGGGAGCTACGCGATCCACTACGATGCGTGCGATCTCGGTGGCCCGGGGACGGTCGCGGAGTTGACGGTCGTGGTGAACGGGGCGACCGGTGCGGTTTCGTCGGCGACGAACGGCTCGGAGGCGTGCCAGGCAAGCTCGGGCCTCCCGGCCGGCGGAACGACTCCCCCGCCCTCCCCATCCGTGATGGCGGAGATTCCCGGAACGCCCCGCTCGCTATCGCGATTCGTGCGCTGAACCCGGGACGGGCGACCCGCTCAGTCGAACGAGGCGTCCTCGTCCATCCGGACGGACTGGGCTCCACACTTCGGACACCGCTCGATTCTCCATTCGGCGGGGACGGGGAACACGGTTCCGCAAGACGGACACCGCGCGGAACTGGGTGGGCTGCTCATCCCCGAGCGGTCACGCCCATAGGCGGGACCTTCCTCTGGGCCTAGGGCACGCTCGCAAACTCAAGAAGGCTCCCACCTGGAGGACCTTTGGCGTCGGCGATGTCCTCCGAAGATCAACGGCGCCATCCTACGTCGAGCGTCTCCGGCGATCCGGAAGGCATCTCGCTATGGTGAACTCCGGATGCGCGGTCCGGGGCGACGCCCAATCGCCATAGGGCGCGAGGGAAGAGAAAGATGGTGCCCGAGATCACCCAGAGGATCGCCGCAGCGAGATAGGTCGTTTGGATGCCGAACCCCGCGATGAGCAGCGCCCCTCCGATCTGCGCGGCCGGCAGGATCGCGATGCTGCCGAGAGAGTCGATCCCGAAGTAGCGGCCTTGCATCTCGGCCGGTACGAGCAGCTGTGCCGCAGTCAACCACGCGGTCCCCGCGAACCCCCCGAGGCTCCCGAGCACGAAGATGGTCACGATCGCGACGGCGGGATCGGGCACCAGGGCGAGCGCGAGCGCCACGAACCCCGAGACGATACCGTATGGGATCACCCAGGCCTTTCCCGCGTAGCGTGCCGCGCCGGCATACCCCACCAGCAGCGATCCGATCGCACTCCCTCCCACCTCGGCCGCGAGGAGGGACGCGAACAGTAGCGCGGAGCCGTGGAGGAGCACTGTCGCATACACGACGAGGAACGCACCGATCAGCGTCGACGAGAAGTTGAAAAAGGTCGCCGAGATAGTGAGTTGGAAGAATCCCCGGGCGTCCCACAACCATCGGAATCCCGCCCGGAGGTCCGAAAAGTAGCTGGGTCGGGACTCTCCCGGCCCTACGGGGAGCGCCGGGGCGGCCAATCTCATTCCCGAGAGGAGCACGGCGGAAACGATGAACGTCAGCGCGTTGACGGCCACGCCCCACACGGCTCCGGCGGTCACGATGAGAACGCCGCCGATGGCCAGACCGAGGAACCCCGTGATGGCCCGGCTCGACCGCACGAGCCCGTTCGCGTCCGCGACATCCGCCGCCGGAACGAGGGAAGGTACAATCGCTTGCTCCGCGGGATTGAACAACGTCGAAAAGGCGCCGATCGCGCCGTACGCAGCCACGACCACCGGAAGATTGAACCCCCGGAACAGAAGGACGAGGACGACCGCGGCGAGGGCGAGCGCACGCGCTACGTCGGCGAGGATCATCAGCCGCCGCCGGTCGTAGCGGTCGACGAGCGTGCCCCCGAGCGTGCTGAACAGGATCGCCGCAAGGAGTGCAGCCGTCCCGAGGATCGCCACGGCGAGCGCCGACCCGGTTTCCGCGAATACGATCCAGACCAGGCAGACCCCTGAGATCGACTGTCCGGCGGTCGAGCCGAGCCCGGCGGCGAAAACCCGAATGTAGTTCCGGTTTCCGGCGAGCCGGGAGTATGAGGACGCCGTCGTATCCGCCGCCTACCGGTTTTGGCACCGGCGGACCGCCTTATCTATCAAGCGCGGCGAGGGGCCCGAGCCTCGCAAACCACGATCGCAGTGGCCGACGGTCGCCAAGAAATATGAGGCCCGCCGGATGCTCTGCCTTATGCCTCCCCGAGCGCCCTCGGGCCCTGCAGCCATCGATGCCTACCTCGAGAAAGTTCCGGCCGACGTTCGTGCGGCACTACAGGAACTCCGAGAGACGATCCGCAAGGCCGCGCCAACTGCCGAGGAAGTCATTAGCTACGGCATGCCCGCGTTTCGGCAGAACGGGATCCTCGTATACTACGCGGCATATTCGGACCATTGTAGCCTTTTCGTCGCGAGCGTCAAAGTCCGAAGGAAGTTCGCTACCGAGCTGAAACCGTTCGCCGGTGGAAAGGGAACGGTTCGATTCACATTGACCCAGCCCCTCCCTCCCGCCCTCGTGACCCGCATCGTGAAAGCACGCGCAGCCGAGAACGCCAAGCGCAAGACCAAGTGAGCCGCCATCTTACAGCTCCTCCCCCCGAGGGAGTGCCCGATCGTCGCCGACCGGGCAACGCGACTCACTGCTGTAGGTGCTGGCGCGGACGTCGGGGAAGCGGGTGGGGCGGTCTGAACCGCCGTCGCCGGCATCGTGGGGGCAGCAGCCGGAGCGCTCGCTGACTTGCCCGCCTTCGCCTTGAACCGATTCGTGAACTCGCGGCCGTCCCGCTTGGCGGGCAAGCCCTCGCGCGTTACGAGGGTCCGGAGAGACTGGTACTCCGAGTAGCCCGAGATTTCGGGTCCGCTCAGAATCGATGACTCTGCCTGGGCCTCTGAAGTCCTCATCCGGACCGAGGCGTCGGCCGACTTGAGGACTTTGAAGATCTACTTCCCCGGACTGTGACGGGTCCGTGTCTGTGACTTGGCCCGAGTGCTCGGTTTGGGCGTTCTCGGGGCAGCCGAATAGGGTTTAGCATAGTTCAGAACCCAAAGTCGGCCATCCTGCGCGCCATGGACTCGCGTCTGGCACGCGTACGAAGTCTACCCCGATGCCCAGTCGGCTAGTTGGAGGGTGGCGCCGAGCAATCTTCGCAGCCTCTTTCCGGCCGATTCCGGAAGGGCAGCTGCGCCCCCTTCGTGACCCGAGGAGCGCTGCGGGCGGCTACGGCGAGACCAACCCGAGGTCCTCGACCTCTACCGTCGCCTGCACGGGGAAGTATCCGCAGTTTCCAGAGGGGGCACCGCAGTATTCCGACTCCACCAAGTCAAACCAGCCAGGTCCTCCTGGAAGGACTCCGCCCCCGGATCCCGATCGCTGGACATCGAACCAGTAGCCCGGAAGCGTGCCGTTCGTCGCGTTGGACGTCATGGTCATGACGCACGTCGAGGGGCAGGTGATGTTGAAGCTGA
>JAKIWD010000142.1 GCA_022750205.1 Thermoplasmata archaeon
CGCGGCGCTCTACACCGACGCGTCCACCTGGACGGCCGGTGGCGGGACCTCGTGGGCGGAGTTCGACTTCGGTGCCCCTGGCCTCGGCGGGGCGCTGTCGTCGGTCACCATCGCGTAGAACCCCCGGCAACACCCTTTCCAAGCTGGGCGGGGCCCCCCCCGCCCAGTGAACCCCTTCCTTTTCTTCTTTGAACTCGAAGGCGGGTTGTCGCCAACGACCGCCCGATCCCAATCGACCGGAAGCTGTCCTAGCCGTGTGGGTGGGGCCGTTGCCGAGCCGCACGGGCGGGGTTCGCTGGCACGCTTATTAGCGGCCACCGGCGGACGCTTCTGATGCGAGCCCCGGGGGGCGCCGTGGTCGCGTTGACCCTACTCCTACTGGTCGTCTATTGTCCACTGGGCTTCTCGTCGGGCGTAGCCCAGCCCCCCGGGACGCTGACCGGCGCTCCGTCGACCGACTTCTCGCTGCCGCCCCTTCATACCCCGTCTAACCCACCCGCTGCTCTCACGCTCCCACCGCCACCCCCCCGCGCGTTGAGCTCCCCCGACGTCACCGGGTCGGTCACTGTGATCCGACCCGACGGCACGATCTCCAATGTGAGCGCCCCGCTCGCGGTTGCGGGGTTGAACTACACGATCACGGGACCGTTCTACGGGGCCATTCTAGACGAGCGGAATGGCAGCGTCCTGAACGGGGCCGGGTATGTCCTCCAGGTGGGGGCGAACTTGAGCTCGGCGATCGAGGTGTATGACACCAATGGGGTCAGCATTGAAAATTTCGTAATCGTGAACGCATCGGTCGGTGTCCTCGTCGAGGGAGCGCAGGGGATCAACATCACCGGCAACACGATCGCCTCGACCGGGTACGCGATCGACCTCCAATACGCGTCCGGAGCGGTCGTCCAAGGGAACAACGGCTCCCACGACTACGGCGACCTGTTCCAGGTCGTCGCAGGGCTGCTCGTCCAGGACAACACGTTCGCGTCGAGCGCCTACGCGATCTATGCCGAAGACGTCAACGGCGCACGGTTCATCGACAACGATTGCAACGGCTCGACGCAGGGGATCTCGGTCTACAACTCGGCCGTGGTCACGGTCTGGGGTAACAACCTGTCCCACGCGCAGTACGGCCTGATCGAGCAAGGCGTGAGCGGTGCGATCATCAGCTGGAGCAACGCCTCCCTGACCCAGTACCCGATCGACCTCTACCTCGGAGGCGAGGTCTCCGGGACCGACAACGCCGGCATCGAGGCTACGATCGGGCTCACCGTCTTTTTCACCGTCAACGCCTCGTTAGCCAACGAGAGCTTCCCCGAGGCGGTCGAGTACGGGGCCGAACTCGAGGACGCCGTCAACGTCAGCCTGACCGGGAGCGACTTTGCGTACGCCGGATACCAAGGGGTGTTCGTCGGGGACACCACCAACGCCCAGCTCGCCGGGGACGATGTCGACCACTTCGTCCAGGCCGGGATCGTGGTCAGCCAGTCTACCGGGGTCCAGATCATCGGGTCGACGGCTCGATTCGGCGCGGGCTCGCTGGCCCCGGCGTTCAGCACTTTCAGTGACCAACGTCTGTCGCTCGTCGGGAGCGATGGCTCGTACAGCCCCTACGGCGTGGAGGACCAGGGGTCGCTCGACCTCAACGTCACGGACTGCACCTTTCTGGACATGACCGGCGGCGGGGCGGGGATCTCCCTGCAGAACGACGTGAGCGTCCTCGTAAACGACGACCGGATCGTCGGGTCGACGGGCAACGCGCTGGACGCCTTCGGGTCCACCGACCTCACGGTCACGAACAGCTCGTTCCGACAGGCCGCGCAGGAGGCGATCCACGTTCAGGGCTCCAGCGGCGTCACGATCACGGGCAACGACGCCTCGCTGGCGGGATTCACCGGACTAGACCTCGAGCAGCTCGACGGCTTTTCCGTGGGGGGGAACAACGCGAGTCTCACGACGACCGCTTCCGGGATCGGGCTGTACTTGGCGTCCGATAGTTCGGGCACCGTGCTCGACAACGCGGCCACCGGGCAGCAGACGGCCGTCGAGCTCGTCAACGCGACCAACGTCGTGGTGCAAGGGAACAACGGGTCGAGGTCGACGTACGGGTTGTATTTGGACCAGGACGTCAATTGCACGCTGCGCGGCAACACGCTCTGGCAGGACACCTACGGATTCCTCGTGGCGTCCTCCGCACGCCTCGCGATCTACCACAACAACTTCATCGACGACGCGGGGTGGGCGCTGCCGAGTTCGACCCTGCAGGCGAACTGGTCGGACGGCTACCCCGGCGGGGGCAACTACTGGAGCAACCACACCAGCCCGGACTCGCTGCGGGGACCCGGCCAGAACCAGTCGGGATCCGACGGGATCGTGGATAGTCCGGTCATCCTGAATTCCACGAACCGCGACCCGTACCCGCTGGCGCAGGCGTGGGTCGTACACACCGTGACCTTCACCGAAACCGGCCTCCCCGTGGGCCGAGCATGGAGCGTGCTCGTCAATGGATCCCAGGTCGGCTCCTCGACCCCGAGCGTGGTCTACGATCAACCCAACGCCGTCTCCACGACCTACGTGTTCACCATCGTGTCCCCCGGCGGCTTTATCGCGACGCCCCCGGTCGGCACGGTCTCCCCCGGCGCGGGCAACGCCACGGTTTCGATCGCATTCGCCCCGTTCCTCTACAACTTGACGTTCGAGGGTTCGGGTCTCGCGGCGACCGCGAACTGGTCGGTAACCGCCGGTCCGCTCACCGCGAGCGGTGCGGGCGGCGACCCGCTAACCTTCCCGCTGCCGAATGGCACCGTGGACTTCCGGGTCGGCAACGTCACCGATTATGCGGCGACGCCACGCATCGGAACCGCCGAAATCAGCGGAGGCGATCAATCGATCACGATCGCGTTCACGCTCGTGACGTTCTCGATCATGTTCATCGAGGAGGGTCTCCCGTCCGGCGCGAACTGGTCCGTCACCCTCAACGGGGCCGAGAAGGCCGGATCCGGCACGGCGCTGACGTTCCTCGAACCGAACGGCACCGACACGTTCTCCGTGGAGGGACCCCCGGGCTACGTGGCGCACCCGGGCGAAAGCGAAGAGCCGATCAACGGCACGGCGTCGATCTTCGTGGAGTTCTCCCCCCCGGCCACCGATCCGATCGATACGCCGATCGGCCTGGCGTTGCTGGGGCTGGTGATCGGGCTAATGGTCGTGAGCCTCCTCACTGGCTACTTGCTCCTACGCGCCCGTCGATCGCCGCCGAACGCGGGCACTAGCGAGCGCGGGGCCGGCGGGCCGAGGGGCTCGGGCGGGCGAGGCGGTGAAATCGTCGGGGGACCGGAGCGCGCGCCGCCGTGGCGGCAGCCACCCGCGTGAGTCAAGCGGTTCGGCATCAAGGCTCTACGATTGACCCGATTCGGCGGGACCATCGTGCCGATCTCGCAGGATCTCCAGGAGTGGCTACTGGGTCCGGACTCCGACCCGAGCGTGCGATGGCTCGTCGAGACGGAAGTCCTGGGGCGTCCCCAGGATGATCCGGGGGTCGTCGCCGCGCGCGGGGAGATCGGGAATTCGGGGTGGGCGGCGAAGATCCTCCGGCTCCAACTGCCCGGAGGACAGTGGGACAATCCGCGCGATGAGGCGGACGAGCTCTATCTGCCGAAGTACATTGCCACCAACTGGCGATTGCTGGTCCTGGCGGATCTCGGTCTGACCCACGCCGAACCCCACGTGCGACGAGGGGCCGAGCTCCTGCTCGACCGGGTCACGACACCCGACGATTGGTTGGGCGGTTCGGCGAGCGAGACGTGTTTCACGGGGAACGCCGTGCGAATGCTCACCCGATTTGGTTACGGTGACGACCCGCGCGTCCAGCGCGCCCTCGCCTGGTTGCTGGAGGCGCAGAAGTCAGATGGGGGCTGGCACTGTTTCCCGAGTGAGACCGGCACCCTAGACGGGTGGGAGCCGATGTCAGCGTTCGCGGCGATCCCGTCACCCTCCCGCTCGGCGGCCGTGCGCAGGGCGATCGAGCGGGGAGCCGCGTTCTATCTCGATCGAGGGCTCTGGAACGAAGGCGACGCGCCGTATGCGCCCTGGCTCCGACTCCACTATCCCGTCCACTACTACTACGACCTCCTCGTCGGTCTGGACATGTTGACCGCGTTGGGTTTCGGGGACGATCCCCGTCTTCGCCCGGCGCTGGATCTGCTCGAGTCCAAGCGCCGCCAAGACGGGCGCTGGTTGCTGGACGCCCTGCACCCCGATATCGAGGAAGGCGACGAGTATTCCATCCGCACCCCGTACTACCCCTTCGCCCTCGAACGGCCCGGCGGGCCGAGTCGCTGGATCACCGCGCGGGCGTTGACGGTCCTGCGCCGAGCTTCGCGCTCGTAGGTCGGCCCCCGTTCGAAACCGGGTGCCCGGTGCGCGAAATGGCCGGGGCGCTCGCCAACCCTCGAGCCAATCCGGAATCGCACCAGCTACCAGTTAGATATCGAAGAACCTTGCACGTCCGATGCCTCGAGCCCCGGTCAGCTCGGCTGCCCGTGCCGAATCGGAACGCATCGCGACCGTACTGGCCGCAACGTGGTCGACGGTGAACGCAGCGACTTCGGGTCTCCACACCGAGCGGAAGTGGGGGTCCGACTGGCGGGTCGGAACGGACCTGGTCGTATGTGTGGGGGCGTTCGCGCATCATGTCGGCATTGAGTTC
>JAKIWD010000200.1 GCA_022750205.1 Thermoplasmata archaeon
ACAACTCCGGGCAGTTCCGAAGCAGTAGCGGCCCTTACGTGTTCATCGCAGAGATTCCCGCCGACCAGAAGCCGCAGATGCAGCTGGCCTTCGGGGTCACTTCCACCGAGGGTTTCGATCCGGGCCCTGCGGTCGAGGTCGTGGCCCCGTTCGAAGACACGCACTGGGGCACGAGGCTCATGAAGGTACGCGACCCTGACGGAAGGCTGTGGAGTGTCGAAGGTCCAGGCTCGCGATGACGGCGGCTGCCGGGCCAGACGCGACCGCGGTGCGTGTGGCGCTGTGGCGCGCCATGCATGTCCAGGTCGACCCCCCACCACACGTGCTCGACGACATTGTCGGTCTCGAGTTGGTCGCTCCGAGCGACGACTGGCGTTCCCGACCGGACATGGACCCCGAATGGACGAAAGGGTTTCGCGCCGCCATCGTCGCCCGAGCCCGTTTCATCGAGGACCTCGTCGTCGAACAAGCCGCTGACGGCGTGGCGCAATATGTGCTGTTAGGAGCGGGCCTCGACACCTTCGCCCAGCGTCGGACGGACCTGGCCGGAAGGATACGGGTGTTCGAGATCGACCGGCCCGGCTCCCAGGCGTGGAAGCGCCAACGGTTGATCGATCTTGGCTACGGCGTCGCTCCCTGGCTCCGATTCGTTCCCGTCGACTTCGAAGCGACAGACGACTGGTACGCCCGACTCGCCCAAGCCGGCTTCGATACCGCGCAACCCGCGGTCATCGCATCGACAGGCGTCAGCATGTACCTGACCAAGGAGGCCAACCGTCAGGTGCTCGACCGCGTCGCTCGCTTCACTACCAGCTCGACTCTCGTCATGACCTTCATGGTTCGGCCCGAGCTGCTCGGCGAAGCCGACCGGGCCGGCCTGCAGGCCGCAGCGAGCGGCGCTCAGGCCTCAGGAACACCGTTCATCAGCTTCTACACGCCAGACGAGATCCTCGCCGTCGCGTTCGATGTCGGGTTCCCAACGATGCTGCACGTCCCCGGAAGCTCGATGGAAGAGCGCTACTTCGCCAACCGAACCGACGGTCTCAAACCATCAAGCGGCGAAGACCTCCTCATCGCCTCCACCTGACCGCGGAGCCCCCGCGTTTCCTTCCTGTGTTCTCCCGGGAAGCCCCTTCGGGGCGCTGAAACCAACCCCCAGATCGACCTCCGGGACGGGCCCAGGGTTAGGAGCGACTGTCGGTCAGGTCGAAGGTCCAGCTGGCGGTCCGTCCGAAGCGGCTCAACGCCACCACATCAGGCTCGGTGCCGCCTGTGGACGCACCCTCGACGCCGAACTCGATCTGGACGCTGTTCCCGTCTATGGCGATGGTCGTGCCCGTGACCTGGTGCCCGAGGCCGCCGGCTGTTCCTTCACCGAGGCCGGTCGCCGCTCGACTGAGCGATCCGCACCAACCGAGGTGGTCAGGATCGGCGAGGCCGCCGAACACAGCGGTGAGGGTGCACGTCACGTGATCGCCGTCGACGGTGATATCCCGGTCGAACCCTGGGGGCACGATCGGGGTGAGACGGAGTGCGGCGGCTACCGCCTCGGCGCCGGTCCCGAGGTCGATCACCCGAGGCAGGCGCTCAGCGGCGATCCACGAGGCACCGAGCCACGCCTCATCGAGGATGGCACGAGTCCGCTCTTCGCCGATGCGATCGGCGACCGTCGCCTGCAGGGAGGCGGCGAGGAGGTGGGCTTGCACTTGGAACTCTCGGGCGGCCGCGGCGAGCACCGGGTTGGAGAAATCCCGGAGACGGAAATCGGGGTCGAAATCACCCCGGTAGTCGTTGCGACCAGGGCTGGACGTCTCGGCGATGGCATTG
>JAKIWD010000060.1 GCA_022750205.1 Thermoplasmata archaeon
CGCCACATACCGGACAGGACCGTGAAGTGTACGCCGGATCGACCCAGAGAACGGGGACGCCCCGCTCCTCCGCCTTGTCGAGGAGCTGCCGGTGGAGCTCCCGACGGGGCCAGCTCGAGAGCCGTCGCCGCGCTCGCCTCGGACGGTTCGATTGCCCTATGCCGACAAATGGCGTAGGCGCCGCTCGATCCCATCCAGCTCGTGCTCGACGAATTCCCACAGGCTGTCCGCACCGATCCGGAAGTACTCGTGAACAATTTCGTTGCGAAGGTCGATCAGGCGCGACCATGGGAACTCAGCGTGATCCCGTCGGCACGTCTGGGAGACATGGCTCGCCGCCTCCACGAGCCTTAGAAGCTCGTACGCGACGGCCGTCTGGGTCTTCTCATCGGCGAGGAAGGGGGCCCGACCCCCGGAACTGAACCCCCGGATCTTCTCCAGCGCTTCGAGCATGTCGGCAGGCGCAGGCGATTCTCCCTCACACCTCCACCGCCTCGGCCAGGACCGATGGCCGGACCAGCCAGTGAAGGGCCCCAGCGGTGGTGATGTCGACTGGCCGATCCAGCAATTCGGCGGCTCGCTCTTTGAACTCCATTCTCGCCAGGAGCCCGATGGGAGGCTGGAATCGGACGAGCAGGTCCACATCACTTCCGCGTCGGGCGGTACCCCTCGCCACGGATCCGAATACCCGGACATCCGTTCCTCCGTACTCAGCCGCCAGCGCAAGCAAGCTGGCGCGCTTCGGCCCGATAATGTCGGCGATTCCCCGACCGCGGCGGTGGGTAGTTTTCGTCGGAGCGCCGGGCGCGGGCTGGTCCCACGACCTGGATTTGCACCGTGGGCACAACCGGACGGGGGACTGCCGAAGTCGCCAGACGTAGCCGCACCGGTAACATCCGAGTAGGCCCCCGCCCAAGTCCGGCATCAACCCGGTACGAACCCGAGGTTCCTTAGCGGTTACTTTGAAAGTATGGCGAGCCTCGCGGGCACCGGCCCTCGGACCCGAAGCCACTCTCGGGCTTCGCGAGAAAGTTCAAGAGCCAAGGGAGGGCAAGCCGAAGAAGTGCATATCCCACCCGCGGGCCTGTTTCGGGACCTTTCCGCTGGGTTGGGTGGAGAGGCGGGGGTGAGTTCGGCGGGGTTCAAATCTCTCCCTTTATCAACACTTAAATGTCCACGCGCACTACTTCGTGTGGTGAAAGGTGCTTCCGTTCGACCCCGACGAAGTCCATATCGAACCGTCGAAGCACTTCCGGAACCTGCGGATGCGGAAGTGGAACTGGGACGTCAACGATCTTCGCGACGCGCTTCGGGCCCCGATCAAGGTAGTCCCCCGCGGGCGGAGGAAGATCGAGGTGTGGGTCCGCGAGGGCGGCTCAAAGAAGCTCGTGGTCAGCCACATCACAGAAGAGAACCTGGTTCTGGTGATTACCGGAACCGAGGGGTGACCAGTCGATGAAGTGTCCAGTGTGTGGGAAGGGAGAACTGCAGGCAGTCGACGATATACTCTCTGAAATTGAGGGACTCGCCTTCGTCGAGCGCGGGCACCGATGCTCTGTGTGCGGTGAGGAGTTCATCGACGAGGCCGACAGCAATCGAACGATCAAGGTCGCACGGCGACTGGGGATCTGGGGCGAACCTCTGAGGCTACGGCGGAAGCTATCTCAGAGCGGGCGGGGGATCGTCCTCCGCATCCCGGAGGATTTGAGGCAGAGTATGGGGCTGAAGGGCACAGAATCTGTCGCACTCTCCAAGATCGGATCCAAGAAGATTCTTGTGGAAGTTGAGGCGAAGTAGCGCTCAATTACACGGCATCGGGGTCACGTCGCGATCAGTCGGTCGTACCGGTGGTTGACGACCACGGTGAGGTCGGACACTCGTTCGCGCACAATCTCGATCGCGTTCAAAAATCGACGAAGGATTGCTAACACCGCGACTCGGGCTTGGTCAGGCGGAGACTGCGGTGAGGAGGTGAGAGCGCCCAACAAGACGTGTTCACCGTCGGTTACGAAGAGAAATGGGTACACCCGGTTCGCAGCCAGGCGCTGGAACAGGCCCGACGGGGAAGCTCCGGGAAGAAACTCTCCCGCAACGAAAGCGACGCCCTCAATGAAGCGTCCGTCAAAAGGCGGGATCCTTGCTATGTCCAGGTAGACCCTTCGTTCCACCGCACCCTCCGCCAGAAGGCCCTGCTGTCCTCGGGGAAAGAAGTAGGGCTCACCCTCAATGGGAGCGTTGCTCTCGGTTCACGGAAGGGAGAGCGGACGAGTTCTCCCATTCGGCGTGTCTCGGAATCAGTGGAAGTCCCGGATGGAGACCCTTTCCAAGAAACCTGAGTCAGCGGGTGAAGATACGCCTGAAGGTCGTGGAGACCGACAAAACGCGCCCAGGACCCCTCGTAGTCGAAGAAGACGGGGATCTGTGCCCTCCGGGCATCTGCGGACAGCTCGAGAGTCCGTCGAAGGGGGTCCGACGAAGGCCCGCGATCCTCGGCGGTCACCGTTCCGGCGGCGGCGGCGTTGATGGCGGATTCGATCGCTGGCGGACCGCGGGCCAACGGTGGTACGGGCGCGCCGGGAGTGACTCGCCGAGAGCGACGATCTCACGGCTCCCCCGGACGCGACACTCTCGGATCCTCTCCCGATCCGGTTCCTTGTCGAGCTTGCGCGAGGGCACGCCCGGCTCCGCGCGCTGGGCCGGTCGCCCGCCAAAAGGAAGCCCGACGCGTCCTGCTTGTTCGTGGCTCACGTAGCGACGGTTCGGCTGTGCTGTTCCAGACAATTCTTCGCAAACCGCCGGACAACGCATCCCCATTCTTGCCAACTTGAGACCGTTCCACGGTGCCTCCGTTGGTGCGGCGCTGGCTGTACGGGCCGGCGGTGGGAAGCGGAAGGCTAACGGAGGAGCAGCCGGCCCAGTGTCGAGAAGCCGGGAACTGCGGGGCGCCGCAGCGCGGTTGGGCGTCGTCGGCCGCTCCGGGACGGGAAGCCCGCGCCGAGTTCCCGGAACAGGTCGACGTATTCGCGGGCCGTGTCGTCCCAAGTGCGGAGCGGCAGCGGTTCGGGCGGGCGTCCAGCGTCAAGCATCTTTGCGATGGCTTCGGCCAGGCAGTCGGCCCGCCCGGGGGGAACGAGGCGCCCACGTACCCCGTCGTGCGGAACGGTCTCGCCCGCTCCGGGAAGTTCGGTGCCGACGACGGCGGTGCCGCACATCGCCGCCTCTTCCAGAGAGGTTGCGGTCGATTCGAGCGTGCTGATCGACGGCGCGGCGACGACGTCGGCGAACCGGTAGAGCGGCCCGACCTCGGTGTCGGGGACGAATCCGAGGAAGGAAACGAACGGTGCGATCCGCAGTTCCGCGGCCCGAGCGCCCAGGGCGGACTCCATCGGACCCGTGCCCGCGATCATCAGACCCACGTCGCGACCCGCGTCGCGGAGGCGCTGGACGGCCTCGAGGAGGACCGGCAGCCCCTTGTACGGCACCAGCCGCCCGAGGAAGAGAAGGCGATCCCGACCGGGAGGGAACGCCTCCGGCGCGACGATCGCCGGTCGTGCGCGTGTTTTCACCGAACGGCGCCCGAGCCCGAGCCGGTGCACGTCGACCCCCTTGCGGATCACCCGGACTTTGGAGAGGTGATGACGGAGGACGGGGGACGCTTCGGCGTATCCCCGGCTGTTGGAGACGATCGCGTCGCAGGCAGCGAGGGAGGGGTGGGCGGAGAGCGCCCGGTAGCACCGGGTGATCGCGCCCGAGCCCCGGAAGGGGCGCGCGCCCCCCAGGTCGGCGTCCATGTGGTACGTCAGGACGCTCGGGATTCCGGCGCGCTGGGCGGTCTGGACGGCGAGCCGCTCGACGAGCGGGAACGGCATATGAAGCTGGAGGACGCCGCTCGAAGCGATCTCGTCGCGCAGGCGACGTCGGACCGCGGGGGCAATCAAGAGCGGCCGTTCGAACACCTCGCGGGCGGGGAGCCGCTCGACCCAGGCCGTCCCGGTGTCGAGGACCGGGGCGTTGGGCTCCCAGCGGACCGTGGTCGTCAATACCTGGACCGGGCGGGTCCGCGAGAAGCGCTGCGTGAGCCGGTACGCGTACTCCTCCGTGCCGCCCCGGTACGAGGGCGGGAGCGGCACGACGATCGTCACCGGTGCCCGGTCCGACGCGAACGACATCTCCGAGCCTCCTAGGGCGCTGGCCCTCCCAGCGCGACGGGGGAGGTGCGGGCTACGAGCAGGCGGCGAAGGGTCGGCCACGGTCGGCCGGTGAAGGCTTCCAGGCCCCGGGCGATGGCAAAATCCCCCGTCACGACCGATCGCGTCGCGACGAGCCCGAGGAGCGCGATCGTGCACGCGACGCCGGCGAGCGGGAAGACGACCCACGCGGGCGGGCCGAGCGCGCCTACCGCGAGGAAAAGCGGGACGCAGACCCCGAGGGTGAACAGCAGGGGCCGGACGAGCGTCCGGTGGAACGGATTGATCCGGTAGCGCCGGTAGAGGGTGACGAGCCCGATCCCCGGATACATCGTGCGGGCGACCCCCCAGGCGAGCGCCGCCCCGACCGCCCCGTACAGCGGGATCAGGCCGAAGCTCAGCACCACGTTGGCGACCGACGCGGCGGCCGTGGCGCCGAGCAAGGTGCGCACTTCGCCCAGTCCCGCCTGGCAGGCGTTCGCGGGTCCGACCAGGACCGAGACGAACGCCGCGACGGCGAGGATCTGCAGGGTCGTCGCCCCGGCTCCATAGGAGCTGCCGAAGATCGCATGGAGCGACTCGGTCGGGAGGAGGGCGAAGGCGAGGAGCCCCGGGGTGACGAACAGCAGGCTCCAGCGAGTGCCGGTCGTGTAGGTGGCCCGGATCAGCGGGAAGTCCTGGCGGCGCGCCAGTCGGGCGGCGACGGGGAGGTAGATGTAGGTCAGCGCGCCGTTGGCGACGAGGAGCACGCGCGCGAGGGTCATCGCGGCCGAGTACAGCCCGACGACCTGCGGCGGACGGAACACCGCGAGGATCAGCGTGTCGGCAAAGGCGGTGATGAACGACAGGCTGCCCACCCCCCAGAACGAAAGCGCGAGCGGCCAGAGCCGACGCGACGGGCCCGGCGCGATCGCCCCGTTGGGGACCGGTGGGAGCCGCCCCGGGAGCCGGAGGAGCGCGTAGCCGATCAGGGCGCTCAGCGCGAGGCCGTCCGTAACGGCGTAGCCGAGCACGACCGCGCCGAACCCCCAGTGGAGCCCGACGGCGAGGGCGACGGCGACGACGAACAGCGCCGGGTTGAGCATCTGGTTGAACACGGCGTTCGGTGCCGCGTCCTCGAAACCTTGGAACAGGGCGGCCAGCATCAGGCCGAGAACCCCGAAGCCGACCGTCACCGAAAAGACCTGAAAGATGCCGGTGAGCGCCGTCGTCCCGAACAGGACGGCCAGC
Organism: Thermoplasmata archaeon; assembly: GCA_022750205.1. GTDB lineage: Archaea > Thermoplasmatota > Thermoplasmata > Lutacidiplasmatales > UBA184 > Lutacidiplasma. The sequence goes on from JAKIWD010000060.1 coordinate 5,418, forward strand.
GGCGCGGCGAGCAGGTAGACGAGGAGCGACGCGATGGTCGCCGCGCTCACGCTGACCAGCAGCGTCGACCGGACGATCCCGCGTCGGACCGCCGGGTCGGATTCGTACGAGAGGCTCCGGGCGGCGGCCTGGTCGAGGCCGACCAGCGAGAGGAGCGAGAGAAAGCCGGTGAGCGCGAGGGCGATGTTGAACTCGCCCCAATCGCTCAGGGAGAACTGCTGCGCGATCAGCACGCGCGAAGCCAGGCTCGCGGCGAAGAGCACCAGGGTGCCGAGGATGAGGATGAACGTGCCCCGGCCCACGCTGAGGAACTCGCGCAGGTCGGTCTCGGAGGGCGGTCCGGCCGCTGGGGTGGTCATGGCCCGCCTACCCGGGCCCCGCCGCCGCGGCGCGCGGTCGGGCGCCGGTCGGCGACGTGGGCCCTGCCTCGGGTGTGGGAACGACGGGAGAGGGGCACGTCCGCTCCGAGCGTCCCGAGGCAGGGAAGCGAGGCCAGCGGGTGCTCACGGACGCGCCCTCCCCCGCCTTAGTAGATCGCTGTCAGCTCGCTCGAGAGGTGATCGACCTCCTCCTTGACGAGGCGCACACCGCGCTCCATGAGCTCTCGCGCTCGTTCGGGGGTGTGCCCCTCGGCGAAGATGCGACAGATCGGCTCGGTGCCCGAGGGCCGGACGAGGAGCCAGCCGTCATCGTAGTAGGCCTTGTGCCCGTCGACGCTCACGAGGCGGTTGGCCTCGGCGGCGAGGTCGGCGTGCACGCGCGCGAGCACCCGATCCCGGAGCAAGGGGCGCAACGGCACCTTCGTCTTCGACAGGTGGTAGCGCGGAAGTTCGGCCACCAGCTCGGAGAGGGGGCGGCCGGAGTGGACGAGGAGCTCGACCATCTTGGCCGAGCTCATCGGGCCGTCCCGGGCGACCTGGTGCTCGGGCCAGTAGTATCCGCCGTTCTCCTCGCCGCCGATGATCGCCTGGTGCTCGAGGATCCCTCGGGCCACCGGGAGCGATCCCGAGCGCGTGATCACGAGCTCGCCACCGCCGCCCTTGACCACGTCCTCGATGAGCGTCGAGGAGGTGACGCTGGTGACCACCACCCCGCCTTTCCGTTCGGCGAGCCGGGTCTTGGCGAGCAGTCCCATCGCCACGTCACCCGGCAGGAAGGCGCCCTTCTCGTCGACGAACGCGACGCGGTCGGCGTCCCCGTCGTGGGCGACCCCCAGCGCGGCCCCGAATCCGACGACCGCCTTGCGGAGCGCCCAGAGGTTCTCCTCATTGGGCTCGGAGGGGCGGCCCGGGAAATGGCCGTCGGGGTTGGCGTTGAGGGTGATGAGCTGGCAGCCGAGCTCCCGCAGGAGGTTCGGACTCGTCAGCGCACTGGTGCCGTTCCCCGGGTCGAGCACGACCACCGGCTTGGCGAGCCGGATCGCCGGCACGTCCGTGTGCTGCAGGATCGAGCCGACGTACCGGTCGATCCCGTCCGGGTCGACGTGGGACGAGCCGACGTGGTCCCAGGAGGCCCGGACGAAGTCGTGCTTGTACAGGGTCTGTTCGATCGCCTCCTCCGCGGTGCGGGGGAGCTCGATCCCCTCGCGGCCCGTGAACTTGATCCCGTTGAACTCCGTGGGATTGTGGGACGCGGTCACGGTCAGTCCCATCGAGGCGCCGAGGGCCCGGATGTTGAACTGCAGGCAGGGCGTTGGCATGACGCCCATCTCTCGGACGCTGACCCCGTTCATCAGCAGCGCGCCGGTGAGCAGGCGGGCCACCGCCTCGCTGGAAGTACGGAAGTCGCGCGCCACGAGCACCTCGCCCTCGCCCTGGAGGTAGGTGCTGACCGCGGAGCCGACCTCGGCCACGAAGACCGGGGTCATCTCCTTCCCGACGACCTGTCGGATCCCGTCGGTCCCGAACAGGCGGGGCGCAGTTCGGCTCGTGCTCTCTGACGTCGGTGGCATTGATGCGCTCATTCTATCTGCTTCCCGTCGCCCCCGAAGAAACCCGGGAGGACAGGAACGGGCCACCGTTACCGGTGGCGCGGCCGAACGGCCGAGCGGCCGGACGGCGAAGGTCGGAGGCCGGAGGCGGGACCCGAGCCGCGTTGGCGACCGAAAGGGCCCGGTGCTTCTGAGCGCCCGACGCATCGAGCGTGGCCTTGAGGAGCGTGAGCGTCCAGGAAAGTCGGCCGATGGCCGGTCGCGTGTCGGGGGAGTCGGACGCATACGTCGGGCGCCCGGGGCTCGTCCCCCCGGAGCCGCCGGAGGAGTGACGCACGATCGACAGGAGGATCCGGGCGCCGTCGCGCACGGCGTGCAGCTTGGCTTCCCCGATCCGCTCGCGGTACTCGATCGGGATTTGGACCAGTTGCAGCCGGCGGCGGGCGGCCTTGACGAACAGCTCGGATTCGACCTCGAAACCCTCGGAGCGAAGGTCGAGCGCCGGAACGAGGGACGACCGGATGCCCCAGAAGCCCGTGCAGATGTCGAGGATCGGGCCGCGGGCGAGCTGGGCGGCGCTGAGGTTCAACAGCCCATTGCCGACCCGGTGGACGAGGTTGCGGACGCTCGACCCGGAGCGTTGGACCGGGCGCCGGACACCCGCGACCAGCTCGGCGTCGCGTTCCAGCAGCGCGAGGACGGCCGGGAGACGGTCGCAGGGGTACGTCCCGTCCGCGTCGAGCACGGCGACGGAGGCGAACCCGTGAGCGAGCGCCCAGGTCAGCCCTTCGCGGACGGCGGCCCCCTTGCCCCGACCGGTCTGGGTCAGCAGGTGGCAGTCGAACTCCGCCGCGACCTCCCGCGTTCCGTCCGTGGAGTGGCCGTCCACGACGAGCACCGCCGGTCGGATCCCCGCCGGGAAGCCCTCCACCTGCCCGAGCTCCTCGAGCGTGGCGCGCAGTCCACGCTCCTCGTTCAGAGTCGGCAGCAGGACGACCGACGGAACCTCTCGGGGTCCCCGTTCCGATCGGAACGACGAGGGCGGCTCGTCGTCCGCTTCGGGGTGCTCGTCAGGGAACGGAGAGCTCGTCGGCACGGCCATGGCCGGGAGGCCCCAGTCGAAGCGGGGATCGGATTCGATCCGAGCCGCAGCGGCGGTCATTGATGTTTTGACGACCACCGGATATAAGTTCGGCCCCTAATTCGGCCGGTATTACAGTAGAGTACGGTAACGTCGCCACCAGAACCGGTAGGAGGTTCTGCGTCGGAGAGAGGGTTGCATCACCGTGACGCTCGAACCCACTGAGAAAATCGCACGGCGCTGCGTCGGTGCGGTCGGTCAAACTGTGGAACGCAGGGTGCGGCGGCGCGGGACGAAGGGAACGCCTTCGTCGGACGGCGCGGCTTCGGGCGGCCCGGCTACGGGTGTTCGGCCCCGTCCGGAACGCCCGAACTCGGAGAGGCAGCGGAGGCGGCCGTCGATTCCTCGGAGGGCGGAGGCGGCGGCGGAGGCGCGCCCGGGGTGAGACCGGTCCCCGTCGGCCGTCGGAGGATCCGCTGGAACGTCGGCGGCGAAAGGACGTACGCCACCTCGAGGGCCACGAGCGTCGCGAGCACGACGGTCGCGATCGCGGCGACGGCGAACCAGTTGATCCCTGGACCGCCGCCGACCGCCCCGCCGCCGCCCCCACCGCCGGTCGGGCTGATCAGCTGAACGCCGACGATGACCAGTTGGAACGTCAGGTTCTCGTACTCCCACAGGTGGACGTAGGCGGTCTGGCTCGGCGTCCCGACGGGGAGCGTGTTCTGCCAACAGTACGGAGCGGTCTGACCGGCGGGGACGGTGACCGTCGCCGTGACGAACACCGCGGCCGGATTGGAGGTCGACACGTGGGCCGAGAACGTCCGACCGGCGATCGTCCCGTTCACGCAGAGCGACTGCGGCGCGCCGACCGTCCACGCCTGGCTCGACGGCGCTGACAGGTCCACGAGCTGGGGTGGTGTCACGCTCGTCCAGTTCGACCAGGGGCCAGAGCCCGTGGACCCGTCCGGAGAGACGAGGACCCACTGCCAGCGGAACTCGACCGGGTACGCCCCGTACGCCCAGGACGCCATGACCGAGAGGCCCTGCGTAGAAAGGAAGGCCGGCGGGCTCGTGTTGAACTGGATCCCGGTGGTGAAACGCACCGAGGGACCCGGGGCGCCCGAAGTGGCGTTGGCGCCGTGGATCGTGAGGTTGAGCGCGGCGAAGTAGACGCGCAATTCTCCGGTCGAGGAGGGGAGTTCCATCACCGAGGCCGGAATGCGCACCGTGCCCGCCGACGCGCTGGCCGGGTACGCAGGCGCCTGCACGGCGAAGACGGCGCCGATCGTCTCTCCGGCCGGCGTCGTGCCGGTCGGGGGGGTCTCGTTGACGTAGAGGTTCGCATGGTCGATCAGCGTTGGCGCCGGGCTCGATGCGAGCGGTGCGCCCGTCGCCGCGGCGGTCGTCGGGCTCGCGGTGAACACCCCCGCCATCAAGATCCCCGCCGTGACCGCCACGACCCACGCGCCGAACCCCCGCTTCGTCCAGGACATGCCGCCCTCGAGCCTCGACCTCGCTTGGGCTCGTATCTAATCCCGGATTCGGACCGAGCACGACGGTTAGTCCATCACCCATTGGTCACGGACTGCCGTCCGGCTAAGCGAGTGCATTTCAAACGACCCCTAGATTCGAACCTGGGGGTGCCAGACTGTCGACGGAGTCCGGCCGGGTCGCCCTCGGATCGCATCCCACCCCGGGGGCGCCGGCGGCGGACGCTTCGGTTTCGGTCTGGGAGTCGCCCGGGGCTGCCCGGTTCGGCTACTGGGTCGTCGCGAGCCTCCTCGCGCTGGTCGCCGCCGTCACGCTGGTCACCGTCTTCCGGGAGTCAGCGCTCCCGCCGGGCGGGGATCCCGGGAACTGGGTGGCGACGGGTCTCGCCTTCGTCGGGCGCCCGTACCCGACGCAGATCATTCCGCTCGGGTACCCTCCATTGACGTTCCCGTTGCTGGGCCTGGCGGTGGTCGCGCTCGGGCCGATCGCCGGGACGGACCTGTTCGCCGCGCTCCTCATGGTCGGCGTCGCGCTCTCGACCGCGGCGCTCGCCGCGACCCTCCTGAAGAGCCGCATCGTCGCCCTCGCGGTGGTCGCGTTCCTCCTCGCCGACCCCTCGCTGCTCGCGATGTTCTTCTGGGGCGCCTACCCCAACCTGCTCGCGTTCACGTTCCTGAACCTCGCCCTCGTCGGGTTGCTCCGCGCCGGGAAGGGACACGTTTCCGCCGGCGCCGCCCTGTTCTGGGTGTTCGCCACGCTCACGGTCCTCACGCACTCGCTGGTGGGGGCCGTCCTCGCGGGAACGGTCGTCCTCTACCTCGTCATGGGCTATTTCGTTCCGCTGGGCTCTCCGGCCATCCTCGTCGGGCGCGCGCGGCTCGGCCAGCTCGAAGAGCCCGGCATCGCGGCGCGGGCGCTGGTGAGTTCGCGCGGCGGCCAGGGGGGCATGGTCGTCTTCGGGGGGCTCGTCGGCGGCTACTACCTCGGCACGTTCCTCGCGGGCGTCCCTCACCCGGACTACCTCTCGTCGACCTCCGGCAACCTCGGCATCACGACGATGGGGGGCGCCCTCGGGGCCCTGATCCCGAACCTCGTCCTCCCCGTGACGATCGTCGTGGCGGTCCTCGTCCTCGGGGCGCTCGGAGTCGGCCTACTCTACGCCGTGGTGCGCGACCGCCGCCCCCAGTGGCTGACGGCGCCGGCCGTGCTGCTCCTCGCCTGGCCGCTGGCCGTCGGGCTGTTGATACTGCTCGGCTACGCGGCCAAGGTCGTCACGGACTACCACCGGTTCGGCTACTGCTTCCTGTTGCCGGCCGCCCTCGGGGTCGGATACGTCGCCGAACGCGCCTGGGTGCTCCGCGCTCCCCGCCGGACGACGGGGGAGACCTCGCCCGACCCGTACGCGCCGCCCGGCCGCCGTGTCCCGCCCTCGCTCCGGCGCCCGATGGCGTTCGCGACGCTCGCGGTCGTCGTCGGGCTTCTCGTGATCGGTGCGGTCACCGCGCCGGCGCTCGGCAAGGAGGAACTCGCGTTCACCCAGGTCGGCCACGACGCACCGTTCCTGGCCGCGGTGCGGGCGATCCAGCACTCCGGGGTGTCCGGAGGGATCCTCACCGTTCCCGGCGCCGACAAGTGGGTCCGCGCCCTGACCGGGGAGAACGCGTTCGCGCCGTACGCGACCACGGCACTTTTGTTCTACCCCTCGCAGCAGTTCGACTCGCAGCTCGCCTACTTCGCGCTCAGCAGCCAGGACGCGGTGAGCAACGGCCAGGTCGCCGCGTCGGTGCGCGGCACCGCGAGCGGGATCGACGGGGGCGTGCCCGACTACTCCGTCTACCAGGCGGGAACGCTGGAGGAGCTGCTCCGATTGCCGCCGGGGAACATCCAGGTCACGCTCCTCGGGGGTCCGAACGGGAGCTCGCTGGTCTCCAACGTCTCCGTTTCCCCGACCGTCAGCCTCCCCGCCACGCCGACGGGGCCGATGCAGATCAGCTTCGCGGAGCCCGAGTACTGGCTCAACATCTCGGTGACGCTGCCACCGGCATCCCCCGCGCTCACCGCCGAGATCGTCGCGACGCCCGTGCCTCCCTACACGGCGCGGCAGGTCACCCTCCTGGTCACGCCGCCGGCGGGGGTCGCCGATCTCGCCTGGCTCAGCGCGACCCCCGGAGGGTTTTTCTGGGCGCCGGCGGCGGGGAGCGGCCAGCCGCTCTCGTACGGGAACGTGACGCCGGCCTCGGCGTTGCGCGGCGCGACCGACTTCGACCCCTCGACCGGGACCCCCGCGGCCTGGATCGACTTTACCGCGCCGGGTACGGCCGGCGCCGCGTCGCTCGGAGGGGTCCTGAACGTCAGCACCCCTGCCGTCGCGCACGTGGCCGGCGGGTTCCCCGGCGTTTTCTCGGCCCCGCAGATCTGGCAGGCGCTCGGGGTGCGCTTCATCCTCTGGTGGAGCGGCGCCGCCTCAGCCCCCCCGACGGTGGTGCCCTCGACCGAGGCGAGCTACCTTTCCCTCGAATACCAGCTGCCGACCCTGTACCAGAACTCGGAGTGGGTCGTGCTCGAGGTCGCCCCGGGGGCGCTCGCCGGATTCCTCGGGGGGGCCCGCGGATGAGACCCGGCCATGGGCGCAGGCTAGAGCACCGACCGTCGGGTGCCGGGGAGCCCGCGTGAACGCGCCGTCCGATTTCTGGACCCCGCCGACGGCGCCCGTCCAC
>JAKIWD010000064.1 GCA_022750205.1 Thermoplasmata archaeon
TACTACGACCCCGAGCTGGCCGGATGCACGGCGACCAACCCGTGCCAGTTCCCCCTCTTCGGGGAGACCGGCGCGCCGGCGCTCGATGAGCGCATCAACGACTGGGTGTCGGAGATCAACAGCCTGACGGGCGGCGCGTTCCGCGCGGCCCCGCTGGACATCAACTTCGTGGACTCGGTGTTGAACTCCCTGTACTCGGCGCCGTACGGGAACCCGATGCCACTCTACCGCCTGGGCTGGGCGCCGGACTATCCGGACCCCACCGACTACATGGTCCCGCTGTACTTCCCGGACTCGAGCTACACGTACGCGGACTCGGACAACGAGCAGCTCCAGCTCGCCCAGTTCAACGTGAGCTCCTGCCACCCCGCGGGTGACTGGACCTGGTGGTCGAACTACGCCCAGACCAACGGCGGCGTGCCCAACAACTGCCAGGGCGCGGCCTACAGCGCGCTGATCATCGCCATGCACCAGGCCGCCATCATGCCCGCGGGCGCGGCGCGTGTCCTGGCGTACACCGAGATCGAGCAGATCGCCAACGCGCTCGCGTTGTACGTCTACTCGTTCCAGTCGAACGTGGTGGCGAGCTACGCGAGCTGGATCACGGGCACCTCGATCAACTCGAACGTGACCATCGGTGGCGGTGCGGACCAGACCTGGTACACCATCACGGGGAACGGCGTCAGCTAAGGTCGGCCGAGCTCTGGATCGGACGAACCCCTTCCCACCCCCTCCCGCGCCGACCGCGCGGGAGGTGGGCTTGATTTTTCTCCATCAAGCGGCAGCCGCTGCGCGGCCCCGGGGGCGAGGGACGCGCGCAGCCGGGGCGCGCGGGACGCGGGTCCCGCTCCCCGTCGGGGCGCGATCGGACGACGTGGACTAGAGGAACTCTCGGGGGTCGGGCCCGACTTCGGGCGTGTCGATCGTTGCCGGGAGCTTCCCGGCCCGGATCAGGGCGGCATCCGCGCTCCATCGGCCGTACTCCACCGGTCGCAACCAGGTCGGGCGGAACGGCCCCGGGGTCCGGGGGCGGTGGTGGCGGCGCTCGCGGGGCTGGTACCAGAGGTACTCGTACAGCAGGAACTCGCCGTAGATCGCCAACACGAGGGCGGAGACCATCACGAGGAGGTTGAGCGGCGCACCCCAGGTGGCGATGATGAACACGTCGAGGATGAAGAAGCCGAGGACGATCCAGGTCCGGGCGAACGACCGGTAGAACCACTCGCTCCAGCTGGGGCCGGGTTCGGCGAGGGCCCGCCGGCGCGCCTCTCCCGTGAGCCGAGGAAGGATCGGTCGCTTGCCCGGGTCCTCCTCGGCGTCGTCGGGCACGCAGACCCTCGGGGGCCTAGGAGGCCGGGAGACTCTCGGCGACCGGATGGAGGGCGGGGCCTGCCGCTTCGACGTCGGAGACCGCGGCGGCCGTCTCCGGCGCGGGGTAGAGGTGGCAGGCTACGAAGTGATCGCCACGGATGCGGATGAGGGGAGGCTCGACCTTCGAGCAGATCGGCATCACGGCCGGGCACCGGGTATGGAATCGGCATCCCGGCGGAGGTGCCGCGGGGCTCGGGACATCTCCCTTGAGGACGATCCGCTCCCGGTTCAGGTTCGGGTCCGGGAGGGGGATGGCCGCGAGGAGCGCCTGGGTGTACGGGTGCATCGGGCGGTTGAACAGGTCCTCCGTCGGCGCCCGCTCGACGACCTTCCCGAGGTACATCACCACGACGCGGTGGCTCATCGCGCGCACCACCGACAGGTGGTGGCTGATGAACAGGTAGGCGAGGTCCTGCTCCTGTTGGAGCTTGCGCAGGATGTTGAGGATCTGCGCCTGGACCGAGACGTCGAGCGCGCTCGTCGGTTCGTCGAGTACGATGAAATCCGGTCGGAGCGCGAGCGCCCGCGCGATGCCGATCCGTTGGCGTTGTCCGCCGGAGAACTCGTGCGGGAACCGCCAGAGGTGCTCGGGGTTGAGGCCGACGGCGGTGAGCAACTCGGCCACGCGCTGGTACCGCTCCTTCGGGGTGCCCATGTGGTGGATTGTCAGGGGCTCGGAGACGATGTCGCGCACGAGCATGCGCGGGCTGAGCGAGCTGAACGGGTCCTGGAAGACGATCTGAAGCTTGCCGCGCAGCCTCTGCAGCTGCTTGGGGGTCATGCGGTAGAGCGAGTACTTCTGGGCCAGCTCGTCGAGCTCGCTGATCAAGCGCGGGCCGTTGGGAGGCAGCTTGAGCCGCGGAGAGTCCAGCGCCAGGTGTTGGGGGCCCAGCGAGTCGTAGATGGTGCCCAGACGGGTGTTCACCTCGTCCGGTGGTCGGTAGAAGGTGTGTCCGCTCGTAGGCTCGATCAGGCGCAGGATCAGTCGCCCGACGGTCGTCTTCCCGCAGCCGGATTCGCCGACGAGCCCGACGGTCTCGCCCTGGTGGACGTCGAAGCTCACGCCGTCGACGGCCCGCACGTCCCCGATATGGGAGGAGAACAGGCCCCCGCGGATGGGGAAGTACTTGCGCAAGTTGCGGACGGACAGCAGCACCGGAGAGTGGCCGTTATCCATCAGTGCCGCCCCGACTAGCCCCGATAGGGGGGGCCGTTGTATAGGTAACAGGCGACGGTGTGCCCCTCGCCCTCGAGCGTCACGGGCGGTCGGGCCTCCTTGCAGATCGGCATCGCGTGCGGGCAGCGGGGGTGGAACCGGCAGCCGGAGGGCGGATAGATCAGGTTGGGCACTGACCCCGGGATCGATTCGAGCTTCTTGTCCGGCTCGTCCATCCGGGGGATCGAGTTCAGCAACCCCTGCGTGTACGGGTGCAGGGGGCGCTTGTACAGCTCCTTGACGGGCGCGACCTCGACGACGTTCCCCGCGTACATCACGCAGACGCGGTCGGAGACCTCGGCAATGACGCCGAGGTCGTGGGTGATCAGCAGGATCGCCGTGCCGACGCGACGCTTGAGGTCGCGCATCAGCTCGAGGATCTGGGCCTGGATGGTGACGTCGAGCGCGGTCGTCGGCTCGTCCGCGATGAGGAGCTCGGGCTGGGCCGACAGGGCCATGGCGATCATCACGCGCTGAAGCATGCCGCCCGAGAGCTCGTGCGGGTAACCCCGGGCGACCTGCACCGGGTTGGCGATCGAGACCCCCTCGAGCAGACCGACCGTCTGCCAGAACGTCTCGCGCCGGATCGGGGCACGGACGTGGCCGCGGACGCCCCAGACGCCGTAGTAGAAGGTGCGCAGGCGCAGGAAGGTCCTCCGGCCGTTGAGCGCGCGCCGGGCGTTCCCGAATACCTTGCCCTCGCGCATCTCGCGCATGAAGACCTGCTTTAGGCCATCCGAGGTCTCCAGCAGCTTGCGTTCCCGCTTGAGGTAATGGCGCTGGGTGCCGCTAAAGTGAAGCCGCCTGAGCGATCGCTCGAGCTCGGGGAGCTTCGCCTCGGGGTCCGCCCACGCCTGGCGGAAGATGTAGAACGCCTCGGTGCCGATCGACGGGAGATGGACCGCGGCCCCGAAGGCATCGGCGGCTGCCCGCAACTGGCCGGAGTCGTTGGTCCGGGCCGCGCGCACGAGCTCGTCCTTCGCGGCGGCGACGCCCGGGCCATCCGGGGTAGACCCGAGCAGACCGTCCAGGATCGCGTCCCCGCGGTGCAACAGGAGCGCCTCGGAGATTTGGTCGGAGATCGAAAAGATGGGGTTGAGCGCGCTCGTCGGCTCCTGGAAGATCATCGAGATGCCGCCGCCGCGCACGGCGTTCATCCGCTCGAGGTTGCGCTTGATCCGGTGGTACCAGCGGGTGACCTTGACCCGGTTGGTCTTCTTGATCGGCTTGAACTTGGCTTCCCGCTCCAGACCCCAGAGCAGGTTGGCGCCCTTGAACAGGATCATCCCGTCCATGATCCGCCCGGGCGGGTCGGCGATGAGCTTGGTAATCGAAAAGGCGGTGACGCTCTTGCCGCAGCCGGTCTCGCCGACGAGCCCGAGGGTCTCGCCGCGGCGAACGCTGAACGAGACGCCGTCGAGGGCCTTGACCACGCCGTCGTAGGTGAAGAAGTAGGTGCGCAAGTTGCGCACGTCAAGGATCACCGGCTGGGCCGCCGTCGGGCCCGAACTGCTCGTGGAGGCCGTCACCGGCGGCGCATCCGCCCGGGGCGACGGCGAGCGGAACTCCGGGAGGGGCTCCGACCGTGCCGGAATGCTAGCGGCCGACGTTCCGATTCACCTCCGCAACCTCGGGTCCAACGCGTCTCGGAGTCCGTCCGAGACGAAGTTGACCGAGATGGCGAAGAGGAAGATGATGCCTCCCGGGATAAGGACCTGCCACCAGGGGAACAGACAATGGGAATTGGTCTGGCAGTAGAGGATGAGCGAGGACACCGTCGTTTCCCCGACGGACAGGGCGGCCATCGATCCCCATTCCGGGAAGTAGGGCGAGGGGAATATCTGGAAACCGAGGAAGACGATACCTGCGATCGCCAGTGGGATCGAACCCACATCGAGCGAGATTTGGACGAAGACCGGGTACATGCTGTTCGGGATGATATGGCGTGTCAGAATTCGGCCTGTCCTCGCCCCCGAGGCCTTGGAGGCCTCGACGTACTTCTGCTCCCGAGTCACCAGAACCTGGCCCCGAACTATGCGGGTGTAAATCGGCCACCAAGTAACGATGAACGCCCCCATGAGGAGGCCCACTCGCCCCCATAAGGTAGGAATCGTTCCCGAAACCACGGCTAACACGACCAAGACGAGCAATAATCCGGGAATGGAGAGGAAGATGTCGGTGATCCGCATGATGACCTCATCGGTGTAGCCACCCCGATAGCCTGCCACCGCTCCCAAGAACAGGCCGATCAACGCACCGCTCAGGACGATGCCGCTAGCGATGAGGAGCGTCCATTGCGCGCCCTTGACGAAGCCCTGCTCTATGTTGAAGAACTGACTCCCCGACGGGGCCAGGGTAAGCGACCCCAGCGGCAAGGGACCACCCGATAAGTGCGTGAAATCTATGGTGGGAGCAACCAGCGACGGGTTGTACTGGTCGGTCGGGTAGCAGTTCGGAGACGGGGGCGGGCCTGTATTCGAATACGTGCAGATCTCCTGGCAACCGATCGCCGAAGAGACCCCTCCGCCCGAGCCGACATAGCTGCCGCAATAATAGGACAGGGCGGTGGATGACTGCGCGTCATCGAAAAAGGCACCATAGATGGCAATTGCGACGAAGAATGCCAGGATGCAGATGCCCACGATCGCGAGATTGTTCCGGCTGAGGAAGTAGAGGGTGCGCCGCATCTGGGCGATGCGCGGGTTCGGACGTCGCTTGGCGGACAGCGCCTCGGCGGTCGGCTGGGAACTGGTCGCCATTCGCTCACCCCAACCGTATGCGGGGGTCCAGGTAGGCGTAGAGGATATCGACGACGATGTTCGCGATCACGACGATGATCGTGAACAGAAGCGTTGTCCCAAAAATCAAGCCATAGTCGAACGGGCGCTGGATGGAGTAAGCCAAGAGGAGTCCCACACCCCGAAGGTGGAACACATACTCGATGATGGGAAACCCTCCGATGAAACCGGCGAATGTCAGGCCGAGCACCGTGACGGTCACGTTGAGCGAGTTACGACCGGCGTGCTTGCGGACGACCTGGGATTCGGGGACGCCCTTGGCCCTCGCGGTTCGGACGAAATCGAGGTTCATCACCTCGAGCATGCTGTTGCGGACGAACCGGAGGATCGACGCGATCGCGCCGAACGCGATCACGAACGCCGGGAGGACCAGCCGCCGCAGGCTATCCCCCGCCAGGTACCAATCGCCATGGATCGCGGCGTCCAAAGTGGGGAATCCGGTCGGAGAGGTCTGTTGGTAGGAACCGATCCAGGACGGGAACTTGTTCCCCGCGAAGCACGTCGGGGTGGGCCACGAGCCGTACCAAGAGTTGAACGCGTCGCTCGTGCCGTTGCAACTGGTCGCAGTACCACTGAGCGAGGCCACGCCCAGCAAGAGCAGAGTTCCGAGCAAGAAACCGGGGATGGCGAACCCGGAGAACGACATGATCCGGGCCCCCTGGTCGATCGGACGGTTTCGGTAGACCGCCGAGTAGTTCCCCAGAGGGATGGCGAGAGCGAGGATGAGCGTGAGGGAGAGGGCGGAGAGCTCCAGCGTGTAGGGGAGCAGGTACGCGATGACCGTGGTGACGGGGAGCGCGCCGGTGAACCCGAAGAACTTCGTGGCGGCGCTGTTGGTGTCGGTGTTTCCCCAGTTCAACGTCAGACTGTTCACAATATAATGCGCCCACTGGACTGGAACGGGCTGGTTGAGACCGAGCGCGGCAATGCCGTTCTGATAAGCAGGGTTGGGACACTGTCCGGCCTGGGGCAAGCCCAGAGTCGAACACAGGACCGTCGGGTCGTATCCGATCTTCGACGGGCCGAGGAACGCGATGAGCTTGTCGCCGACGGGGAGGAAGTAGACCAGGATGAAGGTGATCGTCATCACCCCGACGATGACGGGCAGGAGGAGCAGGGCCCGCCGAATGATGTAAACCCACATCTTCATCGGTATCCGTCCTCGAGACCCGCCCGGCGGGTTTCGACAGTCGTCCGATTCGGACGCCCCTATTTATGGATTATTTGAATCTTGAGCCGTTGTTCGGGGGGAATCCGGTCCGAATCCCGGCCTAGAGGAGCGCCAACTGACCGGTGACCGAATCGACGATCTCCGAGGGTCCCGGGCCGATCCCCAGGACCGTCCGGGTCCCGGGGGGGACCTCCGTGAGCCCGGCATCCTCGACGAATACGGTCGCCAGCCCCTTCGCCCGCGCCGCGCGCTGGAGCGTCTCCATCTCCCCCAGATTGGCGGCGATCAGCGCGATCTTCTTCTGGCCCTCCGCTCGCCAGGTCTCGTACCCCGACGACGGCCGTTTCGCGGCGAGTTCGCTGAGCATCACCGCCGCGTGGGCGACCTGGACGGCGACCTTTCCCGGGGTCAACCGGAGCTCGCCCCGCACGACCAGGACCATCTTGTACCCGCCCGACGACCTTCCGGAGTTCCTAGCCACGGTACTCGGCCTCCCGCCGGACCCGGAGCGTTGCGGCCTCTTCATCCAATTGGGCGATGGCGGCCTTCCACCGCTCCGCGTCGGGGCCCCCGGCTCGTCGCAATGCGTGCTGCGCACGGCGGCGCTCCCGGTCGATCGTCTCGAGCCGGGTGACCAATGCCCACCCATCGTCCGCGCCGGGCGACGGTTCGAGGGGCGGCGCGGGTGGAGGCTCCTTCCGGTAAGCCCCGCGCACGCCTCCCAGGGCGAGCCCGACGAGCGTGATCACGGAGAGGATCAGCTCGAGCAGCGGGTCACTCCAGCTGGCGGCGAACCCGGGTCCGGGCAGATTCAGGAGAGCGAATCCCACCAAGATCGTGAGCGCGATGCTCAGGACGAGGCTCAAGGTCAGGATCTCGACGGCCCGCAGGGCCGCCACCGCCCCCCGGATCCTCCACTCGGGGAAGACGGCCTTGGTGAGAGCGTACCCAGGAAGGAGGAACACCAGCAAGAGCCCGAGCGCCGTCTCGACCGAGGTGACTAGGTCCATCGAGCACCGGACCTAGGGGCTGGGATCGCCGCCACCTTTGAACTGCCGTTCCAGGTGCCGCCGGAGCTTACGGTTGGAGGCGATCCCGTGGGCCGCCCGGCGTGTCGAGTCGTAGTACTTGAGCAGGGCGCGGACCTCTTGGGAACGCTGCCCGCTTCCCCGGGCGATCCGATGCAGGCGATCGCCCTTGATGATGTGGGGCTCATCGAGCTCTTCCGCCGTGAGCGAATCGAGGATGGAGCGATAGCGGCGGAGCCGGGACTGCGTGTCCTCGAGTTGTTTGTCGTCCAGCTTAGCCCCCCCGACGGCCGGGAACAGCGACAGCAGCTTGGAGAACGGTCCCATCTGGCCCAACGAGGCGAGCTGGGTGCGCATATCCCGGAGCGTGAAGCGTCCGGTCATCATGTGCTCGGCGGCCTTCTGGGCCTCCTCCTTGTCCGTCAGCTCGTCGAACCGCTCCAGCAGCGTCTGGATGTCCCCCATCCCGAGGAGTCGGGAGACGAACCGAGTGGGGTCGAACCGCTCCAGCTCGTCGAGGTGCTCGCCCGTCCCGATGAAGAGGATGGGGGCGCCGCTCGCCGCGACGGCCGAGAGCGCGCCTCCCCCCTTCGCCGAGCCGTCCAACTTGGTCAGGATCACACCGGTCAGGCCGGCGGCGTCGTGGAACGCCTTCGCGCTGCGCCCCGCCGTCTGGCCCATCGCGGCGTCCAGAACGAGAAGGGTCTCGTCCGGTTGGAGCACCTGCCGAACGCGGGTCAGCTCCCCGATGAGCTCGGCGTCGATCCCGCTGCGCCCGGCCGTATCGACGATGATCGCGAGATGCGGAGGGAATCGGGCGAGGGCTTCGGTGACGACGACCTCCGCGCGGGTCTCCCCCCGGTGAGCATAGAAGTCGCAGCCGACCTTCTTGGAGAGCTGCTCGAGTTGATCGATCGCCGCCGGGCGGTGGACGTCGGCCGCGACCAGCCCGACGCGCACGCCCTTCTTCTGGAAGTAGCGGGCGAGCTTGCCCGCGGTGGTCGTCTTGCCCTGCCCGAACAGCCCGGCCAGCAGGATCTTCTTCGGGTGGAGGTCGAACGGGCGATCCTTCCCCAGGATCCCACGTACCTCGTCGTAGATGATCCGGATGAGGAAGTCACGGACGCTCGCCCCCGCCGGAGGCTTCTCCTCCTTGGCGCGGCGCCGGACCCGTTGCGTCAGCTCCAGCGCGAGCTGGACGTTGACGTCCGCCTGGAGCAGCGCCCGCTGGATGTCGCGGACGACCTCCGCGATGAGCGCGTCGTCGACGTCGCCCCCACGGGCGATCTTCTGGAGGACGCCCCGCAGGGATTTTCCGAGCTGATCCAGCACCATCGGTCCGTCTCCCGACCGCCGACAGTATCGTTCAGCGCCCGCGCCACATTATCTTTGGGGCCGCGCGCGTGCGAGGCCGGCGCACGGGCGCGCAATGGATTTATCGGAACTCTTCGCTAGCAACGCCGTCGATGACCGCCAGCGCTGCTCCGGCCCCCCGTCCCCCGGTCACGCCGCCGAAGTTGAACCCGGTGCGCGTGCACGTGCCCGAAGAGGGCGTCGCCGAGCGCAGCACCGACTTCCGGGAGATCCTCCACGCCTACTCCAAGGAGGACGCGATCCTAGAAGCCAAGCGGTGCATCCAGTGTCGCCGCCCGTGGTGCGTAGAGGCGTGCCCGATCAGCCAAGACTGCCGCGAGTACATCCGTCTCGTCGCGGCCGACGACTTCAACGGGGCGGCGAAGGTCACGCTGCGCGAAAATCCTCTGGCGACCTGCCTGTGCAAGGTCTGCTATCACTATTGCGAGGACTCCTGCGTCGTCAAGAAGAAGGGAGTCCCGATCGCCATCCGCCACCTCAAACGCGCCTCCCTCGAGCTCGGGGATGACGATCTCGCGTACGTCGCCTCCGCCCCCAAGCACCAGCGTGTCGCGGTGGTCGGGGGCGGGCCGGCCGGCTTCCAGGCCGCCTGGGAACTGGGCGTCCGCGGCTACGCCGTGACCGTCTTCGAGCAGGAGCAGCTCCTCGGCGGGTTGATGCAGACGATCCCGGCGTACCGCATGACCAACGCGGACGTCGAGCACGACAAGTCACGGCTGCGCGACCTCGACGTCACGTGGGTCACCGACACGAAGGTCGGCATCGAGTTCCCGCCCGAGAAGCTGTTGGAGCAAGGCTACCAGGCCGTTTTCATCTCGATCGGTACGTCGATGCACCGCGTGCTCAAGGTGGATGGCGACCAGCTCCCGGGGGTCCTCCCGGCCCTCGAGATGCTCAAGAAGGTCAACCGCGGCGAGCCGGTCGAGATCGGGAAGAAGGTCATCGTCATCGGCGGCGGCGACGTCGCCATGGACGCGGTCCGTTCCTCCCTCCGCCTCGCCGGGAGCCGCGACGTGACCCTGGTCTACCGGCGGGGGCGCGCCGAGATGCCCGCCGATCCCGAGGAGATCCACGGGGCGGAGGCCGAAGGGATCCGCTTCCTCTTCCAGAAATCCCCCGTCCGCATCACCGGCAACGGACACGTCGACGGGCTCGTCGTCGAATCGATCGAGCTCGGACCGCCGGATGCCGGCGGGCGGCGCTCACCCGTCCCCGTCGCCGGTTCGGAAGAGACGCTTGCGTGCGACACTCTGATCGTCGCGGTGGGCCAGCGCGCGGACCTGCGGGGGTTCGACGCGGCCCTCGACCTCAAGCTCACGAGCCAGGGCTGGCCCGAGGGCAAAGGCCCCGGATTCGCGACCTCGATCCCCGGCGTCTTCGCCGCCGGGGGCCGCTCCGTCGTCTACGCGATGGGCTCGGCGACGCAGGCCGCCGATGCCATCGACGCGTACCTGAGCGGACTGCGTGGCGAGCCCACGGGACCGCGCCCGGACCCGTTCGGCGAACCGGGTACTTTCCAGCTACCCCCGGGATATACGACCCCAATCCGGGTCTGACCGGCGACATCGCGCGGCGACCCGACCTCGGTGGAACGTCCTTGTGCGACGCCCCGGATGGGCGAAACTATTTGGCCGAAGTACCTCCCACCTACGGTCGAGGGCTCGCGGCGTGACAGGACAACGGGCTGCTGTGGTCGCCGCCCTAGTTCTCGCTCTGCTTGCGGCGCTCCCCGTGGTCCCGGGTGCCTTCGCCGCGAGCTTGCCGCAGTTCGCGCAGGCCCCCGCCCCGGTCGCGACCTCCCCGACGGAAGGCGCGCTTCCGGGAGCGCTCGACGCTCCGTGGGCGGCCCGGACCGGTTTCGCTGCGGCGTTCCTCAACGAAGTGCTCGACCCTCAGCTTGCCGTCGGCCCGGTCACCGTGGTCGTCAGTTTCTGGCCAAGTTCCCCGTCCTTCTTCCTGCCGCCGGGTCCCGGTGGCGCGTTGGCGGATGAGTCGAGGCTGGCGGACCGTTATGGCCTCGCTCCGCCGACGTTCACCGAGATCGAACGATACTTTGCCGGCCGCGGCCTCTTGATCGAGCATGCCCCGGCCGATCGGCTGTCGCTCACCGTCCTGGGGCCGGGGACGCTCGTCGGGGCAGCGTTCGGCACGACGATCTTGTCCGGGGTCTGGCAAGGACGCGCGGTCCATTTCCCGACCTCCCCGACAGTGCTGCCCTCGTGGCTCGCTCCCGTGGTCGCCGCCATATCGGGGCTGTCGGACGGGTTCACGACGTTCGCCTTCGACCTCCAGCCCGCGGCCCTCTCCTCACCGGCGCAGGGGCGAACCTCCTCCTACATCACGCCGTCGGCGGCCCACCTGCTCTACGGCCTGAGCGACCTCTACAACGCCTCGGGCACCGCGCACTACGCGCAGGGGGTCGGGATCGCCATCGTCCTCTGGGGAGATGGGTACGACCCGAACGACCTGTCGACCTTCTTCTCCCAGTACTACGCGTCGGGATTCCCCTCGGTCCTCCTCTACTACGATCCGATCGACGGCGCACCGGACCCGGCCCCCTCGGCCGTGAGCGACCCGAGCAACTCGCCCCAGGAGCTCACGCTCGACCTGGAGTGGGCCGGCTCGGCCGCGCCGGGCGCATCGCTCTACGCCGTCTACGCACCCGATGGTCCGTCGTCGAACGGGTACTCTCCGTCCGACAGCAACCTCGAGGACGCGCTCAACGCCGCGATCGACACGACGGGGGTCCAGGTCGTCTCGATGTCGTTCGGCACGCCGGACGGCGGGGATCCCGCGCTCCAGGACCAATTCGCGCTTTCCTTCGCCCGTGCGACTCAGAAGGGGATCACGATCCTTGCGGCTTCCGGCGACAATGGCGGCACGAGCGCCGCGAACTGCAGCGGCGTGGCCACGCCAGAGTTCCCCGCCTCCTCCCCTTCGGTACTGGCGGTGGGGGGCACGGCCCCGGTGGAGTCGCTCGATCCGCTGGGTGCGGTCACCGGCCTCGACAGCGAGCCGGCGTGGAACGGTTCCGGTGGCGGCTA
>JAKIWD010000145.1 GCA_022750205.1 Thermoplasmata archaeon
AAGGTGCTCCTCATCATCACCGGCGTGCGGGCAACGAGCCTGCTCGGCCAGAAGGGAGGCTACGCCGCTGGTGAGTCCGAGGAAGTCATCGATCTCGTCCGGTAAAGGCTCCTCTCGCCCCCGCTACCTCGGCATCGAGGTGGCGGGGGACCCTTCGTTTTCGACCCGCTGGCTCGAGACCGCCCTCGCGGACCGTCTGCGGGCGGCCTGCCCGGACCCGGAGCCCGCCCGCGTGCGGCTGATTCGTCGGGAAGGCGCCCGGGCGGTGGTCGGGCTCGACCACCAACGGGTGAGCGCGGCCCGGGGCGCTTGGAACGCTCCGTTCCCGACCGCCACCGGCCGCCCCGTCGAGATCGCGACGGTTCGGAGCTGGGGGACCCTCCGGGGCGCGAAGGCTTGGATCCGGGGTCCTCCTCGGCGGGGACCTCGCGGCGTTCCCGCCGGGTAGAGGTCTCCCGCCTCGCAGTTTCCAACGGCCGGGCGATTCGGAGCCCCGGCGGGCCTAGGGACCGCCGACAAGGCGGCCACGTTTCGAGAACGGTCCCGGTGGTCGATTCTGAACCCGGCGCTCGAATTTGGGGAGGGAGCAGTGGTTTCTCAACCCATGCCGGATTTCTGAGCCGAAGCCGCGGTTCCCTCGCCCTATATTACGAGCCTTCGCGCATCGGCGCAGAATGATCAATCCTTCGAGGACCCGGCGGCCGGAATGGTTCGCCTGGGGCCCGCCCCGACGAGGCAGTCGGGCCCCGCCCCTCAGTCTCCACATGGGAGTGCTCGGGAGGAAGTGGACCTTGTGGATTCTCCGCGAGGCGGGATCCCGGAACCGGGCCACGTTCGGCGAGCTGCTTCGCTCTCACCCGCGGATCAGCCGGCGGCTGCTCTCCAAGCGACTGAAGGAACTGCAACGCGAGGGGTACCTGGAACGGATCGCTTCGGACGGGAAACCACGAAAGGTTGGTTACGCCATCACGGAGAAAGGACGAGATGCGATGCCCCTCGTGCTTGCCTTCTCGAACTTGGTCGCGCGTTATGGGGAGGGAGTACCGGTGGCGCCCGGTCTCGAGGTCTCGGTAGAGGACATTTGCTTCGAGCACCCGGAGATTCGGGCCGCTCGGTTCGGGGGAGGGAACGTGCGCGGGGAGGCGCCCCCTACCGGGCCGAGTCGGATTGCGGTCATGGTGTACAAAGACCACTGCGAGAAGTGTCAAGGGAATCTCCCGGCGGCAGCCGAGGCCTACACGTGCTCGTTCTCGTGTACGTGGTGTCCCGCCTGCGCCCGGGCATTCGGGGGCCGATGTCCGAACTGCCAGGGAATCCTCCAGATTCGACCCCCCCTTCCGACGCGCGGTCCGGATCGAGGGTCCGCTTAGGCGTCCCTCGGTTCGGCGAACCGAACCCGGCCCCTGGGCGCCTCCGAGGTCTCGTCGGCTCGTCGCCGATTCGCGCGGGTACCTCGCGGGTTCGGTGGCCGGATAGGGAACAAAGGGTTACCGAAGTTGGATAGGTTGAAATTGGGTCCGAAACTCGATCCCTCGGCGACCCTCGAAAATGCGCACGGCACAGCTCCCGCAGGGGAAGGCGCGAAGGTGGCGACGCGCAAGCGCCGGGCCAACGGGCGCGGGAATGGCTGTCGTCGCCGGAGTCCTGACCATCGTCCTGATCGGTTCGGCGCCCGCTGGGATTCTCGCCCGTCCGAGCGCGACGAGCTCGACCCCCGGTCATGTCCGAGCCCTCGCGGGAACTCCCTCCCCCTTGCGGCCCCAAGCGTCCCGCTCCGGGGATTGGACCGGAGCAGGCCCTGCCCTCTCGTGGTGGAACATCACGGGGGAGAGCACCGTAGCTCCCCCCGTTGACTGGTTTACGGAAGCCACCTGGGACGCGACCGACGGCTACCTGGTGTCCTACGGCGGGGACAACTTCGTCTCCACGAATCTCAATGCGACCCAGACCTTCGTGGCAGGAAACTGGTCCACCCCCGCGACCGGCGGCACCTCCCCCGGTCCCCTCGATGGGCCAGCGCTCGCGTACGACCCCCTCACGGGCCACGTCGTCATGTACGGCGGGTACTCGGACTACGCCCCGTTCACGTACACCAATCGGACCTACACCTATTCGGCAGGGACCTGGTCCGGGGCCCAACTCAACCCGACTCCGCCCGCGCCGACGGCGGCAGCGATGGCGTACGATGCCGACCTGGGAGGAACGGTCCTGTTCGGCGGCTACAACAACTCGGACTCGACGGGACAACACCTACTCAACGACCTTTGGCTCTCCAAGGGAGGGAATTGGTCGGCGCTGCCCGACACGAACCCTCCGCCGGTTCGGACCTGGCCCTCTCTCGCGTACGACCCAGGGCGCCACGAATTGGTGATGTACGGGGGCGTGACGGCGTCGTTCGCGTGCCTCGGAGACACCTGGACCTACAACGGAACCTGGTCTCGAATTTCGTCGAGCGGGGGGCCGGGCGGCCTGTACGGGACCGAGATGGCGTATGACCCAGACCTCGGGGCCGTCGTGCTGACGGGAGGCGAGACGTGCACGAACGTCGTCAACCACCAGAGCTGGGCCTTCAATGGTTCGGGTTGGGACTCGGTGAGCGGGACCGGGTCTCCGAGCCGGCATCTCTACGGCCTCGCCGCGTGGGATCCCGTCGATCAGGTGCTGGTCGTCTCCGCCGGAAACCCGAATGGGAGTTACACCGACGTCTTGTCGGCACCGTTGCGCGTGCAGTACCTCGGTGGGCCGAGCTCCGGCGAGCCGCGTCAGGTGTTGGCGTTCAATGCCTCCGCCGCGGCCGGCGTCCCAAGTCGGAATTTCTCGTGGAGCTGGGGCGATGGCACACCGGATTCGTACGGCGCGGGGGCCTCGCACCTCTACGCGCAGGCCGGAAACTACACCGTGAACCTCACCGTGACGGATTCGGTTGGGCAGGAAGCCTTCGCGACTCGTTTGGTGGCGGTGAGCGACACGGTCGTTCCTCGGATCGAGGCCTGCTCGGCCATCCTCGACGTCGGTGAGAATTGTACCTTCTCAGTGAGCACGACGGGTGGCGTGGGTTCGATCTCGTACTCCTGGCAGTCTGGGGCCAATGCAGCGGTCGGGTCCACGGCCGTGTTCTCCTTTGCCACCGCCGGGGATCAGACCGTCGACGTCACGGCAGACGACTCCCTCGGAGCGACGGGCACCGCCACCGTCCGGGTGGACGTAGTTCCCGCCCTGGTGGTCCACCTCATCGGAAATCCGTCCGGCGAGGTCGGCCTCCAGAGTCTCTTCCGCGAGACCGACACCGGGGGTTCTCCACCCCTCTCGTTCGCCTGGACCATCGACGGGGCCACGAACTCAATGGGCCCCACGCTGGCCTACGCCTTCACGGATCCTGGCCTCCATAGCGTAGCGGTGGCCGCCTCAGACGCAGCAAACTTCACGGTCACCGAAAATCTCCCGGTGCAGGTCGTCGCCGCCGTCTCGTTGAACATCTCGGGCCCCGATTCCCTCGCCGCGGGCGCCCCGGGCGAGTGGTCGGTGAACATTTCGGGCGGTCTCGCTCCCATGGACCTCAACTGGTCGTTTTCAGACGGTCCCACGGGAGACACGTCCGACGTCAACCACACCTTCTCGAGCCCTGGAACCTACTCCCTAACCTTCCGGGTGCAGGACGCGCTGAACGGCTCCTCCGAATCGACCGTGACCGTGACCGTCATGGGATCGTCCGCCGTCCGCTCCTCCGGCGCGACGCTGGCCGAGGCGGCGGTCGCCGGAGTGGTCCTCGCGGGGGTCGCGATTGGGCTCGTATTCGCTTGGACGAGGCGACGGAGGCCGCCCGCCCCCTAGTGCCCCGCCGAGCGGACGGACACGAACTCCGGTGACGCTCTGCTCGGACTCCTGGGGGGCGGCTCCGTAGGGCCGTCGGTCCCGAATTCGGGGGCACCAGGGGCGACTCCAAACCGGTCCCGCGTTCCGAAGACACTGCCGGCCTCGGCGGGACGTATAAATACGTCACCCCGGCGTACTCGTACCTCCGGCCCCGGTCGGAACTCATGCGCCATTGGACCACCATCCGGTATCGTCGCGCCCGGGCCCGCAAGGGGCAGGTCAGTGCGGTCGCGGTCATCCTCGGTCTCCTCCTGGTGGTCTCGTTCATCGCGAACTTCATCGTCGCCCAGCTCCCGGGCCAGATGGCCCAGCTCGAGACGACCCACATCCTCACCGTCGAGAACCAGTTGGCCCGCCTCCAGGCGACCATCCTGGCCGAAGCGCAGAATCCGGGCACGCACGTCGCGCTCGTGAGCCCCGTCACCCTCGGGTCCGGAGCGAGCCCTCCGTTCGGGCAAGCCGCCACGTCGTCGATCCAGACCGAACTCGCGGGGGTGGGGACGGTCGCCAACTACCAGGTCTCCGACCTCGCCCCCACGGTCATGGCGTGGAACACCGGAAGCGCGTGCCTCGCGGGCGGGCACGGGACCTGCAGCACGGCCGGGGCGAAGAACACC
>JAKIWD010000018.1 GCA_022750205.1 Thermoplasmata archaeon
CCGCGGTCCGGAACTCCTGCCGGGGCTACTCCGCGGCTCGTTCCAACTTTCCGATGCGGGGGTGCTCCAGTTCGGCCAAACCGCCGGCTCCGGCCGGTGGGGCTACCGAGGCAGGGCTTAGGACCCTGTTGCCTAGGGCATTCGCCGGTTCAAAGGGGACGGCGATCGCGTCGCCGTCTCGGGAACTCCGGCCCCCCGCATTTCCCTCCGCCGGGACGCCCCGATGACACCAGGACCCTCGTCCGCCCCGCGGGTGAGCGTCCGACGGTTCGCTCCCGCCGAGATACTGGAGATGGACGTCGCCCACGTCGATCTGCTCCTCGATCGGCTCGAGGCCGATGTGCCCGTGCACCCGGCGCTCGTCGACCTACCCGCGGCGCCCCGACGTGAGGCCGTCGTGTTCGGCGACACCCACGGGGATTGGTGGTCCACGCTCGCCGTCGCCGAGCGTTTCCTGGCGGCTCCCGCCGAGCGGTGCTTGGTCGGGCTCGGCGATTATGTCGATCGCGCCCCGGACGACTGCCGCGAGGGGTCGGTCGCCAACGCGCTCTTTCTGCTCGAGCTCGTCGCCGAGTTCCCGGACCGGGTGTTCCTCTTGCAAGGTAACCACGAGGCGGCCCGAAGGATCCCGGCCATGCCGCACGACCTCCCCGAAGAGATCGACGCCCTCTGGGGGCCCGATCGGGACCGGTACGCACGGCTCATGGGCCTCCTGGAGCGCGGGCCGATCGCGGCGCTCTCCCCCAGCGGCGCCTACCTCGCCCACGGCGGATTTCCCCGAGGCGGGACTCCGGCGACCTGGCGCGAACTGTTCGCTCGGCCGTCGGACGAAACCCTGATGGACGTGCTGTGGACCGACAGCGCCATGTCGCGGATCCACCGGGGACTCGGGCCGCCGTTCACGAGCGCGGACCTCGCCGCGTTCTTCGACAAATGCGGCGCGCGCGTCTTTCTGCGGGGCCACGATCCCGATATCACCGGTCGCCCCGCGTTCGATAACCGCTGCCTGACGCTCCACACTTCTCGGGTGTACGAGCGCTACGGCGGCGTGATCTTCGCCCGCCTCCCCCTCGCCACGTCGGTCCAGTCCCTGGACGACGTGAAGATCGAGCACACCGAGACCGAGGGGCAGTCGTTCCCGATCCCTCCCTGATCGTCCGCGGAGGGGCGTCAGAAGAACTCGGACTCGGCCTGGCGGACGCCCTCGGGGTCCTTCGCCGCGGCGTAGCGGGTCAGCAGTTCGGCATTCAGCCGCTCGAAGGACCTGCCGGCACCGGTGGCCTCGAGGAGCGTCACGGCCTGCTGGCGCGCACCGACCACGAACAGGGCGGCGGCCAGCGCCTCGGCCGTGTTCAGTTCGCTGAGCCGGCCATAGTGCTGCGCGTTGCCGGCGAGCAACCACGGCAACCTCCGGCGGCGCTCGGCGGGTACCGAGTCCGACCCACCGCTGGGATAGCGACCGCGCTCGCCCAGACGATTCCACGAACAATCGACCGCGGCGAGGCCCGCCCGGTGGACGCGGGGCGCGTCGGCACGCGAGATCGGATCGGCGGCATGAGGGTCGAGCAGGATCGCCGCGGGCGAGGCGGCCCGAGGGGCCAGCGTCCGCACCAGACCGCGCGCGGCGAGGCGCCGGCCGGTACAGGCCTTCGGGTGGTCTTCCCCCACGATCCAGAGGAAGAGCGTGACGGGCGATTCAGCTGAGGGGCTGGGCGTACTCGCGGAAGATCGCATGGAGCTCGCGGGTCAGGGCGAGGGCCTTGTCGCGGGGGCGCTGCCACAGGTTGCGGCCGAAGATGATCCCGGTCGCACCCGCGTGCATCGACGAGCGGACCTTGGTGAGCAGGGCGACGTCGTCGACCTTCTCCCCGCCCGAGACGAGCACGAGGGCGCGCCCGGCGCTCTGGACGACCTTGTGGAACGCGGCCTCGGGCGTCAGGGAGAGCGTGTTGTACGGGGGAGGGCTGAGCTGATCCTTCTCCGAACGGACCGGGTAATTGATCTTGACGATGTCCGCGCCGAGCTCGAGCGCGACGCGGGCGGCATAGTCGATCGCGTACAGGCTCTCCTTGCCCCCCCGCTTGGCGACGGCGTCGCCCCGGGGGTAGGCCCAGACGATCACGGGCATCCCGAACCGGTCCGCCTCGGCTCGGACCTGCTGGAATTGGGCGAAATCGCGATCTTGCGCGGGCGAGCCGACGTACACCGTGTACCCCACCGCGTCCGCGCCGAGTCGCACCGCGTCCTCGACGGACCCGGTGAGGGCGCTGAACGCCTCGGTGTCCGGCGGGATCGACGTCTTCCCGTTGAGCTTGAGGATCAGGGGTACCTCTCCGGCGTACGGCGTGAAGTACTTCTCCGCGAGGCCGATGTGGAGCGCGATCGCCGAAAAGCGGCCATCGCGGGCCAGTCGGTACTGGTAGTCGGGGTCGAGGGCGTCGGGGTTCTCGAAGAAGTCCACGGGGCCGTGCTCCAGACCCTGGTCGATGGGCAGGACGAGGAGCGTTCCGCCACCGGGTCCGTGGTCGTAGAGTAGTCGCTTGAGCCGGGTACGCTTGCCCGGGGTCAGGCCCAGTTCCGAGAGCGCCGGGCGGGGACGGCGGGCCGGCATCGCCGCCGCGCTCGCGCTCGACGTAGAGTTCGAGGCCGTAGAAGAAATCGATCCGGACATGAGGAGAATCTCCGTCCTGCGGAGCCTACCAACCGATTTAACAGTTGAGCGAACTTCGAAGAACTTGACGGGAGGCAGTGTTTAGAGGGAAGGCCGCAGCGCGGCCCTCCCTCTGGCGAGGGAAGCGGTTGTCGGGGCGAGGCTCCCGGTTTCCTTGGCTCTGGTTGTCCCCTGGTTTTCCTTAGGCGGTCGGTCCGACCACGAACAGGTTGGTCATCGCCGACACGGTTACGCCGTTCGACAGGTGAACCGTCACGGTCACGGGGAATAGCCCCGCCGCTCCGGTCACGCACAAGATTGACGGGAGGCTGGCCGAACTGCAGCTCCCCGGGACGACCCCCGCCGGGAGGTTCGAGTAGCTGTAGCTCGCGACCCCGGGGCAGCTCTTCGCCGCGCCCGGGTGCGCCGTCAGGTAGGTCGAGAAGACGACCAGCTGGCCGACCCCCGCGACGGGGGTGCTCACGTGGAGCCCAGCCGTCGTCGAGCAGATCGCACCAGACGTTGGCGGCGCGGCGAACGAAGCACCCGGGGACGGGACCGACATCGCGGCCGCGCCACCCAGGGCCATCCCGGTCATCAGCACCAAGCCGAGGATCCCGAAGGCCCCCGCGGCGATCCTCGGGCCGTTCATGCCGAGACCCCCGGAAGGGCCACGCGGCCGAACAGCGAGGCGAACGGGACGCGCTCGGCGCGCTGGGCGAGGGTCCGTGCCATCTCGCGCGCCTCGACGACGCGCTCGGTGAGGAACTCGCCCTCGTAGCACAGGTACTCCCCCTGGACGAGGCACGCGTCGCAGCCCGCGATGTGGGCATCCCACACATCTACCCGGGCTTCGACCACGCTGAAGGAGGCGTGGCCGCCGTTCCACATGGGTCGGGGCGCCTTCATCGGGATCGCGGGGGTCGGTCGGCGGTCCGTCTCGCTCAGCAGTGTTGGGGGCGTCTCGTTGACCACAGGGTCACCTTGTATACTCTATTGTGCGACTTTTCGGTCCCGGTGTCGCGCGACAGGGGTCGCCACTACCGTGAAATAGGACCTCAACCGTGTCGCCGGTGGGCGCGACAACTGTCGCACCTCTGACGATGCAGCGACAGGAACGAGAGCAACTCGAGCACGAAGTGCAGCAGCTCGAGCGGGCTCGACCCGGCGCCTCGGCGGCCGACCTCGAGTCCGAGGTCCGTTCCCGGGCCCCCGTGGCCTACGAGAGCTGGAAGGCGGAGACCCCGAACCTGCGCTCCCGCCTGCGGGCGGTACAACGATGGCGGCGGGGGGCGCGGGGACGGGACGCGGGGAAAGGCGCGGTCCACCTGTTCCCCTACCTCTGGCCGATCGGGGAGCGGCAGCGCCGTGAGGTCGACCCGGGGTTCACGCCGTCCCCGATGGTGGCCTCGGGCTCCTGGAGGATCTTCCTGTACAATTGTGGGCCCGAGGTCGTCCGGGACGTCCGGGTGTTCCTGGACAAGACGGCGCTCGACTACTCGCCCTCCATCTTGACCGGGCACTTCACCGAGATCCATTGGCAGCGGCAAGAGTCGATCAAGGCGGCGACGATGCTCAGTGACGGCCCCGACCCGTCCCGGCACGAGCTGCGCGTCGAGTTCGTCATCGCCCGCGGGACGCGACAATCCGAGCTGGTCGGCGCGTTGACGCTCCACCCCCAGCAGGGCTGGATGTTCTTCGCGGGCAAGGATGGGCGCGCGCGCGAGGTCGAGTAGGCTCGGTCGGCCGTTTCACCCATCGACAAAGCCTTACGTGACCACCCCCCCATTCCACCGAGAGGGGGAGCCCGTCCGTCATGCGCCCGCAGGTGATCATTTGGGCCACGTTGGGCCTGAATGCCGCCCTGTTCGGGGTGAACCTGGCCGTCGCGCTGGTCAGCGACAGTCGGGCCGTCCTTTCCCAGGCGATCTACACCGTGACCGACCTGGTCGGGAGCCTCGTGCTCATGTGGGGGTACACGGTCTCGCAGCGTCCCCCCGACGTCGCCCACCCGTTCGGGCGGGGCAAGGAACGGTTCTTCTGGGCGTTCACCGCGTCGCTCATCACCTTCAGCACCGCCGGTCTGCTCACCCTGCTCTCGGGGCTCGCGCAGGTCGCGGCCCCGGTCCCCGTTTCCCACCTACCCGAGGCCCTCGCCAGCGTCGGCGCCACCCTGGTGACGAGCCTGGCCGGTATCACCGTGACCGTCCGCGAGGTCCGCGCGGGGAACCAGACGCTGGACTCGTTCCTGGAGTCGGCGCACCAGGGGCTCAAGACGATCTTCTACCAGGACATCGTCTCCGTGTTCGGGAGCGCCGTCGTCATCGGCGGGCTGGCGGTCCTGTATGAGACGCACGACTACGTCGTGGACGGGATCACCGCGACGGCCGTCGGGGCGATCCTGATCGCCACCGGGTTCGTCATCGCCGCGGAGACCCGGGAGTTCCTGGTGGGGAAAGCGCTCCCGCAGTCGCTCGCCCGGGAGCTGATCCAGGTGATGGAATCCGACCCGCGCGTGCGCAAGGTGCGCTCGTTGCAGTCGATGCTCCTCGGACCGGATGACGCGCTCCTCGCGGCGAAGGTGAACTTCCAGGACGGAATGACGACGGACCAGATGGAGGCGGCGATCGACCAGATCTCCCTGGCGATGCGCAAGCGCTCGCCGCAGCTCCGCCACGTGATCATCGAGCCGGAGTCGTAAGGCCCGCCCGCGCCTAGGCCCCGACCGGCAGCACGCCCGTGCGCACCTGTCGCCACCGCAACCCGGTGAGCGCTACGAGCGTGACGCCGACGACGGCGAAGAACGCGTCGAGCCCCGCCGCGCCGAATGCGGCGTACAGGGAAGTGGCGATGCCCAGGCCCAGGAACATCCCGACGCCGATGGTGAGCGTGTAGATCGCCATGGTCGTCGCGCGCGTGAGCGTCTGACTCAGGTCGGCGAGGGCCGCCAGCGCGGCCGGTCCATACCCGATCCCCACGAGGGCCGAGACGACCGTGGCACCCACCAGCGCCGGCTGGGGGCCGTACTGCTGCAACAGGGCTGCGCAGACGAGCACGCCGACGAACCCGATCGTCCCGGCGATCATGAGCCGGGTTCTCCCGTAGCGGTCGGCGAGTCGTCCGAAGTACGGTTGGGTCGCCAGCAGGATCAGGCCCCCGCCTCCGATCAGGGCCGCGAGCTCGTAGGTCGGGATCCCCAGGCCGCCCGCCGCGCCGCCGAGGAACACGAACCCCACCCCGAGCAGCATGTAGATCACGAGCCAGGGGAGCGTGACGAGCAGCACGCTCGGTCGACTCAGCGCGCGATAGATCGCCTTCAGGTCGAAGGTGCGGTTGAGGACCGGATCGACGTGGCCGAGGCTCAGCTGGCGCGCGATGAGGACCCCGACGCCGAGCAGGATCGCGCCGGCGCGGAACACCCAGACCAGATCGGCGTTTGGCAGCGCGCCCAACAGCCCGAAACCGACGGCGAACCCCACGATCCAGCCGAGCAGGTTCATCGCGTCGAACCGGCCCATTTCGTAGCCGGTCCGATTTCGGTCGGCCTGATCGGCGACGACCGCCAAGCTCGCCGCAAGGATCGCCCCGCTCGATACCCCGAACAGCAGGTTGAGGCCGGCGAGCGCCAGGGGATCACGCGTGAAGGAGACGAGCGCCAGCAGGATGCCGGCGGCCGCAGTGCCCGCGAGGAGCACCGGGAAGCGGCCGTACCGATCGGCCGCGGCGCCCGAGAACAGTACGGTGGAGAACTCCCCGATCGGAGAGGCCGAGGCGACCAGGCCGACCACCCCGACGCTCGTCGTGCTCAGGCCCTGCGTCTGGGCGAGGATGTACGAGGCGAAGACCGAGAGCGTGAGACCGAACCCGAACCGGACGAAGAACGTGGCCCCGAAGACGGCGGTCAGCAGCCGTCGGCTCTCGGCCGGTGAAGGCCCGGGCGGCGCCGACACGGAAGATCAGGCGTCCTTTCGCTCGATGACCTCGATCCAGACGTTGTCCGGGTCGAGGATGAAGGCGATGCGGCTCGTGCCGCCCACCAGACGGTAGGGCTCCTTGGCCACCCGGACGCCCTGGGAGCGCGCCGTGGCGAGGAACGCGTCGAGGTCGTCGGTCTGGAACGCCAGGTGGTCGAGCTGCTCGCCCGCCTCGATATGCGGTTTCTCCTCCCAGTGCGTCAACTCGACCCGGGCGTCGCTGAGCGGGTCGCGCACGAAGGCGATCTCGGCCTTGTTCTCGGGGATCTTACGGCGTCGCTCGAACTCGAGGCCCAGGGCCCCGGTGTAGAAGGCGATCGACGCGTCGATGTCCGCAACGGTGATCGAGGTGTGGAGGAATCGCATGGCCGTCGAGGGGTGGACGGCGGCCCCGCCTCAAAGGACTTTGCTCGGAGGTTGTCCGTCAGGGGTGGCCGAAGCAGACGCGGACCGGCGCGGTCCCCGGAACCCAGTCGGACTCGACCCGGACGAACCCGACCCGTTCGAACTGGAATCGGTCCCCGGGGGCAGCGGCGGCAAGCGCGCTCTCGCCCAGCCCGTGGGTGTGCTCCCCTTCTAGCCCGAGGAGATCGACCGGGACGGCCCCGACGGCGCCCACCCACTGCAGTCGGGGAAGACGGCGATTCTCCCGGCTGGTGAATTCCGCCTCTACTTCCGCCGAGGCCGCACTCCCGAGGGCCGGAGGCAGACGCACGTTGAGCAGATCCTTCAGGCGGACCTCTTCCCCGAGGTGGGGCTCGACATCCCGGCGCGCGAGCCAGAACTCCGGCCCCGCCGTCACCTGCCGCGTGCCGAGCTCCGGGTGGTCGGGGTGGTTGGCGAGGGTCGCGTCGCTGAGCTCCGGTGGCGAACCGCGCAGCCGCAGCCGGATCGGGTCGGCGACGAACGACCGACGCGGCGTGCTCGCATCGACGGCCTGCCGGTTCTCGGCGTAGAGGGTCTCGGCGGGGACCTCGATGTCCGCGAGCGAGATCCCGAAGGAGAGGGTGAAGCGGCGAAGGGCTTGGGCGGTGATCCCGCGCCGATCGAGCGACGCGATCGACCAGGTCCTCGGGTCGGCCCAGCCATCGTAGAGGCCGCTCTTGACCTCCTGGTAGGACTTGCTCTTAGAGATCTTCGCTTCGCGCACGCGCAATAGCCCCCAGTGCACGAACCGTGGGCCGGTGAGCCCGAGCACCTTCCAGAGGTACGACTCCATCCGGTCCTCCATGACGAGGTCCTTGCCGCGGATCACGTGCGAGATCCCCAGCTCGACATCGTCGACCGCCCAGGAGAATTCGAGCAGTGGCCAGACCCGGAACTTCCTCCCGACCCGGGGATGGTCGAAGTCGCTGATGCGACACAGAACCCGATCGCGGAACGCCGGATCGGGGTCGGCGATGTCCGTCTTCAACCGCAGGACGGCTTCGCCCGGGGCATACCGTCCCCCGAGCATCCCCTCCCATCCGTCGAGCGTCTGCTCGAGGGTCTGGGAGCGTTGCGGGCAGGCGCGGCCCTCGGCGCGGTTCGCGCGGAGGAGCTCGGCCGGACACACGCAGACGTACGCCGCGCCGCGTTCGATGACCCGACGCGCCCAGGGGTAGAACCCGGCCACCCGGTCCGACTTGAAGTACGTCGCGTCCACGGCGACGCCCGCGAGCTCGAGGTCCCGACGCTGCACGTCGAACATCTCGGGGTCGATGCGTTTCTCCTCCGAGCCGACCGTGTCGTCGAAGACGAGCAGCAACCGTCCGTGGTGCAGGGTGCGGTAGTAGTCGTTGATGTAGATCATCCGGGCGTTCCCGATGTGGAGCGACCCGGACGGGAACGGGGCCATCCGCAGCACGACCGGGGCCCGGTCCGCCCCGTCGAGCGGCGGCAGGCTCGCGTGATCGGATTCGGCGCGGCGGGCCGAGGGGGTCTCGGCGCCCCCGAGCGCGTCGAGCGCCGCCCGCTGGGCGTCGGCGCCAAGCCCGGCGACCTCGGTGACGATGGTGGCCACCTCTTGCTGGACCTCCGCCGCGTGGGGACGGAGGGCCGGTTCGTCGGCCAGCAGCCGCGCCGCGATGGGACCGGGTCTCGGAGAGCCGCCGTGGGCGACGGCGTTCTGCAGTGCGAGGCGTCGGGCCCGGCGTGCGCTGTCCGGCGAGAGCATTCGAGGCTCCGAGGGGGTTCGCGAGTTAAGAGGGTTCGCCGCCGGGCGGCCGGAATCGGGCGGGGGCGGGCGAAACGGCGTCCCGCTCCGCGATCGCCTCCGACAGGGTGAGCTCTCCGCGGAGGACGCGCTCGGCGGCTTGGCGGGGGATCG
Organism: Thermoplasmata archaeon; assembly: GCA_022750205.1. Lineage (GTDB taxonomy): Archaea > Thermoplasmatota > Thermoplasmata > Lutacidiplasmatales > UBA184 > Lutacidiplasma. The sequence continues at coordinate 8,933 of JAKIWD010000018.1, forward strand.
TGAACCGGCCCCCGCTCCCTTCGCGGCTCAGGCGTTGGACGTTGGCGACCTCCCCCGGCGTCGTCCGGAACTTCGCCGGTTCGCGGACGCGACGACCGGGATGGCCCGCGATGGCCCGGGCCGCCACCACGTCCCGGGTCTGCCGCTTTCCACGGGGGGTCGTGCCGCCCTCGTCGACGAGTTCGACGCTGCGCTGCGAGGAGAGGAGCGCGTTGACGATCCGGTCACGGTCCGTGCGATCCCCACTCCCGACGCGGAACCGGAGGCCTTGGTCGGGAAAGCGGCGCCGCAGATGTCGGGCCAGTCGATCCGCATCCTCGGGGTTCTCCAGCACGCCCTGGGCGATGCACCGGTCCCCAACGAGCACGGCGTACCCCGGTCGAGGGCCGGGGTCGATCCCCACGATCAGCTCCGCCCCCTCGGCGGCGATCAAGGCGCCGGCGACCTCCGCCCAGAGCGCCGTGCGATCTCCCTCGGGTGGGACGACGAGGACCCGCCGGTGGCCGATGTCCCGGGCCTCGCTCGGGCTGGTCAACACGACGGCCGCACTGTCGGGGATCCGTTGTCCCGGCAGCAGGCTCACGCACGGGAGCCGGCGCTCCCGCAACGCCGGAGCCAATTCAGCATACAAGACCGGGTCACGCGTGATGAGGGCCACGCAACGGCTTCTCAACGTTCTCCCGATGGTCAAATACCGCATATAGTTTAGGCCGGACATCCCGACCTGCACTACGTGCGGCGCCGTGGCGCCCGAGGGAACCCTCTTCTGCCGGGGGTGTGGCCGGACCCTTCCTCAGGCCCCGGAAGCCGCCCGCTTCGGCCCCGTCGGGTTGCCGCCCCCGCCGCCACCTCCCCCGCCGCTTCCACCCCCGCCGGTCGATTGGATGCCACCGGGGCTCGCCGGGCGCGCGACGCACTGTCCGCGGTGCAACACCCTGATATCGGTGAGGGCGGTCGTCTGTCCGGTATGTCGGGCGCCGCAGCCCCCGGCCGGCGGGGCCGCCGTGGCCGGCGCACCACCCGGATGATCCAGGTCGCGCAGGAGCGGATCGACGACCTGTTCGCGCTCGCCCGGCTCGAGTCGCGCCGGATCGACCCGAGCCTGGCCGACCGCTACGTGCTCCTCGCGCGCCGGATCGGCACCCGCTACAACGTCCGAGTCCCCGCCGAGTATCGCGAGCTCTATTGTCGGGGATGTTCGGCGTTCTGGATCGAAGGGCGGACGGTGCGAACGCGGCTACGGGGAGGTTTGCGAGTACGCACCTGCAAGCGATGCGGACGTCAACGCCGCTCGCTCCTCCGGCCGTCCGGCTTCTCCGCCCCGCCGGTGGGAACGTTCCTCCCCCCGGGGTCGCTAGAGGATTCCGCAACGGTCGAAGAGCTCTCCGTTCCCGACGCCGACGCACCCGAAGAAGGCGAAGAGGAATAAGCCGGGAAGCTCCCTCGACGGTCCGCGCCGGGGTGGCCGAGCGGCCAAAGGCGGCAGACTCAAGATCTGCTCTCGCAGGAGTTCCCAGGTTCGAATCCTGGCCCCGGCAGCCGAGCCATACTTCGAGGTCCGAGAACTCCGGCGCCTCGGTGGGCCGGTCCGCCGGCCGACCCTAGACGCCGTAGGCTTCGTCGTGGTGGGCAAGTCGTAAGAGACGGACGGCCCGAGCACCCGTTAGAGGTTCAAACAGCAGTACAAACGAACTGGAGACGTGCACCCGACGGACTCCTTGAAGCGGGGCGCGGAGGGGCTTGAAATGAAGGGGGTTGTCCTGGATCTCCGCAACCTTGGAGTCGACGGCGCGCTTGAAACCTAGGTTCTTTCGGCAGAGTTTACGGTAATCCTTTTCGAATTCGGGGGAGACCTGCAGGTCCCACATCTCATGCGCGACCGTCAAGCAGGTCGTCCATAGACTTGATGGAGCGGAACTTTCCTCGCCGAATCTGCTGCACCTTTTCGACGAACTCCGGTCGGAGCGCCGGATCCAGAATCAACTCCTCGTATGCCGAGACGATGCTCTCAATGGCCTGCGACTTGCCCTTCAGCCCGTCGCGGGCCTTGATGACATTCACGACCCGGTTGGCGTGCTCGGAAAGTTCGACAACCGCCTTCGGCATAGCTTGGTGTTACACCACGTATCTCCGAGATATAAGGCATGGGAGCTCTGGCTCGGTGCCATCCTGGATCGGACAACCCCCGCCGGACTGGGTCCGTGCCGTAAGGAGGAAGACACCCGCCCTCAGCTCGACGCATGCCGGTCGATGCGGAGGACCTCGCCCTGTGACGGGGCCGAAAAAAAAGGGAGCTCGCTCGGTGCTACGAAGAGAGCGAGATTCAGCCGCAGCGATCCACGAGACAGAAACCCTCCGGCCGTGCCAGGAGACTCGGGAGGGCGGGTGGTTCGGGTCGCAGATTCGAAATTCTCGGCAATTTCTGGCCCCGGCACCCTTACCTTCCTCAGGCGGCGATGCCTCAGGGCTACCCCCAACGCACTCCGCGCCCACCCCTCGCAACCGACGGTCCGCTCTCGCTCGCGTGAGAGCCGGGGCCATGTCGGCCGGCGGGATCACGAACGGGATGTTCCACGCCCGGCGGTCCCGGTGGGCCGCAGGGGCGTGCGCCTCCGGTCGATGGCGGTCGAACGCGCCGACTCGGGGACCCCGCCATCGCCGGCGGGAGGTCTATGTACTATGAAATCCTCGATGCGCCGGCGAACCGCCCAATGAGGATCCTGATCGTCGTCATCGGCGTCGTGCTGATGGTCGTCGGCGCCATCTTCCTGGTGATCCCCGTGGTCTCCCAGTCTCCGGCCCACCTCCAGGCGGCCGGAAACAAACTGGCCTTCCAGTCGTTCCAGGTGAGCGGCTTCTCGGTTCTCTACCAGCAACCGGTGAGTGGTTCGTGGAGCTCGAACACGAGCGTGCTGTTCGAGCTCATCGTTTGCACCGCCGCGTGCAACACGAACACCTCCATCTCCCAGACGCTGGTCCAGACCGGGACCTCTGGCAACTTCACGGTCGATGTACCGCAGGGCGATATCGTCAGCGTGGCGATCGAAGGAGCCAGCGGTGGACCGGCAACCGCAACGGTCAATGTCTCCACCGCGCTGACACCCCTCGGCTCGGGCTTGCTGATCGCCGGGATCGCGATCATCCTGATCGGGTTCGTGCTGCGCCGCAAGCGGCGCGTCGTTCCCCGTCCGGCGCCCCGAGTGCAGCCGGCCCCCGCGACCATCACCGTCGATGCCAAGCCGGCACCCAAGACCTAGGTGCTGACGGCGCCGCTCGCACCGGCCGCGCCGGCTCACTGAACCGCGGTTTCCGAGGAGGGGTCGTCTCAGAAAACGCGTACGCATGTGTTGTTCGTGAAATCTATGTACTAAGAGCCCATCGTCCCAACTGGGTCGCCGGAATGAGAGCGGGAATTGTCGTGGTGGGCGTGGTACTGTTGGTGATCGGCGCCGCGCTGCTCTTCGTCCCGCTGTCGCCGCAACCGGCCCAGACCCTGACCCAGAGCTCAGAGACGACGCCCGCTGGGTTCACGATCGCTGGCTTCTCGATCACCGGGAACATTCCGATCACCGTCACCTGGTCGAGCAACACCACGGTGCTCATCGTCGCCGTGGCGTGTTCGGGAACCTGCGCCAATGAGAACCTGTCCACGCTCTCCGGTGTGACCCAGACCGGCACGAGCGGGACGTTCTCGCTGAACGTACCGACCGGCGGTCAGGTCTGGATCGCGGCGGGGAGCCTCGCCGGAGCTCCGTCGTCGACCACGGTCAACGTGAAGACCGCGCTGACGACCGTGGGATCGCTGCTGCTGATCCTCGGCGTCCTGCTCCTGCTCGTTGGGCTCGTTCTGAAGTCCAAGTCCAAGGCGATGCGCGCTCCCCCGCCCGAACCGGCGGCCTCGGACGCCGCCCCGATGACCAACCAGTGAGCCAGGAGTAGCTCCCGGGCCCGCTCGCTCAGGCGAGCGGGGTGGCGAACGTCGGCGCGTAGTCGACGGGCGGTCGCCCACGGATCGGGATCGCGTGCCGGCACTCTCGGCAACGATTCTCGGCGTCGAGGTTCCACCGACGGATCATGAAGCCGTACCGATCGACCGCGAGGGCGCCGCACGCCGGGCAGTAGGTGTGCTCGAGCTGGTGGCCCCAGACGTTGCCGAGGTAGACGTACTCCAAACCCTCGGCCTTGGCGAGCCCGTGGAGCCGCTCGAGCGTGGGGATCGGCGTACTGGGTAGGTCCATCATCCGGTAATCCGGGTGGAACCGGAGGAGGTGGAACGGAACCTCGGGGCCCAGTTCGTTCTTCACGAACCTCGCCAACTCGGTCAGTGCCTGGGGGTCCTCGCCGACCTGGGGAACGATGAGGTTCGTCACCTCGAGGTGCACCCCCCGCCGGTAGAGGGACGTGATGGTCTCGCGGATCGGCGCCGGTCCCTTGGCCGAGATGTACCGGCGCAAGAAGCGCTCTTCCCCGCTCCCCTTGAAATCGACGCTGATCGCGTCCAGCTTCGGGGCGAGCAGCTCGACGGCCTCCGGCGTCATGTACCCGTTCGTGACGAAGTTGGCGAAGAGTCCGGCGCGATGGGCCTCCTCGATCACATCGAGCGCGTACTCGATGAAGATCGTCGGCTCGTTGTAGGTGAACGTCACCCCGTCGCACTGCTGCTGGAGCGCGATGCGGACCGCCTGCTTGGGGCTCAACGCGCGGCCCGAGACGACCTGCTCCTGCGAGATCTCTGCGTTCTGGCAGTACTGGCAGCGCCAGTTGCAGCCCACGGTCCCAATGGAGAGCACCCGAGAGCCGGGCCGGAAGTGGGAGAGCGGCTTCTTCTCCACCGGGTCGATCTGCAAGGCCGCGACGCGCCCGTAGCTCCGCAGCACGAGGTGACCGGCCTCGTTGCTGCGGACGAAGCAGAACCCGTGCGAGCCCGACGGGATGACGCAGTACCGGGCGCACGCCGTGCAGCGGACCTTCTCCTGGGGGAGGGGTTCGTATAGGATGGCCGGGTGATATGGTCCGGAGGCAGAGAGCTCGGCACTCCCCGCCATGTTCGTGGTACGACCCCACCGCCGATAACCGTTCGCCCGCCGGTGCCGACGCACGCAAGGGTTGATTTGTCGGAGTCCGTCCCGAAGGACGATGGGAACGGCGCCAGCAGATCCCCCTCACCGCGCTCAGGAGGTCGAGCAGGGGGTCCTCGAGCAGATCCGTCCGACTCCGGCCCTTCTGGCCCGGGTCGCCGCGGCGCGCGACCACCTCGTCGAGCGGGGTACGCAGGCCGCGCGCGAGCGGAACTTCCCCCTGGTTCGCTGCCTGGTGGCGGGCAGCGCGGCCCGCGGTACCTTCCTCGCGGACCGGATCGACCTCGACTTCTTCCTGCTCTTTCCTCCGGACCTCCAGCGGTCCGAGCTCGAGCGGATGGGGCTGGAACTGGGCGCCGCACTGCTGACCGACACCGAGACCCGCTACGCCGAGCATCCCTACCGTCGGGGATGGTTCGACGGTTTCCAGGTCGACGCGGTCCCCGGGTACGCGATCACGGATTCCAGCCGCCCCCAGACGGCCGTCGACCGGACCCCGTTCCATCAAGCCTACCTCTCGGCCCGCGAGACGCCGGCGCTGGTCGATCAAATTCGATTGACCAAGCAGTTCCTCCGCGCGCTCGGGGTGTACGGGTCCGAGGCGCGCCGTGGCGGCTGTTCGGGATACCTCGTCGAGCTGCTGGTGCTACGGTTCGGCTCCCTGCAAGGGCTGCTCACCGCGGCCCGGGGTTGGCGGCTGCCGGTCCGCCTCCTTTCCCGGCCCGACGTCGCCCCGAGGGCCCCCGAGGACGTGGCGCTGCTCTTGGACGACCCCGTGGATCCCGCCCGCAACGTGGCGACGGCGCTGACGGCGCGCAACCTCGCCACGCTGATCCTCGGCGCGGGCGCCTACTTGGACGATCCCGACCCGGCGTGGTTCGCTGCGAAAACTGTCCCACCCCCGTCCTGCGAGGAGGGGCTCAAGCAGATCCACGCCCGGTCGACCCACGTGGGGGCATTGGTGCTGCCACGGCCGGCGCTCGTCGACGACATCCTCTACCCCCAGCTCCACAAGGCCGAGCGGGCGATGGCGGACGAGGCGAAGCGGCTCGGGTTCGCCGTCTTGGGCACCTCGAGCGCCGCCGGAGAGGGCGAGCTCATCCTACTGCTCGAGGTCGAGCACGCTGAACGGCCCGCGGTCCGGGTGCATGACGGCCCGCCGGCGGGGATTGACCGCGTCTCGGCGTTCCTCGAAAAGTGGTCGGCCCCGGAAGCCCCGGTGATGCAAGGGCCCTACGTCACCGAGGACGGGCGACTCGCCGTGGATGCGCGGCGGGAGCATCGACGACTCGAGCCGCTGCTGACGGCGGCGCTCGGCCAGTTGCCGATCGGCCGCGATCTGCGGGCGAGCCTGGCCGAGGGAACTCGCGTTCAGCCGCTCGCCGAGCTGCCGGACTCCCCCCAGTTGCGGGAGGCGCTGGGCGACCTCCTCGGGAAGCGGCTACCGTGGAAACCCGCACGGAACTAGCGGACCAGATCGCTCAGCAGGAACCAGATCCCCATCCACCCGAAGATCTCCATCAGCAGGAGCGCCGCCCACTCTCCCTTCGTGTACTCGGTCGACTGGGGTCGGAGTCGCTGGACGATCCACGGGGTGGTAACGATGAGCACGACGGCCGCACCGAGGCCCCCCAGCGCACCGAGCGGCGTTCGCGTGACGAGGTAGGAGACCACTCCCAGCACGATGGCGAGCAGGAACGCGATGACCGTCGCGGACGTCTGCTCGAACTCGTGGGCCAGGAACTTTGCCTCATCGAACGGGGGGAACTCGAAGTGGCGGTACTCGTCGTCCTCCTCGAGCTTCTTGAGCACCTTCTTGGCCATCGTCACGCCCCCGCGTGGGCGCGTCGATACAGATCGGCGGCGTGGTAGGAAGAGCGGACGAGCGGGCCGGCCTCGACTCCGGCGAAGCCACGGGCGAGACCCTCCTCCCGCAGGCGGTCGAACTCTTCCGGCGGCACGTACCGGTCCACGGGGACGTGGGAGACCGTGGGCCGGAGATACTGACCGAGGGTCAACAGGTCAACTCCGGCCTCTCGAAGGTCGTCGAACGTGGCAAAGAGCTCCCCCTCGGTCTCTCCGAGCCCGAGCATCACCGAACTTTTCGTCACGAGGTCGGTGGCACCGGCGCGCTTGGCGCCTCGGAGCACCGTCAACGACTGGTCGTAGCCGGCACGTCGGTCGCGGACCCGAGGCGACAAGCGCCGCGTCGTCTCGATATTGTGCGCCAGCACGTCCGGCGCGGCGTCGAGGACCGTCTTCAGCGCGCTCGGGTCGCCGTTGAGATCCCCGATGAGCAGCTCGACGAGCGTGCCGGGGGCCCGCGCACGGATCTCCTTCACCGTCGCGGCCAGTACGGAGGCCCCTCCATCCGGCAGGTCGTCGCGGCAGACCTGGGTGAGCACGACATACTGCAGCCCCCATCTTCGCACTCCTTCTCCGACGCGCTGGGGTTCGGTCCAGTCGATGGCGCCCTGCGACCAGTGGGAGTTCACGGCGCAGAACCCACACCGTCGGGTGCAATCGGTGCCCAGGAGCATCAGTGTCGCGGTGCCCGCCGACCAGCATTCCGGCAGGTTCGGGCATCGGGCCTCGCGACAGACGGTCCCGAGCCGAAGGTCCGAAAGCAGGCTCCGCACTTCCGGGTAGTGCGCTCCCGAGGGTGGGCGGACGCGTATCCAGGGCGGCAGCCGGGTCGAGGGGGTCGGCTCCGGTGGCGCCAGCGCCTCCGTCGCCACGGCGCGCGGAGCCGGGTGGCTCCTTTAGGCTTTGCGAGGTCGGCGGTCGGCGAGGCGCGTCTCGACGAGCGTCTGCAGAAAGCTGACCGGTACTTCGTCCATGCTCAGCCTCGCCGAATCGCCCGGCGCGCCCGGCTCGGTCTGGATGAGCCCCTCCCGCTCGAGCTCCTTGACCGTGCGCCAGAACTGGATCCGTCCCACGGCCTTCTCGGCGTACTCCTCGGAGACCGCCTGGTACGCCTGACGCACCCGCTCGGTGGCCGCATGGGACCGGGGGCCGCGGAGCGAGCGCGCGAGTGCGAGCAGCACGAGCAGCGACCGGTTCGAAAGCTCCTGGAGCTTGGTCTCGGTCAAAGTGGGATAGATCGACCCTTTCGCCGCCCGGACGTCCTCGGGACGGATCTCGTCGGCCTCCGCGAGTTCGGCGGCGTGGGCCGCCCCGGAGAGCACCTCGAGGGCGAAGCGCGCGTCACCGTTCGGGGCGGCCACGCGGGCGATCTGCTCGATGACGTCGGCCGACCAGCTGCCCTTGCGGAGCGCCAGCTCGGCGCGCGCGGTCAGAATTCCCGCGAGCGATTCGGCCCCGTAGGGGGCGAGCTGGAGCCGATGGGTGACACCGAAGCTCGATCGGCTCGGCGGGTCGACGTACGGGAGCACGTCCTCCGGTGAGACGAGGAGCAGCGAGATGGACCCCAGACCGACCTCGTGCGGGCGGGTGAGGAGATACACGAGCTTGGTGCCCTGACGGACGACCGCGCTGACCTCGTCCAGTACGATCATCAGGTGACGCGGCTGGCGCCGGATCCCCTGCTCGAACACGTCGAGCATCTCGGCCAGGGAGTATCCCCGGTCCGGCAGCGAGACGCCAACGCTTCGGAGCAGCTCGAGGAGGATGGTGCGATCGCTGGAGCGCCGCCAGCAGTTGACGTGGATCGGGTGCACCGCGAGCCCGCCGAGCTTTCCGGCCTTCTGGAGGTCCTCGCCGAGCCGACGGGCAAGGGCCGTCTTTCCGCTCCCGATCCCGCCGTTGAGCTCGTGGTGGTGGGGCACTCCCTTGGTGAGCGACTCCCGGTAGAGGCGGTAGAGGAGCCCGAGCTCCTTTTCGCGCCCCACCAGCTTCGGCGGCAGGTACGCCGGGTCCAGCGTCTCTTCGGCGGTGAGGATGCGATTCACAGTTCGACGCGCGCGGCGAAGCGGATGGGATAGATTATCGTCGCGGCCGGTGGGCAACCATCCGCGTCAGGCGCCCCGCGGCGAGGTCCGCGAGCTCCCCGGGAGGACGTCGCGCGTCGAGGACCATCCACCCCGGTGCCCGGGCGAGCGTCGCGTACGCGCGCGCCACGCGCTGCAACGTCGCCGTTCGTTCGAGCGGGTCTCGGGAGCGGTTGCGTACGGCCAATCGTCGCATGGCCGTGGGGACGTCGATTTTCAACCAGAGGACCCGATCCGGGCGCCGGGTGGCCTGGCGCTGGAGTCGGCGGACGATCGTGGCCTCGCCGTCGGAGAGGGCGCTCGCCTGGTAGGCAAGTGTCGAGTAGAAGGACCGGTCGGAGAGCACGACGTCGGCGCGCGTCAGCGCCCGCTCCAACGCCGGTCGGGCGCGGGCGCGGTCGAGCGTGAAGAGCAGCGCCGCCGACCAAGGATCGGTGCGGCCGGCGCGTTGGGCTCGTGCCCCCAACTCTCGGTCCACCGGTTCCCGCCAGACCACCACCCGCGTGCCATGATGGCGAAGTCGCCGTGCGAGGAGACGGAGCAGGGTCGACTTTCCGGATCCATCGATCCCTTCGACCGCGATCAGGGTGCCGTGTCGGGGAGCTCGCCCGGTCATCGGCCAGCCCGGGAAGCGGTACGCGGGGTGAACCCGTAGACCGTCTCGATCGATTCCACGAAGGGGATCCGAAGTCGGTCGACCCGATCCGGATCGGCGGCGATCGCTAGCGCCCGCCGAGGGATCGTCGCGAGGTCCAGCACCGCTCCGGGGCGCGTGGGGTCGTCCAGGAAATCGGTCTCCCAGAACCACGGAGGGTCCTGGGCCAGGGAGCTCGTTGTCAACTCGCGCCGCGCCACGAACGACGGGACGATCCCCTGGCGCACGGCGGCGGGCACTACCGCTCGGGCGTAATGTTTGACGAGACGTCCGACCGGGAACGAAGCACGGCTGGCCAGATCCGCGACCGACCGGTACCCGTTGGCGTCCAGGTCCTCGGAGTGCACGACCGCGGGGCATCCGACGTCCCGTGCGGTCTCGAGGGCGCGCACGAAGACCGCCTCGCTCGCGGCCGCCATCTCGATGGGCACGGGAAAGTGCGGACGACCCACTTCGCCGAGGGCGACGGCGGCCTGCTCCTCGACCCGGTGTGCGGCGAGCTCCAGGGCCTGGAATTGGAGCTCGGTGGCCGCCGATAGGCCGATCTGCGCGGCGGCGCCCAGGAGGTCCACGGGATAGGGTGCGAGTACTGGGTACGCGACGACGCCCGTTTCCTCGCCGATCCGCCGGGCGAGCTCCTCCGTCATGGCGAACTGCTCGCGATATGTTTGCAGGGACGTCGGAACTGCCCCGGCGTAGTTCTGGGTCGCGAGGAAAAGGTGCGTCCCCCCCGCCTTTGCAAATCGTCGGGCCGCCCCGACCCCTTCCCCCGTAGGGGAGAGATGGCAATGGTGGTCGACGATCGGAAGATCGATGGGGAGAGGCATCGTCGACCGCCCCGAACTGGCTTAGCGGAGGAGGCCGGCGCCGCGCAATTCCTTCGTGATCTTCTTGACCGCCACTTCGATGTCCGACGGCTTGCGAGCGCCGGTACACACGAGCTTACCGCTGCCGAACAGGAGGACGACCACCCGGGGCTCTTCGATCCGGCAGACCAGGCCCGGGAACTGTTCGGGCTCGTACTCGACCCGGTCCAACCCCAAGGTCACTGCGATCGCATTGAGGTTGATCTCCGATTCGAGGTCCGAGCTTGCGACGATGTTCTGCACCGCGATCTTCGGGTGAAGACTGACTTTCTGTCCACCCTTCTTGATCTGGAGGGAGACCTTGGCGATGGAATCTTCGACCTCCTTCATGCTCTTCGCGCCGGTGCAGACCACCTTGCCCGAGCGGAACAGGAGGATCGCGGTCTTCGGCTCCTTCAAACGGTAGATCAGGCCGGGAAACTGCTCGGGTTCGTACTCCGCTCCGTCGAGGCCGAGGGCGATCGACTGCAGGTCGAGCTTGTCGCTGAGGGAGGTCGACGCGACCACATTCTCGATGCGGATCTTCGCCATGCCCAGCGCCGACAGGCCCTATTTAAGGCGTCTTAAAAATTGTTGCGCCGCCAGTTCCGCAAAATTGTCGGTCGCGCGGCCGGCGAGGTGCCTCATGGCCCGATCTCACGGGGGTGCAGCCGGCGCATCCCCGTAGGAGTCGTGGCCAGAGCTCGGCCCATCCCCCCGGGGATGCCCGCACAGTCCGATCCAGCGGGCCGCACCTCTACGACCCTACTCGGTCTCCCCGGAGTCGGGCCGGGCGATGGATCAATCCCAGTAGGCAATACGCCCGATTCTCGATCCGGACTTCGAGTCCATGGCGCGGCTCGCCACGGAAATGGATCCGGAGCACGGTGGTACAGCGGCCGAGCTCCGACACTGGGACACGATCCAGAAGCTCGAGAAGGGCCACGTCAACCTCAAGGTCATCGCCGAGCAGCGGAGGGCGCGGGAGGTCGTCGGGTGGGGCTCGCTCGGCCAATCCTCCTCCAACTACGACCCGAGGAAATTCTGGATCTGGGCTGCCGTCGCTCCCGCCCACCGCCGGAGGGGCATCGGGGGTAGCGGTTCTCCCACATGGAGCGTGAGGCCCGGGTCCGAAACGGCATCGCCGTTTGGGCCGGCACGCGGGAAAGCGACCCCGCGGGCGTCCGGTTCTTCGAGCAGAGGGGGTTCCGCGCGCTCCGCAGGGTCTGGCGGTCGCGCCTCGACCTCGCTAAGGTCAACGGCTCGGGAATCCTCGATCGGTCCGCCTCCCCCGAGCGCGAGGGGTTCCGGTTCTCGACGCTCCTGGAGGAGGAAGCTTCCTCCCCCGGAGTTCGCGACCGGCGGTACGAGCTCAGCGAATTGACGAGCGCGGAAATTCCCCGACTCGGCGAGTTCCACCCGATCTCCTTCGAGGAGTTCGCCGCCACCGACCTCGCTTCGCCCGGAGCCATCCCGGAGGCCGTTTTCCTCGCCTGCCGAAGGTCCGAGGTCGTGGGAATGACCTGCCTCTCGAGGGATCTGGGCCGGCCCGATAGCCTCTGGGTGGGCTACACTGGCACGAATCCGGCGATCCGCGGGCGTGGGATTGCGACGGAGATCAAGCGCCGCGCCCTCCTCTTCGCCCAGGCGCAGGGATTCCGATTCCTCCTCACAGGGAACGATTCATTGAACCGTCCGATTCTGGCCGTCAACCAGCGTTTGGGTTTCCGGCCGGAATCCATCTGGGTCGAGGGCGAGAAGTCCTTGGAAACCGCTCCGTCCTAACACCTCGCGTTCGGTCACCGATCTTTCGGGGTCTGGGTTCGACGCGCGGAACTCCCGCGCAACTCCTTGGCGAGCTGGGTTCCCCGATCGGTGAGTCGGTACACTTTCACCCGACGCGTTCCTCCGCGGACGTGCGTCGTTTCCGAGGCCACTACCCCCGCTGCTTCGAGTCGGAGCAGGACCCCGGCGAGAGCCCCCTGGCGGATCTGAAGGGCCTCGATCATCCCCGATTGGGAGAGGGAGCGGGGCGGAACCTCATCGGGTCGAATGAACCCCTGGCGGTAGAGGTGAAGGAGCACGCGATGGGAGAGCTGTACAGTCGCTTCCGCGACGGGAGGCGGATCGCGTAAACTCGCGCGTTGAGGCTCGCGAGCGGGAGGAGTGTTCTCGATCGGCTCGGACTCATTAGGCGACGCGGGACGAGCGACTTCTGTCGCCGGGACCTTGAGCTCAGTTCCATCAGCCGATACATTCGGTGGGGGCGGGGACGCCATGACGAGAGGAACAGGATCCGACGTCCGAAGGCGCGCGCGTAGCCGCCGCTGGTACCACCAGAATCCGAGAAGGGTCACCCCCGACAGGCCCAGGCCAGCGGCCACACCGAGCAGGAATTCTAACGATACCACGCGTCGCGTCCCTCACCCGCTCGCTCGGGTGTCTGGTTGTCGAATCGATCCCACCTCCCACCCGGTTGGACTCGTACTCCGCCCTAGAGGATCTCGGGGTCCGAGGGCGTCCGCGGGGCGGAGGCCGAAGCTCCGCCCGCTTCTCGTTGCGCTTGGCTGGTCTCCCGGAGCTGGGTCACGATCGCCTCGCCCTCCGACCGGGCGCGGCTCTCGCGACGTGCCGACCAGGCGACCGCGATCACCCCGAGCGAGCCCACGACCAGGCCGAACCAGAACATGCTCTCGCCCGCACCGCCGGAAGCCGAGAACCCGCTGCCGGGGCTTGACGGGTGCGTCACGGGCACCGCCGTCACCTCCACGATCAAGGCTTGGGTCGCGGTGGCGCCCGTGGCGTCGGTGACCGTCCCGCTGACGGTGTAGTTCCCCGGCGCGGTGGCGGTGCACTGGACGCTCATCGAGTCGGTCGTCGCGCATCCCGCCGGCAATCCGGTATACAAGTAGGTGTACGGGGCGGTCCCGCCAATGAAGCTCAGCGAGAACGCAAGAGCCGTCCCTACCGTGGACTGCGTGTCGGAGACTCGGAACGTCGTGATCGACGGGACGGGGTTCACCGTGAGGTCGGCGGTCCCCGACGTCACGATCCCGAGGGAGTCGGTCGCCAGGATGGAGACGCGGTACGAGCCCGCGACGGTCGGCGCGCACCCGAACGACAGCTGGTCGACGGTGGCGCAGCCCGCGGGAAGGTCCGAGAACGCATACGCGTCCGGTCCCACGCCGCCAGCGGTGAGCGCGGCGAGGACGGCGGTCTGGCCCACGTCGACCACGTTCGGCACTGCCACGAAGGTCGTGACGGACGGCCGGGCGGCCACCGCCACCGTGACGCTCGAGGTCGAGGTGACCCCTAGGCCGTCGCTCACCTGGGCGACGACGAGCGCTGGCCCGGCGGACGCCGGCGTGCAGACGATCGTTGCGGCATCGGCGGTCACGCATCCGTTCGGCAGCCCGCCGTAGGCGTACGAGAGGACCCCGGTGCCTCCGTTCGCCACCGCGGTCAGGGTGATTGGGACGCCGATCTCCGAAAGCGGGGAACTCGCCCCGAACGAGACGATCACCGGTCGCGGGTTGACGGCCACCGTCGTGACGAGGGTCGTCGAATCTCCGATGGTGTCCGTCACCGTGACGTCGATCACGTACCGTCCGGAAAGCCCCGTCACGCAGGTCAGCGTCGGCGCGTTGACGCTCGTGCATCCCGGCGGGAGGTTGGCGTACCGATACGAAAGCACGCCCGAATGGGGTGCGCTCCGCACTTGGAGCCCGAACGGCACGCCCACGTCCGCTCCGAGGTTGGCGAGCAGCAGGAGCGGCGCCTCGGGTGTCCAGCTGCGATTGCCCAGCAGCCAGATCGACGAGGCCGCCGATGAGTTCGTCGTGTTGGTCGTTTCGCCGGCCAGGAGGAGTTGGCCCGAAGCCGGGTCGAACGCCAGGCTGGTCGTCCACCAGGAGGTCGCGGGGGTGGTCAGGTTGAGGTTGGTCCACGTTCCGGCAGCGTAGGCCCACGTGTCGTTGGCGGCGCTGAAATTGTACGGCCCGCGCCAGATCATGCCGCCAAAGACGACGAGCTCGCCGAGCCCGGAGTCGTACGTGATGGCTTCGTCGGCACGCCCCGACGGGGCCCCGGTGACGTTCGCGGTGATGTTCGTCCAGCTTCCCGCCAAGAACTTCCAGGTGGTGTTGAGCGTCCACCAGTTCTCGATGCCCGGGCCCGAGGTCAGGCTGCCGAAGTACACGACGTACCCGTCGGCCGCATCGTAGGCCATCGATCCGGCGATCGGCGGGACCGGCGCGCTCGCCGGTCCACTGATGTTGGTCCATACGCCGGCGAGGTAGGTCCACGTCGTGTCGGCCTGCGTGTCGGGAGCGGTGACGGCCTCGTCATAGAGGAGGACGTAGCCGTCCGCGCCATCGTACGTGAGCTGGGGCGGCTCGTTCGCGGCGGGTTGAACGGCCGTCGGGGAGGTGCGGTTCGTCCAGACGCCCGCCGCGTAGCTCCAGGTCTGGTTGGAGTAGACCATCCCGGTGAGCTCTCCGAGGGTGCCGGCGACGATCAGTCCCCCGAAGAGCAGCACGTACCCGTCGGCCGCGTCGTAGACGAGGCCCGGGTAGAGCAGCTCGGGAGGTGCACCCGTGGTGTTGGTGACGGTCCAGTTGCCACCAGCGTAGATCCAAGTGAGGTCGGCCGAACCGTAGGTGACGTTGTAGAGGCCGCCGCTCGAATTCGGATTCACCGCGACGACATAGCCGTCAGCGGCGTCGTAGACCATGGACAAACTGTAGACGGAACTCGGAGCGCTGGCTGTGCGAGGTACTGCGGGAAGGGCCGCCGCACGACCGGGACCCTGGCCGAGTGACGCGGCCAGGTGCGCGGCAGCGAGCTGCGCCGCGGGTGACTCCCGTTGCGGGTGGGAAGCGCCGCCGGTGGCCACGAGGTGCGGCGCGCCAAGCTCCATCGAGCTAGGGACGAGGAAGAGCGCGACCAGTCCGATCGTTCCCAACACCGTCAGAGCGTGCCGGCGCGACGGCCGCCATCCGCGCGCGGGAATTCCGATGGCCGCGGTTCGTCCATCGAATAGGCGAGTTCGTCCTTCCGCCGATGGGATCACTGAAAGTCGTGATGCCGACATCAGCACGCAGTGAAAGGGATGCGGCTCTTAAACGGTGGTTGGATAGTTGCGGGATATATCGAAGGATCCGAGGTTATCGACCCGGGTCGGTCGGAGTTCGTTCGGCAGTCCCTGAGGTGTCCGTCGAGCGGTGAGATCACTGGTTGATTTGGAATCCTCTCCCGTACTCCGGTCTCTTGGGGATTGGGTCACTGTATTTCACAGGGAGTGCGCGGGGGCCCGCCCCTCTCGAAGCGAGCTCCGCGAAGTTGCCGCGTCGGGGGTCAACATCAAGAGAACGCCTCTAGCAGGATCCGCAGGGTTAACCCCCAGACGACGTGACTGTGGTGCACGACGGCCTCGACCTGCGCGGGTCCCAGCCGAGTTTCCCGGAGCACGGAGGTCCGCTGGGAGAGGGCGCCGAGCGGGAGCCAGAAGATGTCGGCGACCTCTCGCGGGCTCGGATGGAACTGACCCGGTGCGGTCGGAGCCAGCGCGCTGGCGAAGACCCCGACCTGCAACCCGAACCGTGGGGCGGATTTCACGCCCACAAATCGGGGGGTCTCGACCAGGTCGAAGGCGCTGAGGCCGATCTCCTCTTGGAGTTCGCGCAAGGCGGTGTCACGCAGGGTCTTGTCGGCCGGGTCCACGTGACCTCCCGGGAGGCTCACCTGTCCCGACGCCGGGTCATCAGTACGGACGGTGCGCTCCATCAGCAGCACTTCCTGGTCCTGTTGCCCGTCACGAAGGAGCGCGATCACGGCCGCACCCGCGCTCGAGGCGGGCGGGCTTTGGCCATCGAATCGAGCGAGCCGTTGCTCGATCGACCGAGTTGGCTCCCGAGCGACCGAGTTAGGGCCGCGGGGCCTGCCAGTCGTAAACCACCTTTCCACGGGTCGCCCTGCGGTCGACGCCGTGCTCGGGCATACCGGCGACCGATCGCTCCAACGCGTCGAGGCGTCGCCGCAACTCGGCGAGCTCCTTCTCCAACGCCGCGATCTTCGCGCTGGAGCTGGGGTCCAGATCCACCATCGTCGATGACGGAGGGCGTGGGCCGATAAATAGCTCCCCGCCCGGTGTGCGTTGAATCAAAACCCGCAACCGTCCGGTGGGCGACCGGCGGCTCCGCCTCCTTCGTTCACGCTTCACCGCTCCCCTCATTTCCATCTCCCACGACCCGCACACCCTCCTCGTGCCCGCCGCTCGACAAGGACTCCCCTGCTCGCTCGCCGCTCCGCTTCCTCCTCCGGTCCTTGCCCTCTCCGCGACTTCCGACTCCTCGTCAACCGCGGCGTCCGTGAGGCGCTCCAGACGAATGCCACGGCGCACGGCTCCCTCGTTCCCTTCGGCCAGACGCTCGCCCGCGAGTTCCGGGTCCACGGGTCCCACGCCCGCCTCGC
>JAKIWD010000102.1 GCA_022750205.1 Thermoplasmata archaeon
AAGTTCACCGATGAGGGTGGGCGGGTCGAGGTCTCGGTGACGCCCCACGGCGAGAACTTCTTCGAGCTGAAGGTCCGCGATACCGGCCTCGGGATCGCCGCCGCCGACCTGCCCAGGCTCGTTAGGGAGTTCGAGCAGCTGGACGCCGGTCCCGGGCGCCGCTACCAGGGCTCGGGGCTCGGCCTTTCCCTGACGTAGAAGCTCGTCGAGCTGCACGGGGGCCGCATCGAGGTGGAAAGCGTCGTCGGGAAGGGGACGACGTTCACCGTGCTGCTCCCGAGCCTGACGGGTCCGACCGCCCTCGAGGAGGCTTCCGTCCCCGTCGCGGGGGTCGGATGAAGGAGATCCTCGTCGTCGAGGACAACCCGACGAACCTCAAGCTCGCCTCCGTCATGCTCAAGGCGGCCGGTTACGCGATCCGTGGCGCGATCGACGCCGAGCAGGCCGCCGCCGCGATCGCGGATCGCCTTCCGGACCTGATCCTCATGGACCTCGGGCTCCCCGGGAAGGACGGCTACGAGTTCACCCGGGAACTGCGGGGGCGCGCGGAGACCCGGTCGATCCCGATCCTGGCCGTGACCTCCTTCGCGATGAAGGGGGACCGGCTCAAGGCGATGGACGCCGGATGCACGGCCTACCTGACCAAGCCGATCAATCGCCAGGCGCTCCTCGACCAGGTCGAGGCGCTCCTGCCGCGCTCCGTCGAAGTGGGGTCAAGTCGGTGAGAGGAAACACAATGGCCGGGTCCCGGGTTGCTCAAGTGACGAACGACGGCACGCCCAGCATCCGGGGGGCGATCGGTCGACGTATCCTCGTCGTCGAGGATTCGTCGTCGGCCCGCAGATTGCTCCAGGGGCTGCTCCTGCGGCTCGGCATCGGCCTTCCGGACCTTCGGATGGCCGCGACGGTCCCGGAGGCGCTGCAGCTGTTCGCGAGCTGGGAACCGGAGATCGCCATCGTCGACCTCCAGCTGCGCGGGAGCCCCGACCCGTCTCCGTCGGGAGTGGCCGGCGCGCCCGGCAACGGGCACGCCCGCAACGGCGCCGAGCTTGCCCTCCAATTCCTCCAGCGCAACCCCGCGCTCAAGGTGATCATCTGCTCGGCCTCCGAGCCGGAAGGGACCGAGCTCCAGCCGCTCCTGAAGAAGGGCCGGATCTTCTCGATGATGAAGCCCGTGCTGGCGTCGCGCGTCGCCGAGGTCCTGGCGGCCGCGACCGCGCTCCCGCCCACCACCCGGTCCGCCCCGTCGCGCTAACGGCGCCAACGGGGCGCCTTCTCCGCGCCGCGGTCACCGGAGGATAGGGCCTGCCGGCTCCGTTACTCCCCGACTTTAATCCGCGGTCCCCCTCGTACGCACCATGCGGCGGGGGCACCTCGGCGGCTCCCCCGAGGCCACCCCGGTGACTTCGCCGCGCGTGCGACGCCACACCCCGTTGGCCCGCCCGGCATCCCTCCTGCTCGCCGTCGGCGTGGTCGTCGTCTCGGCGTTCGCCCTCTTCGGAGGGGCGCCGGCGGCCGCGTGGTGGGCGGACCCGGCCCACCCGCTTACGACCTCGGCGGCGGACACCCCCGCCGTACGGTGCGTTTCGATCGACGGCGTCCCTCCCAGCGCCCTGGAGATCGCGGTGCCCGGGCCGGTCGGCGCGGCCGGAGCCGGCAGTTCCCTCTCCGTCAGCGCCGAGCTGCGGGTGCTCGCCGTCGAGGGATTGGCGACCGAGGGGGAGATCGTGCTTCCGACGTTGACCGCGACGTTCTCTACGATCTCGGCCGGCCCGATCGACGTCGTGCTCTCTCCCCGCGACCTCGCGGCGGCTTCGGATGCCTGGACGAACGCCAGCCAGGCGAGCGGGAGCCACGTGTTCTCGAGCGCCGTCGTGTTCCCGTCGGGCTCGAACGCCACCCTCTCGAGCTCGTTGATCGCGATCACCTCGCCGGCGCCGCTCGGTAGCCTGGCGGTCGAAGTGCGTTGGCAGTGGACGCTCCTGCCGACCGGCGCACCGACCCAGACCGGCCCCTGGAGCGAGCCGTCCGCCTCCGCGGGCGTCCCCAGTATCCTCTATCCCCAGGCCTACGTGGCGCTGGTCCGCACTTCGCCGCTCAATGCGACCATTGGCGAGAGCTTCGACGTCACCCTGGCCGGAGGAAGCGCCCCCCAGACGTTCCTGCTCAAGCTCGAGAATGCCTCCACGGGAGCGACCCTCAATCGGGGCTCCGTGGTCTCCCCCGCCACCCCCGTGACGAACTTCTCGGGGTCGATCGAGATCATCAACAGCTCGGGAAGCCTGCTGCCCGGCCATTACCTGATCCACGTCCATGACGCGTGCGGCGCAATCCTGTACAGCCTTCCCGTGATCGTCTCCGGGGGGCCGAACGGCACGTCGGCGGCGTTCGCGGGAGCTCGGCCGGCCGCTCCCCGGTAGCGCCCACGCGACCCGTGGGAGCAGCGGCCCGTCGATGCCCTGCGGCGTCCGGCGAACGCGCCGGGGTCCGCGTCCGCCTCGGCGAGGCCCTCCCGCCTTCCCCGGACCCGGCGACCGATCTGCCAGTTCCTACCCCGACAGGATATGCGAGGGCCTACCCTCGGAATCCCCGTCGTCGCCCCGGGAGGCGGGCGGTCCCACCGCACGACCCGGCCCCGGGTCGCGTCCGTGAGGTGGGTAGGTGACCGGCCGCGAGCCCAGCAGGCGTTCCGGCGCGCAGTGGCGCCCGCCGCACGGGTTCGAGGCGGGGATGGGATTTTTCGCCCTGCTGGTGGTCGTGGCCCTGCTCACGCTGCCCCTGGCGGTCGGACAATCGCGCGGCGGAACTCGGTCCCCCGACCGGGTGGTCTCGGACCAGGGTCGGCCGGCGCGGGACGTCCCGGCCGGGGATGTGACACCCCCGAGTGGCTGGCCCACGCCGATCCGCCACGTGTTCATCGTGATGCTCGAGAACGCCGAGGCGACTACCGTGGAGGCCAAGGGCCCCTTCGAAGAATCTCTCGCGGCGAACTACGCGTCCGCGAGCCAGTACTACGCCGTCTGCCACCCGTCGGCGCCGAACTATCTCGCCCTCACCTCCGGCACTTCCTGGCAGTGTGGGAGCGACTCCTACCACACCTACTCGTCCGAGAACCTCGGCGACCTGGCGCAGAAGGCGGGGTTGGGCTGGGACGGCTTCGAGGAGAGCATGCCCTCGCGGTGCGACCTGAACGACTCGTACCCGTACGCGGTCAAGCACAATCCGCTGGTCTATTACTCGGACATCGTCGGGAACACGACCGAGTGCCGGGCCCACGATCTGCCGTTCACCAACTGGACGGCCGACGTCAGCGCGAACACGATCCCGGCGTTCGCGATGTTCACCCCGAACCTGACGGACGACGGGCACGACACCGGCGTCGCGTTCGCCGACAAGTGGCTCGCGGGATGGCTGTCACCGCTGCTGAACGATTCGTTCTTTTCGCAGTCGGTGTTCTTCCTGACCTACGATGAGGGGGTCAACGACGATTCCGGGTACAACGGCACCGCCGGTGGACGGGTCTACTTCACCGCCGTAAGCCCCTACGCCCGGGCCGGCTTTAACCTCACGACGAACGCCTCGCACTACAGCCTGCTGTCCACCGTCGAGTGGTTGCTCGGACTGGGGAATTGCGGGCACAACGACTCGACGGGTGCGTTCCCGCCCCTGAAGTCCCTGTTCGACTTCCCGCCGAACTACACGGTCTCGGGGACCGTCGCGTCCGCGACGACCGGGGCCCCGATCGCCGGCGCCCAGGTGTCCTTGACGGGCGAGCCGGAAACCACGACCTCCGCGGGGGGAGCCTTTTCGTTCACCGTCCCGAACGGCACGTACCAACTGGGCGTCCTGGCCCCCCAGTACGTCGGGCGCAGCATCGTGGTCAACGTGAGCGGCCAGAACGTCGAAGAGAACGTGAACCTGACGCCGGCGAGCTCGTCGCTCTCCCTCTCAGGGACCGTCTCCGCGCTCGGGAGTCGCTCCCCGCTGACGGGGGCCCGCGTCGTGGTCTCCGGCGGACGGCTCGCCATCACCGGCCCCGGGGGCGTCTACGCGCTCGCCCTCGAGAGCGGCCGCTACTCGGTGACGGTCTCGGACTCCGGCGAACGATCCGTGACGCAGGCCGTCGCGATCGTCGACGTGCCGGTGGTCCTCGACTTCTCCCTCGTGCCGCTCGGGCCTCCGGCATTCCCGTTGACGGGAGCCGTGCTCGGCGGACCGAGCGCCCGCCCCCTGGCCGGGGCGCCGGTGGTGCTCGACGGGAGCACGATCGCGTGGACCGGTGCGGGCGGCACCTACCTCTTCCTGTGCCGGAACGGATCGTACACCCTCACGGCCTCCTTCCCGGGGTACGGGGCTGCCACCGCGACGGTCGTGGTAGCCGGGGAACCACAGGTCAGCAACCTCACCCTCCCCCTCGCGCAGCTCTCCCGCATCACGCTCCAGGTCACGGCATCGGCCAGGGTGGTCGCCGTGGGGAGCCCGGAGACCTTGACGGTGAACGCTTCGGGCGGCAGCCCCCCGTACCACGCGAACTGGTCGTTCGGGGACGGGGACTCCGCGGACGGGCTGGAGGTCACCCACTCCTTCGCCGCGTCCGGAGTCTACCTCCTCTCGGTCGTGGTGACCGACGCGTCGAACGATCAGACGGTCGGATACCTCAACGTGACGGCCGTCGTGCCGAACGGGACTCCCCCTCCCCCGGTCACGGCCGAGCCCAGCGCTCAAGGGGGTGTAGCGCCGGTCTGGTGGGTGGCCGGCGCCGTGGCCGCCGTCGGGCTTGGCGCCGCCGCGATCGTGGTTCGGCGTGCCCGTCGGCAGCGGTGAGCAGCGTGTCCCGTGAGGGGCGACCGTTTCTGGGAGCGACGCCCGCTGGATCCCGACGTACCGGGGTGCCCCGCTACGAGTAGGTGACCGTGATCGTTCCGCTCGAGCTGACGAGGAGTTGGCTCGACGAGTAGAGGTACAGCCCTCCCGAGAACCCCCACCCCGAGAAAGAGCGGCCCGAGCACCCGGGGATGCTGAAGGAGTAGGGGGTCGACGACGGGGGGAGCGAGGCGATGCCGCCGCTGGCGTACGCGGAACCGTTCAGGGTGACCTTTCCGCAGGAGGAGGGTTGCACCTCGACGGTGACGTGCGCGGTCGCGGCATAAACGGCGGTGACCGAGATGCTCAGTAGCAACGCCCCGCACACGTCGTGGACATGGACCAGGTAGCTTCCCGGGTAGAGGAACCGGTCGTAGTTCAGCACCTGGATCGTGACGTCCGCGGTCGTCGCCCCGGCCGCCTCGGTCTGGCCGTGATTCTGGTCGACCTTGCCAGTGCTGGAGGACTCGAGCTCGAGGAAGAAGTAGCGGGACCCGACGATCCCCGCGAGATCGGCGGTGAAGTTGCCCCCGATGGTTTCGGTGGGCCCGTTCGTGGAGAGCAGCGTGACGAAAGGGGCCGGATCGAATTCGCTCGGCGTCGAGGCGGGCCAATGCGCCGAGGTGGAGGGTACGCTCCAATTGCCCACGCTCGTCGAACCGTTCGGCTGGAGGAGGCTCCAGTGCCAGCGGATCTCGAGCGTGAGCGCCCCGTACGACGCGTTGGCCATCACGGCGAGCTTTTCGGTGCTCAGGCCCGCCGAGCCCGAGGAGAGGAAGGAAACGTTGCTTTCGACGACCGCTTTCGACCAGGTCGAACCGTTGTTCCACCCGGTTCCCGTGAGGCTGAAGGAGTGCGGGGGGACGTAGAGTTGGAGCGAACTGCCCGAGGAGAGCGGAAAGGTGGCGAAGACGCTCGGCAGGTAGATCGTCATCCGGGACAAGGTTCCCGTCGAGCTCACCGCCGCGATCTCGAACGTCGCGGTCAGCGTTCCTCCCGCCTGCAAGTTCGTGGTCGGAGCGGCGATCGGCACCAGCACTGACGACGGGGTCGGGGTCGAATCGGAGCCGCAACTCGTCCCCGCGGCGCTCGTGTTCGAGGGGGCTCCGCCGCTGGGAGGGTCGGAGCTGGCCGAACCGTCCCCACCGCCGAGGGTCCCCAGGCTCGATAGCAGCGGGGCGGCGAGGCTTGGCAGTACCAAGAACGCGAGCACGAGACCGGCCGCAACCCCCACCGTGAACCCTACGGGGAGCGAGCGGGACCGGCGGCGGCCGACGGAGAGGGCCGGCCGAGGTGGGCGGATCGAGCGAGCGGGGACCGCCCACGGTGCGAGCGTCCGACCGTTCCTTGCCCCGGTCGTCGAACTGGACATGCGCACCCTCCCACCCCGCGTTCGGCGGCGTCCTAGGCCGCCGGCCTTCACTCCAAATAGCCCAGGGCGGGCATAAGTCGCGTCCGTAACTTTCGAGCAACGTCATGCGGCCGGGCGCCGCCAGCGGCCGTCAGGCGTCGAGGGCCTCGCCGGAACGCTGGTCGAGCACGCCGCGCAGCGGCAAGGTCGACGCGGGCACCCCGCGCGATGGCCTGCGTGCCGCCGTCCGATCAACCGGACCGCACGGTCGCCACTCGGCCCTCAGGGCCGCCGGGTCCAGGGGGGCGGGGCGCGAGCAATCCACCGTGACCCCCCCCGGCGCCGGACACCGTGACCGAGATGCTGTGGATCATCGCCTCGCACGTGTCGTGGATGTGGACCAGGTACTTGCCGGCCGGCAACGGGGAACCGCCACCGTACGACATGGGCGCGGTCACGTTGAACGTGGGCCCGCTCGCCGGGCCCGTCTGCCAGCGCGAGGTGATCTCGGTACCGTTGTTCGGAAACTCCACCACGACCCGGAACGAGACACCGTCGATCGCACCCCCTAGCTCGGCGGTGTAGTTGGCACCGGGAGCCAGCGTCGTCGCGCTGGCGTGTAGGATCGGAACGTACGGCGCGGGGTAGAACTCGCTGGGCAGGTTGGGCGAGACGGCGGTTCGGTTGGGGACGGACCACGAGCCGTTGACCGCGGTGTCCCCGGATTGGGCCACCTCGGTCCAATGCCATCGGACCTGGAGCGTGAGCTGCCCATACGACGCGTTCGCCATCAAGGCGATCTTCTGGGTCGACGCCTCGCTCGGCTTCGTCGTCGAAAAGGTCAGCGCCGCCGTCAGGGCCTTGGTGTGGGGTGAGGGCGTCGTCGCGGGCCAACCGGGACCGGAAATGGTGACGGTTTGGGGAACCGCGAAGATCGAGAAGCTCCCGCTCGGTGACAGGGGGAAGGTGACGGTGATGCTCGGTACGTAGACCGTTCGGTTCAGATCGGTTGAGGAGTAGTTGACGACCCCGATCTCGTCGACGAAGCTCAGCGAGCCACCCGACTTGGCGCTCGTCGTCGGGGAGGCGACGGCGATCTCGAGCGCCGATGGGCTGATCTCCGGCGGATTGCACACTCCCGCGGGGCTGGACGACGAAGAGAGCGCTCCGTTGGCCGTCCCCGAGGCCGCCCCGGCAGCGCCGGTAGCGAGCAGCGAGAGGCACAGCAGCCCCACGCCGACCCAGGCACCCCGCCGCGGCCGGTAGCGAATCGTCGCGATCGGCTGGATCGAAGTACGCTCCGGAGCGAGACGCTGGGACGCCGTTCGAGCGCGATGC
>JAKIWD010000054.1 GCA_022750205.1 Thermoplasmata archaeon
AGCCGGTGCAGCCCGCCGCCGTCAGGTTCTTGAGCGGCTGGTACCAGTTCGGGCCATCCCCAAAATTCCAGACGACCGTCTCGTTAGCGAGTTCTGGATAGTTGTAATCGGTGACGTTCGCGAAAGTGGCGAAGGGCACATTGTAGGGGACAGCCGTCGGGACGCTCTCGTTAAGGAAAGTCGGTCCAGGGTTGGTGATGTTAATGAACGTAAACGATCGGCCCGCCTCCCCTGTGGCTGGACTCCAGGCCGTGACCTCGAGCTGGTACGTGCCGGGGGCTGTCCAGCGGTGCTGGGCGAATCCGTCTACGGCACCGCCGAAGCACCCGCTCTGATACCGCCCCGGGCTGGTCGTCCCATCCCCCCAGTTCCACAGGTACTGTAACCCGCCCACAGCCGTGCCCGCGAGGTAAGCCTGAGCCCAGTACTCGACAATCTGGCCTTCCGGATACTGGGTGAGCGTCGGGTGGCAGGCGTACTGGATCGAGTAACGGGGAGCTTCGACGTTCACTGTGAAGGTGTAGATCTGGTAGTCGAGCGCGGCGTCATACAGAGTTACTGACACCTCGAACGATCCCGTTCGGTTGAAGGCGTACGATAAGGACCCCGTGCTCGAGCCTGTACAGTTCGCGCTGAGCACGCAGCCCGCCGGCGGCGCAACCGTCTCGGAGCGGACATCGATCCCCTTGCTCGCGTTAGCTTCACCGAAGAACCAGAACAGTTTGTAGTAGTCCTGGGGATTCCCGTTGTTCACCGAGCCACCGGTAAACGTCAGCGAGTAGGTGGACGCGATGTTGACCGTGGCGTTCACCTCTCCGGGGCCGCTCGTGACGTGTGGGTAGAAGTGGCCCGTCGGCGGCGATCCCATCGCCGACGTGACGACGATGAGCGCTGCGATCACGCTCATCACGACGGAGATGCCCCGAACAATCTTCCGCTGGTGGCGCCACGGGGCGCTGTGACCGCTCTCGCTGCCACCACGTTCGAGCTGATCGCCCTCCGAGGAGGGAGGCGGCGGAGACGTTACGGATGTTAGAACACTTCTCGAAACACGGTCCGAGAACTCCATGCTGCGGCAGCAGACTGGGCTTACATAAACGTTCTGCACATCACCAAGAATTCTTATGATAGGAACTATTCATTTCTATCACCGGTTGCCTCGTGCAAGTTCGGGACGTTACCGCAATTCCGTGTGGCATGCGCAATAGGGTCGACCCCTGTCGAAATTTGTTCAAACTGGGGTTGTCTGCTCGGTCCGGACCACGTGCCACCAACCCCCCCACCCAGAGTGAGGTGTGCGGTTCTGCCTGTTGGGATGGAGTTAGGGTGTAGGGCGTCCAAGCTGGGGGCCCCTCGTCCGCCGGACTATCTGCACGTGGCTACGGGAGCGCAGAAGTAGCGGATGTCGGTAGATCGGGCTCTGGTGGGAGGTCTCGAGCGAGTCTACGAAAGAGGAAGCCCCCGATGATCGTTGTCATGATCGACATCAAGAGGACCGCTCCCAGCAAGGTCTGGTCGAACGCCCCTATCGAGAGGGCGACGGCCGCGATTATCAGGCCAATTTCCCCGCGGGGGATCATACCGACGGCGAGCGTCCGAACCACCTGCGGATCGTGGAACCGAGTGCGGGCGATCAAGTATACCCCAACGAATTTGCCTGTAGCGGCGAGCGCGACCAGGAGGAGGGCATAGAAGGTCACCCACGGGTCGAGCAGCAGTCGGACGTCGAACTCTGCCCCAACTACTATGAAGAAGAGCGAGCCAAAGATCGCCAGAAGCAGGTCGGACATACGCTTGGTTCGCGTGGCGAGGAGGCTCTCCCCAACGGCGAGGCCCGCGATGAACGCGCCGATGATCGCCGAGAATCCGAGCGAGGCGACGATCGCGACGAGGGCAAAGAGGATCACGAACGGGACATCGTTGGAGGCGCGGGAGCTGAACGGCTTGAGGATCCGGGGAATGAGGAAGACCGAGGCGAACAGGAGGATCACCCAGGCGACGACCGAGTAGGCAATCCCTCCGGAGATGGCCACGATGTCCGGGTTGGCCGGATTCAGCGTGAGGGCGACGGAGAACAGGATCAACCCGACGACGTCGTCCATCGCCGCCACGTTGATCAGGAACTTCCCGGTCGACTTCCGCGAGAGCTGTTCGGACCGGACGAGCGATGCGACCACCGCCGTGCTCGTCGCGCCGGCGGCCACCCCGACGAGCAGCGCCGTATGGACCGGGTAGAAGAACGAAAAGACGAGGAACGTAGCCGCGAACGGGACGAGGTCACCGAGGATCGCGGCGCCGACCGCCGCGGAACCGGCAGCCCGGAGCGACGAGAACCCGCCCTCCAAGCCGGCGGCGAAGAGCAGAAGGATGACGGAAAAATCGGCGAACAGCAGCACGTAGTCGTTGACGATGAACAGTTGGATGCCGAACAATCGGTTGAGGAGACCTCCGACGGCGTACGTCCCGAGGACCATTCCGGCGAGGACCTCCCCGACCGTCGGGGGGAAACCGTGGCGCTCGGCGATCGAGCGCAACAGCTCGGCGAACGCCAGGAGAATGAAGATCTCGAGGAGCGCGTAGTACTCAACGCTCGTGACGAATCCATTCATCGACGCTCGCGCGCAAGAGGATCGGTCATATCACCCTGCTCCAGCATCGCACGGCTAGCCCGGTTCAACGGCTGGCGACTGCCCCATCTCGCCGCGCCTCTTCGCCGATTCCGGCCACATCGGCGCCAGATCTACCCGAGAATCTTCCCGGAAGCTAGCGCCCCTGGTCTCGGCCCCACCACTTGTGGAAGGCCTGGAGGTTGGCGAGCGTCCCCATCACGATGAGGGCGTCCCCGACGTTCAGTCGATCAGTCGGGGGCGGATTGAGTACGGTGCGGAACTCACCGTCAGGTCCGGGGCGCGCGTACCCCAGGATGAGGCAGCCGGCGATCTTGCGGACCAGCCTCTCGGCCTCGTCCACGCTCTGAGTCGTGATCCGACTGTCGGCATGGATCAGGTACTCCTGCACGTCGGAGTCGTACGTCGCCGTCGTCAGGTCCTCGAAGACGTTCGCGACGTCGGGTTCGAACGCCGCACTCGCGCAGAGGCGACCGCCCATGTCCCGCGGGGACGCGACGTACGTCACACCGGCGGTCCTCATCGTCTCCCGCAGCTCCGGGCGGTTGACGGACACGACGATCCGCACGTTGGGGGCCATCGCGCGGATGTTCAGCACGGCTACCAGGTTCTCCGCGTCGTCCGGGGTCCCGACGATCACCGAGTGCGCCTGAGCGATGTTCACGCGGGTGAGGATCTCCCGGTCACCCGACGCACCGTACGTCACGAACAACGTGTCCTCGGGGGCGAGGGCCTTGAGGTTGGCGACCTCGTCTGCGCGGTCGACCACGGCCGCCACCCTCTGTTCCGCGGCGAGCAAGGTGCGAATCGCCGCTTGCGTGAGCGCGTTGGACCCCAGAACGACCGTGTGGTCGCGCATGTCAGTCCCCAAGGTCCCCAGCGCCCGGCGTTGGGCCTGGTCGTTCACGGTCGACCCGATGACGCTGATAAGATAACCGAGTAGGAAGATCTGCGTGAACAGCACTCCCATCGTGAGGAGCTTGGCGGGCAGGTTGTTCGGGACGATGTCGCCGTAACCGGCCGTCGACAGGGTGACGATCCCCCAGTAGAACGAATCCAGCGGCGAGAACTGCCTTCCCTCCAGGAAGTAGAACCCGACCGCCGCGATCAGGTAGACGCCGGCGAACAGCGCCAGGAACCGCCACAGGCGCTCCAGAAGCTCGCGGTAGAACCGGCGGCGAACGCTCGCCATGATCCGACGAGAAACTCGGGGGCTATGAATCCATCCGCTCTCCGACCGGATCCTCCTGAAGTGTCCCTGCACGGCCATCGCAGCCGAGCGGAGAGCCCGTAGCCCGGCGACTTATGGACCCGTCGGATCCCGGCCCGGCAGCCGGCTGCCGTTTCGCGGGTTTGCTAGGCCCACCCGTCATGCTCTAATCTGCCATGCCATTCAGTACGCTGTCGCGATGACCGTGCCGGCTGACCCCGGAGCACCCCCGGTCCCGCGGGGGTACATCGCCCTCGCGTCAACCCGGCGACTACCTCTCCCCGGTGCCCAACGGGTGGGTCCGGCCCCTCCGACCGAGAGTGTGACCGTCAGTGTGCGTGTCCGGCGCCGTACCGGAGGGCCTCCCCTGCCCGATCCGGAACGATGGGCGGCAACGGCTCCGCGGGATCGCGCGATCTACACACGGAGTGAATACTCCCGCCAGTTCGGGGCGAGCGAGGAGGACCTGGCCGAGGTCCGGCGCTTTGCCACGGCCCACGGACTCGCGGTGCTCGAGGCCAACGCCGCCCGACGGATCATAGCCCTCTCTGGGACCGTTGCGCAGATGGAGGACGCGTTCGCGGTCCGGCTCACCAGTTATCGAACCCCGGACGGGACTGCCTATCGTGGCCGTGAGGGGGAGGTTCGGGTCCCGGAATCGCTCCGATCCATCGTGCTGGGCGTCTTCGGCCTCGACGATCGACCGATGGCCCGCCGAGGGGCCGTATCGGGCACCGGGGCGGCCGCGCTGACCCCTCCGACGGTCGCGCGCCTCTATGACTACCCGACACTGACGGCCGGGCAGGGTCAAACAATCGGCTTGTTCGAGTTCGAGGGGGGCTATCGCACGAACTCGGCCGGACGTGCGATCGACATCGACCAATATTTCGCCGGTCTAGGGATCACTCCGCCGACGCTGGTCGAGGTCCCCGTCGATGGGTCCACCAATACGCCGCAACCCGGGCCGGACTCGCCGGATGCCGAGGTCGTTCTCGATATTTGCGTGGCCGGCGCAGTCGCGCCGGGAGCTGCGATCGCCGTGTACTTCGCCCCGTGGACGGAACGGGGTTGGCTCGACATCATCAACGCCGCCGTTCACCCGGCACCCGGGCAGCCCAGCCCATCGGTGATCTCGATCAGTTACGGTTGGCCCGAACTTGACGAATCCTCCGGGATGGCTTGGACCGCGGCGGTCCTCGACGAGATCAGCCAGAGTTTCTACGAAGCCTCCCTGGTGGGCGTGACCATCCTCGTCGCCTCCGGAGACCACGGCTCCTCGTGCGGGCTCGCCGACCGAAAGGCCCACGTCAGCTACCCCGGCACGGACCCGTGGGTCACGTGCTGCGGAGGTACGATACTTACGGGAGTGGCGGGATCCGCCTTTCAGGAGGGAACGTGGGACGACGCGAGCGGGGCCGGGGGAGCCTCCTCGACGACCGGGGGCGGGATCAGCGACGTCTTCCCCGTTCCTACCTGGCAACAGGGAGCGAAGATCCCTCCCTCCGTGAACCCGTCCCGCCGCGTGGGACGTGGCGTGCCAGATATCTCCGGCAACGCCAGCCCGAACAGCGGCTACGTGCTCGACGTGGACGGCGCCCAACCCCAAGAAGGCGGGACGAGCGCCGTCGCCCCGCTCTATGCCGGATTGGTAGCCCTCCTGAACGCCCGGCTCCCCAAACCGGTCGGCTTCCTCAACCCCACCTTGTACGGACTAGCGGGGTCCGACGCGATCCGGAACATCGCCGACGGGCGGAGTAACGCGACCGGAGGGGCGCCGGGTTATACGTCGGTGCCCGGGTGGAATGCGTGTACTGGGCTCGGTGTCGTGGACGGTAATGCCCTGCTGCGCAGATTGCAGGGTTAGCCGGAGCGATGAATCGCGCGCGATTCACCCAGCTACTAGAGTGTGGCTCGCGAGATTGACGGCCACGACATCGGCGGGGACCAGCGGAGGCGTGGTGATCCCCGTTCCGGCGCGGTTGTAGGTGATCGTCAGCACCTCGCGGTCGACGCTCACCCGGAGGTACCCGTAGTCCGTGTCGTCAAAACTGTTCAGCAACAGCGGCACGGGCGTGGGCACCCCGGGGTTGGGGTCGAGGTAGCCCACAGAAGACCCGTTGACGGGTTCTCGTGCCGGGTGGCCGGGGGTGGAGTACGCGAGGGAGATGACGTTGTGGCCGCCATCCCCGCAGATGATGAACGGCACGTCGTAATCGTTCGGCGCTCCGGGGAACCGGACCGTGCGCGTGTAGCGCTGGTAGTTGTGGGCGTGACCCGCTAGGAAGGCGTGGGGATAGACGCCGACCTGCCGGCAGACCTGGTCGATCTGCGCGAGCATGTCCGGGCTGCACCCGTGGCTCCCGGAGGAGCCGCTGCTCTCGGCGAAGAAGCTGAACGGCGGGTGATGGGTCGCGAGCAACACCGCCCCCGCGTACTTCTCGGACTTGACCCGCTGGAGCTGGGCGGTGAGAAAGGCGAGCTGGTGATCGGGCACCCCGCCCCACCGGCCCCCCTGGCTGGAGATCAGTCCGGGGTCTTCGAGGGCGTTCGAGAAGAGCCCGATGATCCGGACGTACGGGGCGTCGAGGGAGAAGTAGACCCCCGGTTGGGTCATCGCCGTCCGGTGGAGCGACCCGGCCTCGGGAGTGGCCTGGGGAGTCAGGGCGCAGAAGTTGCGCATGAACGTCGTGAGCGGTTCCGCGGCGACCGGCGTGCCCGGCACGATGAACGAATCGTGATTGCCCGGAATTGCTAGGATCGGACCGGCGTAATTCCGGTACGGCTCGTAGAACTGACCATAGTAGTCCTGAGCTTGGCCGAAGTCGTAGATGAGATCGCCCAGCAGATAGAGGAACGCCGGACGGTCTTGCATCTTGGTGACCTGACACTCCGCGGTCATGCGGTCGGCGACGCTGACCTCATCCTGGTAGTGGCCCGTATTGGTCGCGCCGATGTCGCCCACGGCGTGGAAGACGATCCGGCCGGCGTTCTCGATGAGCGCCACCTGCTGATCGCCGGAGGGACCCAGCGCGGTCGCCAACTCGTACAGATCGCCCGGATTCCCCCGGGAAAGGGGGAAGGACACAGCGCCGGCGGCCACCAGCTGTTGGAACTCGGCGACATCCTCCGGCCGCACATCGGCGGGCGGGTTGTAACCGGTCGGGTCCCGCCGGAGCGTCCGACCGCCCCACAGAGGCGTGGGCTCTTCGAAGACCGGACGGGGCGAGGGCGCTCGGGTGGATCTCGTGGGCGCGGGTCGCTTCCGGGGTTTCTGCGTGGGCATGTTGGTATCCTCCCTGACGGCTCCACGAGGAGATGGGCCGGGGCTATCCGACGCCTCGCGGTTCGACGGGCGACTCGCCATTGCCTTCCCTCTACTTACACCCTAACGGGACGGTCATGGGAACGCAACGCACCCCCCTGTGACGATGTCCCGAGCGTAGCAGCCCCGTGAGCGAGTCAGCCGGGGGGGATGCGTGCCGCCTACAGCCCTCTCGTCAGGCCCCATCCGAACCCTCGAGAACCGAGCTCGGCTGCCCGGACCGCGAGTCAGGAATTCGGTTCGACCCGAATCGGGCCACCACGGATTTCGACTATATGTATCACCATTGGCGTCGAACGGCTTGGACCCGGTTAAACCGGATAATCCAGTTGAAAACTATGAAGAACTATGCGCTCTCGCTTGCGAGCCACCGGCGCTGGTCGACGCATCGTGGATTGTCCACGCCCACCGCCGCCATTGCGCTGATCCTGGTCATCGTCCTCGTCGGGGGAGGCGGCTACTTCGCGTTCAACTCGGCCAACACCGGCCCGTCCACGGCCACGACTATGTCTCCGGTGATCCATTGCTCGCCGCCCACGAGTCCGATCTGTCAGCAGGTGACGGTCGCCCACGATGTGTCCCTGCTCATCCCCTTCGCGTCGGCCCAGGCCGGTTCAAAAGTGCCCGTCACGGCGTCTGTCCCCTCAACGGACGGCGTGGTCGCTAGTTACTCCTTTTCCTTCGGGGACGGCTCGCCCGTGATCAACCAGACCTCTGCCACTGCGGACCACACCTACACCACGCCCGGGAACTACCTGATCTTCGTCATCGCGACGATCAATGGGCAGAAGCACGACAGCTATCAGCACCTCGGGGCCATCACGATCAGTTCGTCGTTCACCACCGTGACGGCGGCCGATGTCCCGCAGGTCACGGGATCGATCGTCGCCAACAGCTCCTCGTCGGCCTCCCCGACGGCCGTGCTGGCGCCGGGCGGCTGGATCGACGTCAGCGGGTCCTACACGGGCGCTCCCACGAACCCCGACTACCAATCCACGT
Source organism: Thermoplasmata archaeon (assembly GCA_022750205.1). Lineage (GTDB taxonomy): Archaea > Thermoplasmatota > Thermoplasmata > Lutacidiplasmatales > UBA184 > Lutacidiplasma. The sequence goes on from JAKIWD010000054.1 coordinate 8,159, forward strand.
CGCCGACAATCACCGCCTCCCCCGGCGGGGTGATCGCCAACTTGACCAACACATCGAGCCAGGCGAGCGCGCAGATCAAGTTCTCGAACTCGGGAAGCTACTGGGTCGACTTCAACGGGTATGCCCGCAGTCTCTCGACCGGCGCGATGGTCACCCAGAACTTCACGTTCTCCGTCTTCGTGGCGCCCAACGGCATTCACGCGTCCACCGCTGGCGAGAGCGCCAGCATCAGCCCCCACCACGGCTCGCTGGTCATCTATCGGGATGCTCCGGGTGGCTCCCAGTCCGAGGACCCGTCGATCGACTACGAGACACTCGGGTTCGAGGTCATCCAGAACGTCTACGAGACCCTCATCGCCTACAATGGGAGCGACACCGGGCCCACCTCCGCATCGTACGTACCCGTGATCGCGGCCTGCGTCCCCGGCAGCGTCTCGGGCGCGAACAACTGCAACCAGCTCTTCCCGAGCGAGGCTTCGGGGGAGAACGCGCTGGTCCAGGGCAACAACTACACCTTCGTCATCACCGCGGCCGCCAGCTTCTACGACTCGTCGACGGGCAACCACTGGGGCGTCTACCCAACGGATGTGGTGTTCTCGCTCGCTCGAACGATGGCCTTCGCGGTGCTCCCGTCGTACGGTTCCAACCCCGGTTGGATTGAGGGCCAGTCACTGCTCCCGGCCGGGAACCCCATGTGGGATGGCGATTACCACGGCGCCCGCAACAACACGCCCCTCGACGTGATGAACTCGATGACCATCAACGGAACCGATTGCCCCGCCAGCGCGATGATGGGGGCCTACCACGGCTGCGTGACGTTCAATGTGGACGGGGCCGGTCACAGCTGGCCGTACTTCCTGGAGCTGATCCAGGACGCCCAGGGCTCGGCCATCCAGCCGTGTGCCTGGTTCAGCGCCCCTTCGCAGGGCGCCGGGATCCCCTACTGGACCCAAGGGAACGTCACCGGGTCCGGCGATCACCCCTGCGGCGCGATGGGCTCGAGCGGCTGGGGCGTCTCTCCGAGCTCCGCCCCGGTCAAGGGTTGGGATTCGTGGGAGTATGCCGGATCGCAGTCGCCGTACTTCGGCAATGTTCAGTGGAAGATGGTGGGCAGCGGCCCGTACTACCTCAATTCGATCAGCATCGGCTCGGCGTACAGCCTGCAGGCCAGCCCGTCGTACTCGCCCAACCCGTACTGCACCTGGCAGGGATGCTGGCCCGCCGCCGGTTCGTTCGCGGCTTCCGTCTCCGATACCTGGGAGGTCAACCAGCTCCCCGGCGAGGAGGCGTATCAGGCCGGGGTCGCTGACTTCGCCTCGATCCCGTCGACGGACACAGGCCTACTGCTCCAGCTGCTCGCGCAGGGGAAGGTCAAGACGGTCGCATTCCCGTCGCTGTCGATCGACTTCTACCCGTTCAACCTGGCGTTCAACGTCCAGGGGGCGGAGAAGTACACCACCAACCCGATCTCCGTACCCTCCGACGTCTTCAGCTACGGCGGGTTGAGGCAGTTCATCGCGCACGCCTACCCGTACGCGACGATCGAGCAGACGATCAACACGCTCGATGGGATCGAGTACGACTTCAACTACGGCGGCGCGATCCCGCAGTTCATGGCGAACTATTACCCCACGAACATATCATTCCCCGGCGGGAACCCCGACACGAATCCCAGCGATGTGGGCGGGGCGGCGTGGTGGTGGCAACAGGTCGCCCACAACACCAGCAGCCCGTTCTACGACCCCGAGCTGGCCGGATGCACGGCGGTCAACCCGTGCCAGTTCCCCCTCTTCGGCGAGACCGGCGCCCCCGACCTTGACGAACGGATCAACGACTGGGCGTCGGAGATCAACAGCCTGAGCGGAGGTGCGCTGCGGGCCAACCCGCTGGACATCAACTTCGTGGACTCGGTGCTCAACTCGCTGTACTCGGGCCCCTACGGGAACCCGATGCCCGTGTATCGGTTGGGCTGGGCGCCAGATTACCCCGACCCGACCGACTACATGGTCCCGCTCTACGTGCCCGATTCCTCGTACACCTACTCGGACACCGACAACGAGCAGCTGCAATTGGCCCAGTTCAACTCGAGCTCCTGCCACCCGGCGGGCGATTGGACCTGGTGGTCGAACTACGCCCAGACCAGCGGCGGGATCCCGAACAACTGCCAAGGGGCCGCGTACAGTGCGATGGCCATCGCCATGCAGCAGGCCGCGCAACTCCCGGCCGGCCCCGGGCGCGTGCTTGCCTATGCCGAGATCGAGCAGATCGCCAACGCTCTCGCGCTGTACGTCTACTCGTTCCAGCAGAACCAGCTCGTGACCTACGCCGGCTGGATCAACGGCACCTCGATCAACTCGAACGTGACGATCGGCGGCGGAGAGGTATCCACGTGGTACAGCATCACGGGGAATGGTGTAGCAAGCTAGGTGGCTCCGCGGGTGATCCGTCCGACCAACCCCTTCCTCCCTCGGCACCGGTCGCGATGTTCCACCCTTCCTCCGATGGAGCGGCAACGGGTTCCCGCGTCGAGATCCCTCTCGGGCCGCGCCGACGGGCATCTCTCACTAGCTGAGGCGATCCGTGCGTTGGAAATCCCCGCGTTCGACTGTCAGGCCGACCCGCTCTACCGCGACCGTGCTGGCGGGGGCAACGCCGTATCACTCTACCAATCTTCTTTCGGCCCGGGGGCTCACGCTGCGGTCGGCCGCCCTCGGTGCCGGCCGCTCCCGAACGAGGGTCCCCCCGAAGATCGGAACCGATGGCCCATCTGATCACACCCCGCCGCCCGGGCAGAGTGCGGGCGCGGCGTGTACCGGAGGGCGCGATTGACCCTCCCCGAGTCGGAGTCCGACACCCGGAGCTCCGCGCAGCGCCGTCGGCTTCACCCGCCTCGGTTCGCCCGTCGGTTCGGAAGGGGGGATTCGATGGCGCCCGAACCGCTCGCTGATTTTCTGTTCGAGGTCGCCTCGCCCGAGCGCCTCCAGATCCTTTCGCGACTCTCGGGAGGGGCCCGCTCCCACACGGAGCTCTCCCGGCAGCTCGCCCGTTCCGGCTCGGAGACCTCCCGCCACCTGCAGCGGCTCACCGCCGCCGGCCTGGTGGAGAAGGGGCCTCGCGGGAAGTACGCGCTGACCTCGATCGCCCGCGTCTTCTACGCGGGGCTGCCGTTCTTGGAGTACCTGGTGGCGAACCGCGGCTACCTACAGAGTCACGACCTTGGCGGGCTCGAACCCCACTTCCTCTCGCGGGTGGGGGAGCTGTCTCAAGGGACCCTGACGTTCGGGGCCTACGCGACCGTAGCGGCCCAGGAGGGCGCCCTGACAAACGTCCGAGCGCGGGTCTGGATGGTCTCCGACGAACCGATCGATCCGCTGCTGCCCGCGTCGCGGGCAAAGCTCCCGCACGGCATCGATGTCCGATTCTTGCTCCCTGCACGCGCCAGTGGCCCGCCCGGAAGTCGTACCATCGAGGTGCCGTCGCTCATCTCGATCCGAACGATCAAGCCTCCCGGACTCTCCCTCGTGGTCGTCGACGAGCAGGCTTGGATCCGATTCCCGACCCTGGACGGGCCGATGGACCGGTCGACGATGATACTGCTACGAGACCCGGTGGGGTTGCGCTGGGCCGAAGAGCTCTTCCAACACCTCTGGGGGCAAGCGGGCGATGACCGACCGTCCGCTCGGACAGAGGGGGTGGTCGGCGCGAGAGTCCAATCGGCGATCTCCGAGCCTACCAATCGTGCGGGTATCGGAGATCGTGCTCGGTCTCCAGCACGGACTTGAGGTTCATCATGAAGTACGTCCAACCCCGAATGGAGCCTTCGTAGAGCTCCTTCCAAGGCCCGGTTGTCCCAAATCCGGAGTGCGTGAACGTGAGGACGGTACCTCCCTCTTTCGGTACGAGCGAGAGCCGGAGCTTGGTCGCCTTGAGAGTTTCGTGACCGGGCCAGCTCCAACTTATGGTGAACCGCTTTCCGGGAACGAAGTCGAGGATAGTTCCCGTGTGGGTCGGACCGCCCTCCCAAGTGAATGCGTACATCGCTCCCTTGTGCGCGGAAAATGTCGCGCGATCCATCAACCAACGCGTCAGGAGCTGGGGTTCCGTCACCGCCGCGAACACCTTCTCAGGAGGGGCGTGAATGAACACCGGCAGTCGAAGGGTCCTCGTCGATGCGCGGGCCATTTCGCGGTCGTAACGAACGGAGCTTCATGTCGCTGGGGGCGTGACGGCACGAGTTCGCCGAGGGGGCTCGCCAACATGCTTCGTTCCTCGTAGATCCGGCGGCGCGGGATCGCGACACACCGACGCAGGCGACACAGGTTCGTCGGCGAGCGTTACAACGATCGTATCCGCTCGGGTTTCTGGCCGAAGCCGATACTCTGTGCAGCCGCCGAGGTCTTTGTGCGGAGGCCCCCCGCACGGGCAAAGCCGCGGGCGTGGCTAAAGTTGAATCAAGGAGCTACTCTCATCGTTCACTCAGAGCATGTCCGACTCGGGGTCGGGTTCGGGCGGCGACGTCCCAGACCGGGTGCGTTGTCCTTGGGGGTCGACGCTTCGACGCGCGGTTCCCCGATAGGACTCGTACCCCGCCCGCTGAGGGCTTAGGGAGGAAAACTCAGTTCTACGCGATTGCGCGACGACCCCGACTCCCGCACCGCAAACTGCCCCCAATGCGACCAGCGCCCCAATCCAGAACCATGGAAGCCCTGGTGCAGAGTTTCCGGGCTGAGCGGAGCTCGGCCCGGTTACGGAGACCGGCCTACCGAGAACTGCCGACGACCAGAGGGCGCTATGCCCGCCCGAATCGCTGACGATCAGCGTAGGGTAAAACCTACCGTTTGTGGCGTACGAGTGGGAGATCGGCGCGAGGCCAGTTGTGGTGAAATTGGCCGAGCCATCGCCAAACACCCAGGTAAGGACGTAGGACCCAGAACCACCTACAGCCGCCGGTGCAAATTCCACCGTAAAGGGAGCGGTGCCCTCCATCGAGAGAATCGTAACATATGCTGCGAGCGGACTGGAAACTTCCGTGTTATTGCCGACCTCCACGAATACGCCGGTCTCTGCTTGATTCCCCGACTGATCGTTCACGAACACTATTGCCGCGAAATCGCCAGCCGTCCCGTAGGTATGGTTAACCTGACTTCCGGAAGCGTTACCAGAACCGTCACCAAAGTTCCACTCGAACGAGTACGGGAACACGCCACCGCGCACCGTTGCAGAGAGCTGGGTTCTGAGCGTAGCCGGTCCGGTAACCGGGTTCCCGGAGATCGACACGTAGAGTGGCCCGCCGCTTCCGGAACTGCTCCCCCCCGGGCTTTCGGACGAGGAGGCGTAAACTTGGACCGAGGCTGAGATGGAGAACGACTCATTCTCAGAGTCGCGAGAAGTGAGTGTGACGCTGTAATCCCCTAGCACCGTGTAGGTGTGGGAAACTCCAGCACCGGCTGCTGAGCTCCCGTCCCCGAAGGTCCAGGAGAAGGTAAACGGCCCTGGCCCACCGCCGGGGGTCGTGTTGAACACCACCGAGAGCGGGGCTGGGCCCGACGATGCCGACTGCGACAGGTTTGCCGTGAACCGCGAAGCGCTGACGTCAATTGACGCACCTGCCGAGACGCGTATCAGCTCACGTTTCTGGCCGCCACTGACGGTGGACCGAACGCTGGATAGCCGTTCCCTGATATTGCATCTCGAACCACTTCGAGAAAGTCCAACTCTCGCTTCCGGCACGTACGATAGATCGTGAGCAATCGTTCC
>JAKIWD010000065.1 GCA_022750205.1 Thermoplasmata archaeon
ATGTTCTCCCCCTCCGTCAGGATCACGTTGTCGACCCAGCCGGATTCTCCGTAGCGGACCGTGACCGACGTCTCGCGGCCCGACGGGTGGTAGCCGAGCGCCTGCAGGCTCTCGCGGAGCGCTTCCTCGCGCTCGCCGGAGAACGCCGTGCCGTCAATCGTCCGCCCTTCGAGCGAGCCGACCTTGCCGCCCAGCATCTCGAGCACGTGGGCGACGGTCATGCGCGAGGGGATGGCGTGGGGGTTGATGATCAAATCCGGCGTGACGCCGTCGCGCGTGAACGGGAGGTCCTCGGCCGGCACGATCAGGCCGACGACGCCCTTCTGTCCGTGGCGCGAGGCGAACTTGTCGCCGAGCTCGGGCACCCGCTGGTTGCGGACCTTGACCTTGACGAGCTTGGAGATGTTCTCCCCTTCCGTCAGCACGACCGTGTCGACCCAGCCCCGCTCCCCGAAGCGGACGGTGACCGACGTTTCGCGGCGCTTCTGGGGGGTGAGCAGGTCGGTCTTCTCCTCGAGGAAACGCGGCGGCGACGTCTTGCCGATCAGCACATCGCCCTCCTGGACCTCGAGCTCGGGGTAGATCAGGCCGTCCTCGCCGAGGCTGCGGTACGCCGTGTCGACGCGCGCACCGGCGACATCGGGGGTCGGGATCGAGAAGCGGTCCTCCTGGCCGCCCGGATACTTGCGCTCCTCGCCGCGGTACGTCCGGAAGAACGACGAGCGTCCGAGTCCGCGGTCGATCGCCGCGCGGGAGAAGACGAGCGCATCCTGCATGTTGTACCCCTCGTACGAGAGGACGGCGACGACGAAGTTCTGGCCGGCCGGTCGCTCCGTGAAGTGGACGTAGCGCATCGTCTGCGTCTGGAGCAGCGGCGCCTGGGGGTAGTGGAGCAGATGGCCCCGGGTGTCGGGCCGTCGGCGGTAGTTGACCGACTCGACGCCGAGCGCCTGCTTGGCCATCGCGCTGCCCATCGTGTTGCGCGGGGTCGAGTTGTGCTCGGGGTAGGGGATGAGTCCCGTGCAGACGCCGAGCATCAGGTTCGCGTCGATCTCCAGATGCGTGTGGCCGCCCGTGAGCAGGCTGGGGGTTGGGAACTCGCCGTGGCAGCGGCCGCACTGGACCATCGGCTTGTCGACCTTCTCCCCGGCCGTCAGCCAGCGAATGTCGCTGCGGGAGAGGGCGCGCTCGCACTTCGGGCACCGCTCGGGCTGCTCGAACGGGTCGACCGCGATGAGGGTGTCCTCCTCCTCCTCGGCGTCGATCCACTCGACCTTGCCCTGGCGGATGAGGTCGGTGTAGGAGAGCGTGCCCTGACCCAGGTCGTCCAGGTCGGCGGTCGTGACGCGAGGGACCGCGTCCTTGACGACGATGAGGGGCCGCCGCAGGCGACCGGAGTCGCAGTTGACGATCACCTCGTTCATCTTCTCGTCGTAGCGGACGTTGATCTCGTAGGTCTTGTCGCCGAGCGTGGGGGAGAGCGTGCCGGAGCGGCGCCGCTCGCGGATCTCCCGAACGAGCTCGATCGGGTTGGAGTGCAGTCCGATCAGGTTGCCGTTAACGTAGACGCGGGCGGCGCGCTTGCCCTTCGGGGCCGACGACTCCTGGAAGACCTCGGGGCCGATCTCCCGGGTGTTCAGGTCCCGCAGGATGAGCGTGACCTCGTCCTCGTCGCACCCTTCCGAGACGTCCACGCAGAGCGCGTAGTTCTTGACGAGCCCGCAGTTCTGCCCTTCGGGGGTCTCGTTGGGACACAGGCGCCCCCACTGCGTCGGGTGCAGGTCACGCGCCTCGAAGTGGGGCTGGCTGCGGGTGAGCGGGCTCGTGACGCGCCGCAGGTGCGAGATCGCGGACATGTGGCTGGTCCGGTCGAGCACCTGGCTGACGCCAGCCCGGCCCCCGACCCAGTTGCCCGTTGCCAACGCGTGGACGAGGCGCTGCGTGAGGAGGTCCGGGCGGATGGCGCTCGCGATCCGCAGGTCCTTCTTGCGGGCGAACGACCGCTCCAGCTGGTACTTCAGGTCCTTGAGCAGCAGCGTGAACGCGACCCGGAACAGGTCCTCCATCAGGTCGCCGGCGAGCTTGAGCCGCTTGTTCGCGTAGTGGTCCTTGTCGTCCTCGCCCCGCTCCTTGAGGTTCAGCTCGAGGACGGTTCGGGCCATGCGCGCGAGGTAGAGCGCCTTCTTCAGCCGGTCGGCCTTCGCATCGCCGAGGTGGGGGAGCAGCGACCGGTCCAGGATCCCGTCGACCTTGCGCTGCCGGTACTCCTTGGCCTGGCCCGTGGCGAACTTCTTTTCCAGGTAGAGCAGGGCGTCCTCCGTCGTGAGGATCCCCTCGGGCGGGTAGAGCTTCTTGGAGATGCACTCTTCGAGGTTGACGTTGAGCAGGTGCTTCATCGTCTGGACGAACGACTCGTCCAACGGCAGGAGCTCGCCCAGGACCGCCTGGAAGATCTCCTCGTCGTTCTTCATCCCGAGCGCCTTCATCAGGATCGCGAGCGGGATCTGGCCGCTCGCCGTGGGGACGGAGACCTGGAGAATGCCGTCCTTCTTCTTCTCGACGACCGTCAGCGACCGATAGCCGCCGCGCTGGCTGAACACCTTGGCGCTCTCGATCGGCGTGCCGTAGCGTTCGTTGAACTCGGCGAAGATGCGGTTCGGCGCGAGGTCCTCGAGGCTGATGATCACGCGCTCGGTGCCGCCGATGATCGCGTAGCCGCCCGGGTCCAGCGGGTCCTCGCCGTACTCGACGAGCTTGGCGCGGTATTCCTCGTCCGAGAGCGGGAAGTTGGAATCGCGCTCCATATTGGAGCGATGGAGGTTGCACGGCCGGCTCTTGACCATGATCGGAAGGTCGCCGATGTGGACCGTCTCGGGAGCCCGCTCGACGCCGTTCTCGACTACGGTGACATTGAGGAAGATCGGAGCCTGGTAAGTGAGGTTGCGAAGGCGCGCCTCCATCGGGGTGAGCGTCGGCTTGGAGCCCACGGGTTCCTTGACGAAAGGTTGCCCGACGAAGATCGTCGGCTCGGCCGACGGGGTGACCAGGCCGGTGCGCGGGTCCCGCCGCCGCCCGACGCGCACGTAGATCGAGCTCTTGGTCTTCTGGACGTCGAGGCGGATGATCCCGCGCTCGGTCGAGTCCTCGCTGACGCGCGCCTCATCGACGATGCGCTGCATGCGCGAGTTCGGGTTGTCGTTTGTCGGCAGGAAGTCGTTGAAGCTCGCCAAGTGGTGGTTGACGATCGACCGCTCGCGGAAGAAGGCGTCTACGATTTCACGCATGGATCGGAATCACTCCCCCAGGCTCGCCGTGAGGACCCGGTAGGCGATCGCCTCGCCGGCCGTTTGGCTCGGGCGGCGGACGCGGACGAGCCGGCCGCCGAGGGGCTCGCCAGCCTCCTTCGCCGCGACGAACTTAGGATCGGTCTTGAGGCCGGGGTCGCTGGTCAGGATCTTCGGCAGTCGTTCCGCGACGGTTCCAAGCGTTTTGAGCGTCGCCTGGGTCTCCTCCTCGCTGAGGAGCTCGTGGGGCGGGACCAGGTGGTGCGCCGTGAAGGGCCGGGCCGCCGCGGGCGGGGCCGGCTCGGGCTTTTTCTTGGCGCGCGAGCGCGCGCGGGTGGGGCTCATGTGCTGCTCCGGGAAAGAGACGGGCCCGGGGGGAGTCTCGGCAGGAGCCCGCGTCCGCGGGCGCCCCGCGTTCGAACCCCCGACCAACCGGTTAAAAGCCGGATGCTCTTTCTAGGACCGTCCGGGGGTCCGGCCGGCCAACCTAGCTGAGCTACGGGCCCGCACCCGTTCCGAGGGCGACGGACTTGGGCGCGATATTTCAGGTTTGGCCCCCGCCCGTTCACTGAAGGCTCTCCAGGGAGGAAATGATCGACCAGATGGCGGTCCGGCCGTGGGTCGGGATGTTCGGGTCGTTCGCCAGATCGTCGAGCGTGTACACCGCGCTGGCGACGCGCACGTCCAGCGGCGTCTTCGGCTTGTTGAGCTGCTCGCGCGCCGACTGAGCGCCCCGCCGGACGTTCCGGGGCACGCTGCCATCGTCCGCGAGATCGGTGAGCGATTCGATGATCGGGGCGAGCGGGCCGAGCCGGTCCGAGGCGATGGAGGGGGCGGCCGCGGACGAAGGAGTGGGGGTCGCGTTCATGGGCGATGGGCCTCCCCGCTCTCCTTGTACGCGGTGACCACGAGGAGCGTCTTGGTCTCCCGGATCCCCTTCACGCCGGGGAGGCGGTGCAGCACGAACTCCTTGAGCTCGTCATACTGCGGGAATCGGACCTTGAGGAAGATGTCCGTGTCGCCGGTGACGAGGAAGACATCGTCGACCTCGGTGAAACGGCTGACCTCGGTGGCGACCGTGTCGGCCTCGGAGGTCTCGACCTTGAGCGCGATGAGCGCGACGACGTGCTCATCTCCCCAGACCTTCGTGAATGCGCTCTCGACGGCGGGGCTGACCGGCGGCTTCCCGTCTCCTCCCTTTTCCATCGGTGGTTCCTCCTCTAACTAGCTGACCTGCGGTCCGTAGGTGAACAATGCCCGTTCCTGCACGCGGCGCTACGCCGACGGGGCGGACTCGAACTCCTCTTGGAGGTCGTTGATCACTTGGTCGATGACGGACCCTGCGCTCGGCGCCCGGTACTCCCGGACCCCTCCCGCTTCACTCGAAACTCGGGCCACCAGTTCGGCGGGGCCTCGAAGAAATTCCACGTTGCAAATGAGCTCTTCCATGAACGGTCGCCCCCCAGCGCCCGCGGTCCGAAAAAGGACCCCTATTTAGGCTTTAGGATTCCGTGGTCGCGACGCTCGCACTGGCCGCTGCGCACCTCCCGCGTGCGGTCCCCCCCTGTACTCACGTGAAACCGAAGCTGGCTTCGGAAGGTGAATCTAATTGGCCCGATTCCCTCGTCCCAGGAAGCCAGTGCTCGGTCCGGGGGAACGGGAGCCGCTTCTCGTCAAGCTCAGGCGCCGCCCGGAGTTCATCGTGGGCCCGGCCTGGATCGCGTGGCTGCTGATCAATGGCCTGCCCATCACGTTCGGGCAGCCGTTCATCCTCAGCGTGGTCCAGACAGCGATCGGGCGCGGGTCGGCCGGCCAGGCGTTTCCGATCACCTACGCGTTGGCGATCGCCGTGTTCGGGTTCGCGCTCGTGGTGTTGCCCGGGCTCAACGTGCCACGTCGGCTGCTCGTCGCGGCAGCGGTGCCGTTCGCCTTCACACATCTGTACGAGGTTCCGTACGATCTGGTCGGCCGCCTCGTCTGGCCCGCCTACTACGCGTGGGCCACGTGGCCCATCGTCCTGTTGCTGAACCTGAGCTGGCTCGCCCTCGGCCTCTCGACGGCGCCGTTCTGGCGATTGCGATGGAAAGGGATGATCGTGCTCGCGAGCGTGATCGTCACCTTCGCCATCTGGTGGATCTGGTTCTTCCCGCCGTGGCTCTCGATCGACCCTCCCCTGAACCCCGAGGGGAGCGGGTACATGTTGTCGAAGATCCTGACGGCCCTACTGGTGGCCGTCCTATTGTGGGATGGTCGCGTGATTCGCGACGCGCATCCGGTCGGCGAGACCGAGGGGAGCGGAACCGCGGCTCGCACGGGAGTCCCGCCGCCAGTGCCATCCGCGTCTCGATGGGGGGGGGCTCCCCAATACTTGACCCGGGGCCATACTCGGGCGCAGCGCCAGCAGCTCGGGCGAACGAGGCTGGGGCAGCATTAAGAGTCCCACCCCATTCGAATCGTCCGGAGCGTCGCGTGGTGCGGTCGAGCAGCCCCGGAGTGGCAATCGAGGTACGAGTCGAACTGAAACCCGGGGTGCTCGACGCGGAAGCCGAGAGCATCGGGAAGTCCCTCGGACTCTTGGGCATCGCCCACATCCAGCACGTTCGCACCGCGCGGGTCTACACCCTCGAGTTCCAGGGAGTGAGCGCGCGGGCCGCCGAGAAACTCGCCGCCGAGGCCGTTGATCGGCTCTTGGCGAACCCGGTCATCCACCGGGTGAGTGTCCAACCGCGAAGGGCATGACGACGCGACGAGCCGGGGGTTCGACCGAGACGAGCCGGTGGGCGCCCGGAGTGACCAGCGTCCCACTGCGTGCTGCGCGCAAGACCGAGCTGGCCGCGATCAGCGCGAAGCGGGGTCTTGGGTTCTCCGCGCCCGAGCTCTCCCGGATCCAGGAGTACTACCGGGGGGAGGAGCGGGATCCCACTGATGTCGAACTCGCGGGGCTCGCGCAGAGCTGGAGCGAACATTGCAGTTACAAGAGTTCGCGACCCTTTCTCCGCGCCGCGTTCGCGGATGTGCGAGCGCCCCCTCGCGTTCTCGGGACCGGCGACGCCGGCGTCCTGCAGTTCGGCAACGGATTCGCCTACGCGTTGCGCATCGAATCGCACAATCACCCCTCCGCGATCGAGCCGTACGGCGGCGCTGCCACTGGCATCGGCGGCATCCTGCGGGACGTGCTCGCGGTCGGAGCCAAGCCGATCGCGCTCGCGGACCCGCTCTTCTTCGGACCCCTGGACACCCCGCCCGGCTCGCTCCCGCCGGGGATCAAGAGTCCCCGGTACATCGCCGAGGGGGTGATCGCGGGCATCCGCGATTACGGGAACCGCGTCGGCGTCCCGACGGTGTCCGGGGGGATCTTCTTCGACCCCAACTACGCGGTCAACCCCCTGGTCAACGTCGCCTGCGTCGGTTTCCTGCCCCGCTCGCGCCTGCGCCCCAATCGCGCCCGGGCGGTCGGCGATCGATTGCTGCTCGTGGGGGGGCTCACCGCCCGCGACGGAATCGGCGGGGTGGCGTTTGCGTCGCAGGAACTCACGGAGCGGAGCGAGGCGGAGTCCCGCGGCGCCGTCCAGCTGGGCGACGCGATCATGAAAGAGCCGTTGATCCGCGCGTGCCTCGAGGCGTACGATGGGGGGCTCGTCGAAGGCGTCAAGGACCTCGGAGGGGGAGGGCTCGCATCGGCCTCGGGGGAGATCGTCCACGCCGGCGGGTTCGGGTCACGCATCGACCTCGATCGCGTCCCGCTTCGGGAGGCCGGGCTCAAACCATGGGAGGTCTGGGTCTCGGAATCCCAGGAGCGGATGCTCCTCGACGTCCGCCCTCGGAACGTCGACCGGGTTCGTGCGATCTTCGCCAAGTTCGACGTGCCGGCGACCGACATCGGGGCCGTGACCGAGGGTCCGTACGAGGAACTTCTCTGGCATGGCCTTCCCGCGGCGCACCTGAAGGTCGGGTTCCGCGTCGACCCGCCGACGATCGATCGTCCGACGCGGCGGCGACCCCGGCCGAGCGCTCCCGGCGCCGTTCCCGAGGAGTCCCCAACCTCGCTCATCGAGGAGTTCCTCGGGGCACCCGACGTGGTTTCCCGCGAGCCTGTCATCCGGGTGTACGAGCATGAAGTGCAGGGCCATACCGCGATCCGCGCCCTGCACGGACGGCCCAGTTCGCCGTCGCACGGCGACGCGGCGGTACTGCGACCCCGCCCGGAGCAAGCGCGGGGGCTGGCCATGGCCACGGCGGCACAACCGTGGGCCTGTCAGGCCGACCCGCACGCCGGCGCGATCTGGGTCGTGGAGGAAGCCGCCCGCAACCTGTACGCCGTGGGGGCCCGTCCCGACGCGTTCACCAATTGCCTGAACTTCGGAAATCCGGAGGATCCCCGGGTGATGGGGGACTTCGCGGACGTGGTCGAGGGTCTCGCCGAGGGTGCACGGGGACTCGGCTTCGCGGTCCCGAGCGGTAACGTGAGCTTCTACAACGGCGGCCTCGGCGCCGCGATCCCCCCGACACCGGTGCTCCTCGCGACCGGCCTGGTCGAGGACACCAACCACGCGGTCACCTCCGACCTCAAGGAGGTCGGCGACGCGCTCTATCTCGTCGGTCAATCTTCTCCGGAGCTCGGCGGCTCGCTCTGGGCCCGTCGCCGTCAGCGCACGGGGATGCCCATCCCTCCGACCGACCCCCGTCGCGTCCGGCATCTCGGCGAACGACTCGTGGCGGCTGCCGAGGCCGGCGAGCTCCGCGCGGCCCACGATGTCTCCGACGGCGGATTGGCCGTCACGCTGCCGGAGATGGCGTTCGGGGGTGGGCTCGGGTTCGACGTCGAACTCGCCGCCACGGGCCTGACGACCGCGACGCTCGCGCTCTCGGCGGAAGGGGCTTCGCGCTGGGTGGCGGAGGTGCCCGCGGACCGGACGGGGTCCTTCGAGCGTCGCTTCCGCGGTCACCCGTTGTCCCGACTCGGCCGCGTGACCGCCCTGGGCGCCCACTTCGCATGGAACGGGGAGACGACCGCGGACCTCGACCTCACCCGGCTGTACGCGACCTGGCGCTCGGGTCTCGGGCTACCGTGAACCCGCCGGGCGCGACGGCGCTCGCCTCGGGGGGGAAGGATTCCACGTACGCGGCGTACCTCGCCGAGACCCAAGGATGGAGCGTGGACGAATTGCTCGTCCTGGAGCCGGCCGATCCGGACTCGATGATGTTCCACACACCGAACCTCGAGCTCGTCCCGCTGCAGGCCGAAGCCTGGGGCAAGCGCTGCCGCCGAGTTCCGGTCCCCGCAGGCGATGAGCAGGCCGAGACGGACGCGTTGATGGCGGCGCTCTCCACCGCGAGCCCAACCGTCACGGCCGGCGCCATTGCATCCTCGTACCAGTGGGCGCGTGCCCAGCGCACGTGCTATCAGCTCGGTCGCCGCCTCTACGACCCTCTCTGGGGCAAGTCGGCCGGTCGGGTCGTGCGCGAGGAGATCGCCACGGGCCTCGACATTCGGCTGGTCCAGGTTGCGGCCGAGCCGCTCGGCGCGGACCTGCTCGGCCGTCGCCTCGACCTCGCGTTGCTCGCCGAGCTGGAGCGACGGAGCGAACGGATGCGTCGCGTGAACGTCGCGGGAGAGGGCGGCGAGTACGAGACATTGGTCGTGGATGCGCCGTTCTTCCGACAGCGGATCGAGATCGTCGATTCGCGCACCGATAGCGATGGGGGGCGCCACCGTCTCACGGTTCAGCGCGCGCGGCTGGTCCCCAAGCAGGACGCCGGGCGTCTCGCGAGAACCTAAAGCTCCCACACCGTTCGCGAGCCGGTATGCCCAGTACCCAACCTCCGGCACTGGCCCTCCGAGCGATCGAGGCATTGGGGGATCCTCGGGCCAAACCCGATGTCCGTTGGCTGACCTCCCTGCTCGGCGGATCCGGAGCCGGGGTCCTCCGCACGCTGGGGGAGGCGGGGAGGTTCGTCCATCGCGAGCGCGTCTTGCGACGGGCCCATCTGGCCGGAGGACGCGAGAATTACGCTCAGTTCCGGGCTCCACTTGAACTCTACACGCTCATCCGCCTGCTGCGTCCTTCGCACGCCGTGGAGACCGGCGTCTCCTCCGGGGTCTCGTCGTTCCATCTCCTGCTCGGACTGAACCGGAATCGGGCCGGGACGTTGCATTCCATCGACCTGCCGCTGGTCCAGTCCACTCCGGTGCTCGGCGCGCGGGAATCGCCGGTGGCGGTTCCGCCCGGCCGCTCCAGCGGCTGGGCGATGCCGAAGATCTCCCGCGCCCGCTGGGACCTGCGGCTCGGCCCAAGCCAGGTGCTGCTGCCCGCGCTCGTCGAGGAGATCCCCCGGATCGACTTCTTTCTCCACGACGACCTGCACACCCCCGCCCACCTCGCGTTCGAGCTCGAGACGATCCGCCCGAAGCTCTCGCCAGGGGCGGTCGTGCTCGCGGACAACACGCAGTGGACCGGCACGGCGTTCCCGCGATTCGCCCGTCGGCTCGGTGTGCCGGTACGGCGACGGGGGCGCAGCGACCTCGTGGGCCTGCGCGTTCCCGGGTAAGGCCGTGACCGGCGCGGGGCGCCCGCCGCAACGGAGTTAAGACCGCCCGACCCTCCCTCGCCCGATGGCGGCCAGCCGACCGACCGTCCCCCGAACCTCGCCGGGCTCCGACCCGCCCGCTGACGAGCGGGACGAATCGGTGATCGGAGCGCGTCGCCGCCAGTGGGAAGCGGAAACCGTCGGTCCGGCACTGGCCAAGACCCCCGAACGCCGGGATCGATTCACCACCCTGGGCGGCATTCCCGTGGACCGCCTGTACACACCGCATTCCCCGCGTTCCTCGGTCGAGGAGATCGGCTACCCGGGGGAGTACCCGTTCACGCGCGGCGTCCATCCGACGATGTACCGGGGCCGCACCTGGTCGATGCGAATGTTCTCCGGATTCGGCACCCCGGAGGACACCAACCGCCGGTTCCACTACCTGCTCCAACACGGCGAGTCGGGCCTGTCGATCGCGTTCGACGACCCGACGCTGTATGGGATCGACGCCGACGATCCCGAGGCGCTGGGGGAGGTCGGCAAGTGCGGCGTCAACGTCTCGTCGCTCGACGACATGCAGCGCTTGCTCCGGGGCATCCCGCTCGCCGACGTGACGACGAGCATGACGATCAACGGGCCAGCGAACATCGTCTGGGGGATGTACCTGCTGACCGCCGAAGCCGGCGGGGCGCCGGCGGAGCGGCTCGGTGGGACGACCCAGAACGACATCCTCAAGGAGTACATCGCCCAGAAGGAGTTCCTCTACCCTCCCCGACCGGCGTTGCGATTGGTCATCGACACGATCGAGTACGCAACCAAGCACCTCCCGCGGTGGAATCCCGTCTCCATCTCCGGGTACCACATCCGCGAGGCCGGATCCACCGCCGCCCAGGAGCTCGCCTTCACGTTGGCCGACGGGCTCGCCTACGTCCAGGAGAGCATCGCGCGGGGTCTCGACGTCGACGACTTTGCGCCGCGCCTCTCCTTCTTCTTCAACTCGCACAACGACTTCTTCGAGGAGATCGCCAAGTTCCGGGCGGCACGTCGGGTCTGGGCGCGCGCCATGCGCGACCGTTTCGGCGCCAAGAACGAGCGCTCGTGGTGGATGCGCTTTCACACCCAGACGGCCGGGTGCTCGTGCACGGCGCAGCAGCCCGAGCTCAACATCGTCCGGACGGCCGTCCAGGCGATGGCCGGCGTGCTCGGCGGGACGCAGTCGCTCCACACGAACTCCTACGACGAGGCGCTTCAGCTCCCCAGCGAGGACGCGGTGCGCATCGCACTGCGCACGCAGCAGATCATCGCCCACGAGACCGGCGTGGCCGCCGCCGTCGATCCGTTCGGGGGCAGCTACTACCTGGAGTGGCTGACCGACCAGCTCGAGGACGAGACCGAACGCTACTTCGACCGGATCGACGCCCTGGGAGGCGTCGTCCCGGCGATCGAGCGAGGCTTTTTCCAGCGGGAGATCCAGGAGGCGTCGTTCCGCTACCAGCGGAGCGTCGAATCCGGCGACCAGAAGATCGTCGGGGTCAACGCCTACACCGTGGACACCCCGATCCGGGTGCCCCGCTTGAAGATCACCGAGGAGGCGCGCCGCCAGCAGTCCCGGCGGCTGCGGAGTTTGCGCGCGCGGCGGGACGCCGGCCGCCACGCTGCGGCGCTCGAGCATCTCGAGCGCGTCGCGGCCACCGAGTCGGAGAACACGATGCCGGCGGTCCTGGACGCGCTCCGAGCCCGCGCCACGCTCGGGGAGATCGTCCACGCTTTCCAGTCGGTGTACGGATCGTATCGCGAGCGGTCGATGTACTGAGCCGGCCGCACTCCCCACGTCTTATGAAGTGGCGGAGTTCGTTGACCGCTCGTCGACCGTGACCGACGCCGACTACCGCACAACGCTCGAACGCTTGTACCAGCGTCGGCGTTTTGGGATGCGCCCGGGCCTCGAGGTGGTGCAAGCGCTCCTGGCCGAGCTCGGGGACCCGCATCGCACGTTCCGCGCGGTGCACGTGACGGGCTCCAAGGGGAAAGGCTCCGTGGCCGCGATGGTCGCCGGAATACTGACCGCTTC